>CAKZRU010000090.1 GCA_937146725.1 uncultured Myxococcales bacterium
TAATATTGATAATTTAACAAGTCTATTGCTAAAATCGAGGCTGTGAATTGGGCTTGGCTTGGCTTTGAACATAAGTAAGGCTTTCAAAATCTTTTCAAGTGGATGAGAAATCATAAATCTTCAGCATATCTATTTTTAATTATTTTGCTTGATCATGAACCTAAAATCAAACTCGATTGAGTAAAGTTCGGTCCAAATACAAATTATTACCATGATAATCGGCGTTCACAGGAGACTTCTCTTGACAGAATGTTGGTCGCGCTTCATAGAACTTCTTTTTACATTGAACAGGATTCCTTATGTCATTTAATGAGCTTGGCTTACGTCCAGAACTTTTACCTACTCTTGAGGAACTTGGTTTTACCGATCCAACTCCTGTTCAAGCCGAAGCCATACCGGTCGCTTTGCAAGGTCAACAAGATCTCTTCGTGATCGCTCGCACCGGCACCGGTAAAACTGCAGCTTTTGGTTTACCTCTTTTGAGTTTAATCGAGGCCGCTCAAAAACCTCAAGCTCTAATTCTCTCGCCAACTCGAGAGCTCGCAAATCAAATCACTCAAGAACTCAGACGCTTTGCTCGTGGGTTACCAGATCTTAGACTTGTGAGTGTTTTTGGTGGAACACCAATCGACCGCCAAATTCGTCAATTACAAAAAGGAGTCAGTATCATTGTCGCTACTCCAGGACGCTTACTTGATTTGGCGCGACGAGGTGAAATCTATCCCGAGATGATCAAATACCTTGTTTTGGATGAAGCTGATGAGATGCTCAATATGGGCTTTAAAGATGAATTGGATGAAATCCTTAATCTTTTGCCGAGTGAAAAGAGAACTTGGTTATTCTCAGCGACTATGGCCAAAGGCGTTAAGCGTATTGCAAGTCGATTTATGCAACAGGCTCAAGAAATTCGCTTGTCGAATGAGCAACACGCCGAAAGTAATCAAGGGGTTATAGATCACGTTGCGTATAACATTCCTAGAGGTAGAAAATATGAAGCCCTTTTAAGAATTATTGATGCAACCGATGATTTATATGCCATGGTTTTTTGTAGAACTCGCTTAGAAACTCAGTCCTTGGTAGATCGCCTAGTGGCTGATGGCATAGACGCCGGTGCCTTACATGGAGATTTAAGTCAAGCCCTGCGAGACCAAGCGATGGGTAGATTTAAGCGAAAAGACATTCAATTATTGGTGGCAACCGATATTGCCTCACGTGGTATTGATGTTGATGAACTCACGCATGTTTTTCATTATGATTTGCCCGAAAATGCAGAGGCTTATATCCATAGAAGCGGACGTACCGGACGCGCAGGCAATCACGGTCAATCGGGTTTGTTTGTTGAACCTAAAGACCAACGTCGTGCAGAATACTTGGCAAGAGCTGTGCGCTTACATATTAAACTCCAAGAGATTCCAAAGCCGCAAGACGTTGTAAAACGTCGTTTACGCAATTGGCTTAAAGAGTTTATGACCACAAGCATTCCTGAGCAACTCCCAACCTGGCTTAATGAGTTGGGGGAAGAACTTGAAATCTTAAAGTCATTAGAGCAAGAAGATTTAATTTACCATGCTTGTGCGCAAGCTTTAGCAATGACATTGACTCAAGAGCGTTTAATCGACCTGGACCAAATCCCAGCACGTGGACGTAACAAGAGAAAAGATAGTCGAGGAGACCGTGGTGAGCGCCGAGATCGTGGTGAAGGCCGAGACCGTGGTGAGCGTCGGGACCGTGGTGAGCGTCGGGACCGTGGTGAGCGCCGAGACCGTGGTGAGCGTCGGGACCGTGGTGAACGCCAAGACCGTGATGAGCGCCAAGATAGAAGAAATCATCGTGAGCGTGGAGAGCGTGGAGAGCGTGGAGAGCGTGGAGGGCGTGGAAATTACCGAGACCGAGGAGAGCGTTTGGATCGTGGACCCAGATCAGAGGCTCCAACATCTCATGTAAGAGTAGCAAAAAGTATTCAAACCAGAGGAGAAGGACAAGCGGGTGGTGAGTCATGGGCTGTGATTGAAGTTAGTCAAGGATCTCAAGGAGGGATTTCGGAAAGAGCACTCAAGCAAAAGCTTGCTGATAGTGGTTTACAAGGCGCACAGGTTGCTAAGCTTAACATTTATGAGCATGTGGCCACCTTTGAGGTCAAAGAAAGACGTGTTGATCAAGCCTTGAAGTCATTCAAGGGGTTTAGAATTGATGGGAAAAAGGTACGGGCCCGTCGAAAATAAAATATTGAACCTTACTTTAAGAGGCTAGCTGATCATTAGCGCTACATTTATATCGCTTATTTTATATTGCTTATCTTTGAGTATTAACTCTGATTTCCCTTGCTTATATTCTAAATGTATTAAAGACTTAGAATGATTTAAAACGAGAATATATCATAGCAAGTTGAATATAAAGAGAGGTGATCATGATCGCAATGGGCTGTGCGGTCTGCCAAAAGCAGATATACATTGCTCATGAAAGTCACTTGCCTCTGCCGACCTGTGAGCATCATCCTTATCGAGCAATGATCGATTGGAATTATATTGAACGTTATCCGGACGATAAACTGTTGGGTGAAACTGTTTCCGATCAATATATCCTCATTCGACCTTTAGGCAAAGGGGGCTTTGGCTCTGTCTACTTTGCAATACACAAACAAACCGATGCTAAGCAAGACACTCGTAAGGCTGTTGCCATTAAGTTTTTGACTCGAATTAGTGACGAGCTTATCGAGTTGTTTAATGATGAAATGAGATTAATGTCTCAGCTCAGAAACCAATACATCGTTCAACTCTTTGGTTCCGGACAGCACCAAAGCCCATCGGCTTCAAAACTCTTACCCTATATGGTGATGGAATTTGTAGAAGGTGAAACTCTAAGCGATCGACTTATTCAGCGGGGGCCTTTGAGTCCTCAGCAAGTCATTTTACTCCTAAAACAACTTCTTTTGGCACTCATTGAGGCACATGATTTAGGAATGGTTCACCGAGATCTCAAGCCTTTAAATCTGATGGTTTGCTATGATTCAGACCAAGACTTTAGGCTGGTTGTATTAGATTTTGGAATTTCCAAAATGTTAGATGATGCAACTCGAGAGGCAACACGTAATAAAATCATGGGAACACCTTATTATTTAGCGCCCGAGATCTTACTCAAGGGTGAGCTCAGTCATCATACTGATCTTTTTGCAGCTGCCGTTATTGCCTATGAATCCCTTAGTTATCATTCACCGTTTCTAAATGAAGAACTCAGTGGTATCGAACCCTATTTAAGATTAAGAAATATATACAAGGATCAGACAAAACCTGATCCCTTGCCTGAGCACTTGCCTAAGGAATGGACTCAGTTTTTTGACTGTGCGCTTCATGCTGATCCACTTCAAAGATTTCCTGATGCAAAGAGTATGTTGATGGCGATTGAAGTGCTTGAGCAAATGACGAGCACTGTTGATCAAGAAGAAGCAGAACATGAGGTGTCAAAAGACTTTGAAGATGATGATGAAACCATGCTTTTTAAAAAGCAATTGATGAGATGGAGTGATCAGCATTTATTTGAAGATATGAAGACTTCGATTGCAGATAGCGAAGCGAGGACAGAATTACCTAACCATGACTTGAGTGAGATCAGTGTTTTAGAGTCAGTATCAATGATTGACTCAGATTTGACTAAGGATTTTGGGAAAGTTATGACAGGCCAAAGAATAAATCCTTATACAAGTTTGCCTCAACTTCCTCCTTCACTCCCCTCATCACATCCAACTTCACTTCCGTCTTCTCTTCATCATTCACCTGTGCCTTCTGTTGTCTCCATGAAAGCAGCAAGTCCACCACCTTTACCCCAAACTAAACAACATCCGGCTCAAACAGCTAAACCAAAAGTAGTCTTAAGAGATCACAAGGCTCAAGAGCCTGAAGTCAACACACGAAAAATTGAGCCAAAGTTTTCTATAAGTTCTCCTGATGTCCTCACTATACAAGTCGGGTCAGCAAGTCCCTTACTTAGAGAAATAAAACTTGAAGAAAGAAAACTTGGAGAAGCAGTACCGCTTCAAGCATCGCACAGCTCCAGACAAGCTCCACAAAATAGAAAAAGTAATCGCTTTGAACAACAAAGTATTGCTCAGCATATGACTCAAGAAAATACTCAAGTACATAAGCTTAAGCAGCCTTACGATTCATTTATTTGGTTTCAACTATTAATCATGGTTGGTTTGGGCATTGGTTTCGCATATGTTGTTGCCCATTATATTTTGAACTAGAACCTATCTAGAAAATATATCCAAAATTAAAAAGTTGACGATCAAAGAAGCCTTAAGTGGCTTAAGTAAAGGAAAGTACCATGACTAGAATCGATGGACGTTTAGAGCATGACCTAAGACCCATTTCGTTTGAGTTGGGCGTTCAAAAACATGTGGCTGGTAGTGCTCTTATTAAATGGGGAGATACACATGTTTTATGTGCCGCAAGTATTGAGGAGCGAGTACCCTCTTTTGTGGAAGAAGGCGGGTGGATTAGTGCTGAATACTCCTTACTGCCAGGTTCAACACACAGTCGAGTACGCCGTGAGCGCAAAGGGCCATCGGGACGTACTGCTGAAATTCAACGGCTGATTGGACGCAGTCTACGCGGGGCGATTGATTTAATGAAACTTGAAGGGCTTTCTTTGGCGATCGATTGCGATGTGATTCAAGCCGATGGTGGCACTCGTTGTGCAGCCATTACCGGTGCCTTTGTGGCGGCTTCAATTGCTCTTAAACCTTTTAATTATCAACCCTCACCCTTTGCCGCAATTAGCTTTGGGCTTGTGGATGGGCAATTACTCACAGATCTTTGCTATCACGAAGATTCTCAAGCCGAGGTTGATATGAATATTGTTTTATCAACCAAAGGTCTTATTGAAGTACAAGGAACTGCAGAAAGAAAACCATTTAACTCAAAGCAACTTTTAGAAATGGTACAACGAGCTGAAAAAGCATCAGAGCATATCTTTGAGCTACAAAAACAAGCGATTCTTTCTTGCTAAAGCTTTATATAGGCTAAAGTAGGTAAGAGTTACAGAAAGCTAGGGACTATTGATGTTATTGATGACGGGTAATCTACACAAAAAAGATGAGTTTAAGCGCTTAATGCCCCAATGGCAGTGGCAAAGCTTTAAAGAATGGGCTGATCTTCATGGAACAGGCCCTTTCCCAGAAATTATTGAAGATGGGGTAAGTTTTGCGGAAAATGCCATTATTAAGGCTAAAACAGGCTTTGAAAGAACGGGGATACTGTGTCTTGCCGATGACAGTGGCCTATGTGTGGATGCTTTAAATGGTGAACCCGGCATTAAAAGTGCGCGTTATGTCGAAGGTAGTGATCAAGATCGGTATGAAGCGCTATTAAAGGCTTTAGAGGGCGTATCACCCTCTGAACGAACAGCAGCTTTTCATTGTGTATTGGCGATTGCAGGTCTGAATCATCAGCAAAAAACAGCGGTGTTGAAGTCTCTCCCTAAAGAAAACTTAGCATGGCAAGACGACTGCCTACTTGCCTTTGGATATTGTCAAGGAAGCATCCGACAGAGTCCATATGGTGACGGAGGCTTTGGTTATGATCCTATTTTTAATTTAAATGATGGACGTTCTTTTGCTTCGATCAGTGGAGAAAATAAGGATAAATTTAGTCATAGAGGAAATGCCTTAAGAGCTTTATCAAAGTTGAGTAAAATATTTTCTTGACTCTTGGTTTTAGGTCGTATAAGAACTACCTCACATTCGTCATACACATCGGGGTGTGGCGCAGTCTGGTAGCGCACCTGTTTTGGGTACAGGTGGTCGGAGGTTCGAATCCTCTCGCCCCGACTTCTTTGACATCATTTAATATATATAATCACTCTGCGCTTGTAGCTCAGCGGAAGAGCAGTGGCCTTCTAAGCCATTGGTCGCAGGTTCGAATCCTGCCAGGCGCGTTTGCGCTCGGACGGGTTCTACTCGCTTGAGCACAAGAGAGCAAGTTAGCATTGTTTTTTAAGATCAGTCGTTTTACTTTTGCATCTGTAGCTCAGTTGGAAGAGCGCCGGACTTCGAATCCGTAGGTCGCAGGTTCGAGCCCTGCCAGGTGCGTTGTGGGCTATTAGCTCAATCGGTAGAGCACCGGACTCTTAATCCGTTGGTTGAAGGTTCGAGTCCTTCATGGCCCACTCTAAGTAAATCTACTAATTACATGGCATAGATTGCTTGCACTCACAAGCAAAGATTATATAGGTTAAAGTCTAAAGAAAACCTTAAGTATAAATGCAAATTTATACTTGAGTTTAAAAAAGAGATCGTATATTATATAGATCTCTTGTGCGAGGATGGCGGAATTGGTAGACGCACTGGATTTAGGTTCCAGCGGGGCGACCCGTGGGGGTTCGACTCCCCCTCTTCGTACATAATAAAAAACCTCTGTGATTCGTCATGGAGGTTTTTTTTTGCCTATAGTTTTCCCTGTAAAACAGAGTTAAATCGCTTTTTACGTTGATCGACTCCAACTTGTTTATTGCTTCAGTAAGAGCTTTTTTCTTATGTAAATTAAAATACTTACTCAGTAAATTAGTGCTTAAAAAACATTAAGAATCAGAGATCTTTTTGAGGATCTCTTGAGTTTTGGATCAAGTAGAGGTAGAAGTTCGCTCTAAATTAAGTAATAGAGCTTTCTCATATTTCTTTTTTGAGAGAGTTTAAACCCCATACTCAACTAGACTGTTGGTCATCATTAAGATCAATAAAGTGAGGAAACCCATGGAAGTATTAAACAATAATCTTGATGGCTTCACCCAAAGCGTATCTTTCAAGTTCGCATGGGAGACAATTAACCCCCAATACAACAAGGAACTGTCAAAGGTCAAAGCCACTGCTAAAATCCCAGGTTTCCGTAAGGGTAAGGTATCAAAAAAGATTATTGAGCAACGGTATGGTCGCAGCATACTTGCTGACTTGCAGTCTAATGCAGTACAAGAGTCTTGGACTCATCTGCTTAATGACTTGGCTCTTGTACCTCTCAGCCAACCTAATTTGGATATGACTAAGGCGCTTAAGCGTGGAAGTGATTTAGAACTGACCTTTAGTTTTGAGGTCATTCCTCCTTTTGATCTACCAGAGGCTTCTACGCTTGAGGGTGAAAAAGAAGTTTGGACAGTAAGCTCGGCTCGTATTGATAAAGAAGTTGCAAATCTCCGTGATTTACATGGCGAGTGGATTGAACTAAAGCGACGCAAGAAATGCCGAGATGGTGACTTGGTCACTGTTTCACTCAATGCTTTTGAAGGTGATGAAGCCTTAGAAAACCTTAATTCTCCTGAAGAAAAGGTTGAGCTTGGTCAACAGCGTATTATTCCGGAAATCGAAAAAGCGATCCAAGGTTTAAAACTGACTGAGACTTTTAGCGTTGATTATGAGTTCCCTGAAGATCACCCTAATCCTGAAATTGCAGGTAAAGCGATTCGTTTTGAGGGTGTAGTGAATAATATCCAAGAAAAAAGCCCCTTGGACATGGAAGCTCTTATCGAAAAGCTTCCTGATGAAAGCGAAGAAGCCCTTCGTGAGCGTTTGAGCAACGAGCTTAAAGCACAAAAAGAGCAAGAGAGCTTGATGAATCTGAGAACAGCTGTTGCCAAGCAGTTAAAAGAGAAAAGCGACTTTGCACTACCTCCGGCAGCTGTTGAAGATCAAACAAATGCTCGCCTGCATCACCAACATAATCACGCTGCTGGTGAAGCCTGTGATCACAGCCACAGCGATGAGGAAAAACAAGAAGCTGAAGAACAAGCTAAAAGCGATTTACGTTTTGAGGCTATTGTTCGTGAGTATGCTAAAGTGAATCAAATTGAAGTTACTGATTCTGACTTCACCGGTCGCTTATTAGAAATGCTTCGTTCAGCTGGCGAATATGGCATGCAAATGATTCAGTTCTATCAACAACCAGCAAATCGTGACCGCCTAAAAGCGATGATTCTTGATGATAAAGTGGTTGATAGCTATATTGACGCGGCTAACTTTAAAGAAAACGAGCAAGAGTTAGGCCTTGAAGACGAGGCTTAGAACTCTAGGGACGGCTTAGAACTCTAGGGACGGCTTAAAACTCTAGGGACGGCTTAAAACTCTAGGGACGGCTTAAAACTCTAGGGACGGCTTAAAACTCTAGGGCCGGCTTAATATTCGGCACAAATCTCACCCCCATTTAGCAAAAAAGCATTTAAGAAGCTGTTTACAAAAAATAAAACAAAACTTAAATGTCCTATTATCGCAATCAGTTCGGTTTTACTTGTGTAGTTACTAAAAGATTGGTGAACTTTCTCTGAGTTCTTTAGGGTGAGCTCTTGACGTTCTCAATCTTGGGTTTAAAGTCATTTAAACTCTTTTTATTTATTACCCTACTCAATGAGGTCTCCATGGTATTCAACCTACACTCACTTGCTTCTCCCGAAAATAGCATCATTCCTACTGTTGTTGAGCAAACTCATCGTGGTGAACGAGGGTGGGATATTTTTAGCCGTTTGTTAAAAGATCGCATCATTTTCTTAGGTACTCAGATCAATGATCAAGTGGCCAATACCATTATTGCCCAGCTGTTGTATCTTGAGAGCGAAGACTCAGAGAAAGAAATTTCTTTGTATATCAACTCTCCAGGTGGGGTGATTACAAGTGGGCTAGCGATTTATGACACTATGCAATATATACAAGCTCCGGTCAGTACAATCTGCTTGGGTCAAGCAGCCAGCATGGGTGCTTTTTTGCTCTCTAGTGGAGCAACAGGCAAGCGTTATGCATTACCAAACGCACGTATCATGATTCACCAACCTCTTGGTGGTGCTCAGGGACAAGCAAGTGATATCCAAATCCAAGCTCAAGAGATTCAACGCTTAAAGGATAAGTTGAATGGTATCTTGGCGAATCAAACCGGCCAGTCGCTAGATAATATTTCTATGGACACTGATCGTGATCGCTATATGACAGCTGAAGAAGCAAAAGAATATGGCTTAATTGATGAAGTGATGTACCCTAGTGATCATTAAGCAATAGATCAGTACACTTTATTATCTATACATAGATTAATGACAGATTGGGATTTGAGTGATGGATAAGGATAGTATTCCTCAGGAAAATGTGTGTTCGTTTTGTATGGCACCCATGAAGGAAATGGTTGTGACAAAAAAGGCATCAATTTGTAAACACTGCTTACTTGAAGCCAATCAGGCACTAGAGTCTTATAAGCAGAGTTCAAACGCTTGGTTTACACCGACAATACCTAATCCAAGTGAAATCAAACGACGCTTAGATGAACATGTGATTGGCCAAGATAATGCGAAACGTGCTTTGGCTGTCGCAGTGTATAATCATTACAAAAGAATTGAATCTAACTTTGAAGATCCGGAACTAAATCTCAAAAAAAGCAATGTTCTTTTAATTGGACCTTCCGGTAGCGGTAAAACATTATTGGCTCAAAGTTTAGCTGAAATGCTGCAAGTTCCCTTTGCCATTGCAGACGCTAGCAACCTTACCGAAGCTGGCTATGTAGGCGATGATGTTGAAAATATCTTAGTAAATCTCACTTTGGCTGCAGATGGTGACATCGATCGGGCTCAATTTGGCATCGTATATATCGATGAAATTGATAAGATCTGTAAAAAAAGCGAAAATATGTCGATCACTCGAGATGTGAGTGGCGAGGGTGTACAGCAATCTTTATTAAAAATTATCGAAGGAACAATCGCCCATGTACCACCCGGTGGTGGTCGAAAACATCCTTATCAAAAGTTTATTGCACTTGATACAAGCAATATCCTGTTTATTTGTGGTGGAGCCTTCTCCGATCTAGATAAAATCATAGAGACTCGTGTCAATAAAAGCGGCATCGGATTTGGAATTCAAAATAAGACCAAACAAGAACAAAACCTAGATGAACTTTTGGGACAGGTCGAGCCTGAAGATATTGTTCGTTATGGTTTGATTCCTGAATTTGTCGGTCGTGTACCTGTTATTAGCATACTTGAAACACCTACTGAAGATGCCTTGGTACAAATCTTAACCGAGCCAAAAAACTCTTTGGTCAAGCAATACCAAAAGCTATTTGCCCTTGATGGTGTAGAACTAAGCTTTACCAAGGATGCATTAAAAGCTGTTGCTCGGGCGGCTTTAGCCCAGCAAACAGGTGCTCGTGGACTAAGAGCTGTTCTTGAAAAGGTGATGCTCGACCATATGTATGAAATTCCTAGCAGTGATCTTAAAAGTCTTGAAATTAGTCTTGAGCAAGTCACATCATATTTCCCTGAATCAACCCCCTCCACCAATGGCAAGGATTCTGTAGCCTAAGCAGATGACAGAATAGGACCGACTATGTCTATTATAGATCAAATTAACTCGATCGATCGCTTACCTCTTGTTGCCTTAAGAGGGCGTGTTGTCTTACCAGGGGCAAGCGTACCTTTGTTCATTGGACGTGAGCGTTCGGTAGCCAGCATTCAGCATGCGCTTAAAAACAATAAACTTGTACTTTGTGTTGCTCAGCGAGATGAAAAAACCGATCAACCACAGATTGCCGAATTATATGAATATGCCACAGTGGTACAAATTGTAAATTCGGCGGCTTTGCCCGATGGTTCAATCAGAGTGATCACTCTTGGTGTGGCCATTGTAAAACTCAACGAGTTGATTGAAGAAGATCAAGTTCAATGGGGCAAGTTTGAACAGACATGGCCGATTGAAGAAGCCAAAAAAGGTGAGGAAGTTGATGAGGAACTCGCTCAACTTTTAGTACAGCTCAAAAAGCGTTCTAGTCGTTTCTTTAAGCTCGATCGTAAAGCAACTCGTAGTAAAAGCTCGCTCGACCGCCTTGGACCCCTCCAACTCTGCTTTAGAGTATTGGCTCATTTAGGACTTAAAACAGATGAGATACAAGAGGTTTTGGGCGAAAGTGATTTAAATCATTTTGTTTTGAAGGTCTTAGCCATTCTTGAGGGCGCTCTAGAAAAACTTGAAGCTGACCGCAAGGTTAAATCTCGTGTTAAAAAGCAGATGGAAAGTGATCAGAGAGATTATTATCTGAATGAGCAAATGAAAGCGCTTCAGCGTGAAATGGGTGGAGATGACTCGGTTAAAAGTGAGATGGAAGAGTTAGAAGCCAAGTTACAAGAAAAGCAACTACCAGCTCAAGCTCGAGAGAAAGCCGAAAAAGAACTCAAAAAACTCAAAATGATGAGTCCAATGGGGGCGGAAGCAACTGTTGTTAGAAATTATATTGAATGGATCTTATCGATTCCTTGGGATGGTGATCGCAGTGAAGAAAAGCGAGATATCCAAGATGCAGAAGCTGTCCTTAATGCTGATCACTATGCTCTCAAAAAGCCCAAAGAGCGTATTTTAGAGCATTTGGCTGTCCACAGTTTAACCAAAGACTTAAAAGGGCCTATCCTTTGTTTGGTCGGTCCTCCTGGTGTTGGTAAAACCAGTTTAGTGCGTTCAATCGCCAAAAGCACTGGTCGTGAGTTTGTACGCATGAGCCTAGGTGGTGTACGTGATGAGGCAGAAATTCGTGGTCACCGCCGTACTTATATTGGGGCAATGCCCGGTAAAATCATTCAATCTCTTAAGAAGGTAGGGACAAGCAATCCGGTACTACTTCTTGATGAAATCGATAAGATGAGCACAGACTTCCGTGGTGATCCTTCTTCTGCCCTATTAGAGGTCTTAGATCCAGAGCAAAATAGCACCTTTAATGATCATTATTTAGATTTGGACTATGACCTATCTCAGGTCATGTTTATTACGACTGCAAATAATCGTCATCAAATTCCCTTACCTTTACAAGATCGCTTGGAAATGATTGAGGTGTCAGGATATACCGAAGTGGAGAAGCTTAATATTATTAAGCGACACTTATTGCCTAAACAAGTCGAGCGTCATGGGATTAAAGATGCTCAAATCACTTGGGTCGATAATGCACTCAAATTGGTAGTTAATCGCTATACCCGCGAAAGTGGTGTACGTAATCTTGAACGTCAAATGGCCGCCTTGTGCCGTAAAATTGCCCGTGAAGTGATTACCCATCAAAGTAAGGGCAAGGAGATCTCTGAGTTTAAGCTAAAGGTCGATACCCGCAAGGTCCAAAGTTTATTAGGTGCACCACCTTATAAGTTTGGGGTCAGTGATTCTCAAGATGAAGTAGGCTTGGTCAATGGCCTTGCTTATACTTCTTGGGGCGGTAACTTACTACAAGCTGAAGTGACCATGATGGAGGGAAATGGAAAGTTGACCATTACCGGACAACTAGGTGAAGTGATGCAAGAAAGTGCCCGAGCCGCCATGAGTTATGTTCGTACTCGTGCCCTTGACTTGGGCCTTGAACCGAAGTTCCACCAAGATTGTGACTTCCACCTACATTTCCCCGAAGGAGCGATTCCCAAAGATGGACCTTCGGCAGGAGTGACAATGGTGACCGGTTTAACCAGTGCGATTAAGGGCTTGCCCGTCCGCCGCGATGTTGCCATGACCGGAGAAATTACCTTGCGCGGTCGAGTCTTGCCTATTGGTGGTTTAAAAGAAAAACTATTAGCCGCCAAACGTGGTGGGATCAAATTGGTCTTTATCCCCAAAGAAAATGAAAAAGATCTTGATGAAGTGCCAACGAGTATTACCAAGGCTTTAGAAATCATTGCGGTAGAAAAGGTAGATGAGATTCTAAACCGTGCCTTTATTGGTGGCTCACCTTTTGTTAATCAAGAGACAGAGGCAAAAGCAAGTACCACTAAGTCGGCGACAGCTAAAAAAGCACCGGCTAAAAAAGCAAGTACCACTAAGTCGGCGACAGCTAAAAAAGCAACCGCAAAGAAAACTAGCGCTAAAAAATAAGTCTATTCAGTCACCGTAAAGAATAGTATCAAAGCCAAACTGTAAGATTAAGAGAGGAAGCTCGAATGAGAGCCTTAATTTTGGGGCTCTGTGCCTCGTTAATGATTGCCTGTGTGGATAGCGATGCCGATAGCCCTAACTTTTTAGATCAAGGCCTTGAGGAGCAAGCAGGCGAAGACATTGCCACAGAGGCAGGTTCAATGGCCGGACAAATTCCTATGGCAGGAGATGTGAGTCAAGCTGGGGAGCCGGTCGAAATTATACCGGCACCGCAGCAAGTTTCTATCGCTACTTACAATGTACAAAACCTCTTTGACTTTGTAGATGATCCAGATAATGACGAAGGAGAGTTTACACCAAATGTAGGTCAATGGAGTCGAAGTACTTATGAGGCAAAGTTAAATGCAATCGCCGAAGCGATCCTTTTGATTGATGCTGATATTATTACCTTCCAAGAGGTTGAAAGTGAGCAAGTCCTCAGCGAACTCGCTTCAGCAATTAGAGCGAAAGGGGGTAGGTACTATCAATACCAAGGGATTAGTTCAACTCGTGATCCACGAGGGATTGCCCTTGGAGTATTGAGTATTTATCCCTTTGATCGTGAAATTGGTCGTCCAATCAGCTCTAGTATTTCCTGTACAAATGGCGAAAGCTTAGATGGCTCTCGTCCTGAGGCTCGACCTATTTATGAGATCAACTTTTGGAGTGATGGAACCGGGATTGGCGCTCAAAGCTTAACTCTCTTAGTGAACCATTGGAAATCTAGAGCATCGGGAGATTATCCCTGTCAAGTGAGAGAGCATCATGATCGAGGTGCTCGACAAATCCGTACCCTGGTTGATGAATGGTTAACAGACGATGAAAACCGCTCTGTCATAGTTTTGGGTGACTTTAATGCAGAAGAAAATGAGCTCTCTTTGAGTCAAACGATTGATGCATACTTAAATCCAGCTGAAGTTAGTGGGGCAGCCCTATATAATTTATGGGGAGAGCTAGGGGTGACACCTTCATCATCTAACAATGCGACTAATAGTACTTACCGCTATGATGGAGATTGGTTTCGCCTAGATCATATTATGGTCACTCCAAATATGATGAATCAAGGAAGTGGCGCTTGGCGAGTAGAAAGCTTTAAGCTGATTAGAGATGCTGTTTTACTGCGTAACGGAGGACCCAATAGTTGGAATAGCCAAAGTCAAGCAGGGTTTTCTGACCACCTTCCTTTAAAAGTTACTTTAACTCTACGTTAGTTAAGTATTTGAAAAATAGTGATGATTTAATTTAGAGCAAGATTTAATACTATTTCTGACTAATTTCGTAAGAAATAGTGTTGACAATCGGCATAATCAATACTATACCTTTCTCACTCTGAGTGAGGAGTCGTAGTTCAGTTGGTTAGAACGCCGGCCTGTCAAGCCGGAGGTCGCGGGTTCAAGTCCCGTCGACTTCGCTCACGCCCCGCGAGGCGTTAATCGCGGATCTCTGGAGTCGTAGTTCAGTTGGTTAGAACGCCGGCCTGTCAAGCCGGAGGTCGCGGGTTCAAGTCCCGTCGACTTCGTCAAAAAAAGCCCGATGCAAATCGGGCTTTTTTTATTTTATACGCATTATTTTTAGCGGCTGCTACCTAGAAGTTTTTTTAACCTGGAAGCTTTTTAGTTTGCCCAAGCCTTAACTTTAGCAATCATGGCAGCAAAGCCATTACGTCGACTTACGCTTAGGTTTCTTTCAAGACCGATCTTTGAAAAAAGAGTTGCAAGGTCAATTTGCTCAATCTCGGTCCTTGTTTTCCCAGAATAAGCACTGAGTACAATCGCAACTAGGCCACGAACAATAAAAGCATCACTGTCAGCGCTATAGTGATGAACGATTTCACCATTTTCTTCGCTTTGACTATGGATGAGCCAAACCTGACTCGTACATCCCTTCACTCGATACTCATCGGTTTTATATACATCTGGTAAGGCCTTGAGTTGCTTGCCTAAATCAATGAGATAGGCATAGCGGTCTTCCCAGTCATCTAAAAACTCAAAGTCCTCAATCAGCTCATCTAAAGAGCGTTGAGTCACAAATAACTCAGTATCATAATGCATGACTATTGCTCCAACAGACTCAATTGCTTCTTATAGACCGGCTCACCCATCGTTAAGATTTCAGCTCCTTTTTTACCCACATAAATGGTGTGTTCAAATTGAGCACTCAAGCTTCGATCTAAGGTTAAAGCCGTCCAACCATCATCAAGCATATCGGCATAAAACTCACCGATATTAATCATGGGTTCGATTGTAAAAGTCATTCCTTCTTTGATTACTGAAAAGTTAGAGCGTTCATAGTAATGCACCACATGGGGTGGCATATGAAACACAGGTCCAATCCCATGCCCACTAAAGTCTCTCACTACAGAGTAACCTGCAGTTTTAGACATTTTACTGATGAGTTTCCCAATCTCATTCAGTTTTTTACCTGGACGCACAATCTCGATCGCCGACATTAATGAGCGGTAAGTAAAGTCAACTAGCTTTTGAGCTTCTGGTGAAGGCGTACCGACAAATACAGTTTCTGAGCAATCTCCATGCATACCATCTAAATAAATCGTGACATCACAGTTAATGATATCACCATCTTGTAGGATTCTTTGAGCGTCGGGGATGCCATGGCAGATCACTTCATTAATGGAAGTACACAAGGATTTAGGAAAGCCTCTATACCCAAGAGGACTTGGATAGCCGCCACGGGCAATACAGGCATTATGAGCAATAATATCGAGTTCTTCAGTGCTGACCCCCGGTTTGACAGCCGCTAAAACCTCTTCTAAGACTTCTCGCGCAGCTTTGCACGCTTTACGCATACGTACTAAATCCTCACCCTTCATAAAGTTCCGAACAACTTTACGACGGCCAAAGGCATCTCTTTGCACACTTTTAGGAATGCCATTCGCACCCGGTTGGGCATAGTCTGGACGTGGAATCTCAGCAGGAACTTCTCTTAGTATCTGACTCATTATAATTCTTTCAGCTATATCAGTAATAATCTATTATTTAAGGCTTTTGACCGCGTAAAACAGAATTACCTTGATGTAATTGAGTGCGATCAATTCCACTTTGGTCTTCAAAATCAGCAAAACTAATGCGACCGGACTGAGCAAAGAAGTTGATCGGATTATGCCAAACGACTTTTTCTATTTCGCTTTCATCAATGCCAGCTTTACGCATGACTTGTACGGTCTTGGGTACCATTAAGGCATCGCTGACACCCCAATCTGCAGCGCTATTAATCACCATGCGCTCGGTTCCAAAGCGTCTAAAAATCTCCACCATGCGCTCAGGTGTCATCTTGGTATTGGGATAAATACTAAAACCAGCAACATGTCCGGTATCTCGCACCAAAGGAATGGTGAGTTCATTATTGTGATCGACAAGTACTTTTTCAGGCGCAATACCCGATTCCTTGACGACATCCAAAGTACGTTTGACTCCATCGAGCTTATCTCGGTGAGGCGTATGGATTAGAATAGGTAAATCATGTCTCATGGCGAGCTCAATTTGAGCCATAAAAAACTTTTCTTCAGTCTTGGTCATGTCATCGTAACCAATTTCACCAACCGCAATCACACCTTCACGATTTACATAATCTTCTAGTAATTCTAGAACACCTTGATTGATACGGTCATCATTGGCTTCTTTGGGATTTAGGCCCATCGTACAAAAGTGCTTAATTCCAAATTGACTTGCTCGAAAACGCTCCCAGCCCAAAAGGGTATCATAGTAATCTTTAAAACTACCTACAGTTGTTCGAGGCTGTCCTAGCCAAAATGCGGGTTCACATAAGCCTCTAACACCAGCAAGAGCCATCAGCTCATAATCGTCAGTTGTTCGGCTAAACATATGAATATGTGGTTCAAAGATTTTCATACATCCTCATTTTCTTGTTGGGTGATTGAGTCATTGAGTACCAAGCTTATACACAAAACTTATATATTGTGATGAGAATATTTACAGAACTCAAGCCTAGCTTGCACTTGTCATTTGTTAATATATACACAAGTCATACATAAATCATGGCATCACTTCGATTTCTTAATGATCATTTATGTACAAAGTTAGTAATTTAGCTTATAAGTCGAAATGGAATATTATTTAGCTCAAAGTGAGAGCAAACGAGTGGCTACAACCTATGAACATATAAAAAAGCTTCTTGATGAGGGAGGCTTTCGTTATTCGATTACTTCCGAAGGGAACCTGCTGACCGGCTTTGGAGAAATGGAAGAATACATTGATTCTGAGGGTCAGCCAAGGCTTGGGGTGCTCATTTTTCTTGAGGAATCTGGAAGTTTTATTCGTTTTTTGTGCCCTCGTTTATATCGCTATGAAGGCAAAAGGTTTAAAACAGATCTATTTCAGTCCTGCCTAATGATTAACTATTGGGCTAAACTTTTAAAGATGGAGTTTGATGATCGTGATGGTGAACTCAGAGCTGTCATTGAACTCCCTCTTGAAG
Organism: uncultured Myxococcales bacterium; assembly: GCA_937146725.1. Taxonomy (GTDB): domain Bacteria; phylum Myxococcota_A; class Bradymonadia; order UBA7976; family VGTA01; genus CAKZRU01. The sequence continues at coordinate 17,345 of CAKZRU010000090.1, forward strand.
ATACCCAACTCAGTTTGGGACAGTTGGCCCGTTGTCTGACCACCTTAGCCTATTTGATTGATCGTCTAGATCCGCTGTTGCGTAAAACCTTAAAAGAAGGTGGGGTGCATATCCCAAGAGAGCCAATTACTTATTAGCCAAGACTTAAATCACCAATCGAGCTTGAGTTAGTCCTTTAACCACAAACTTCTTAAGCCTTGGCGTAAATCCTCTTGTTCTTTGATACTCTCTTTAAAGCTAGCAAGCATTGACTGTGCTATCATTGGGGGCATATTCATGCTTTCGGTCAGTACTAATAGTAATAATTGATCCTCGGCTTCGGCTTCGGTTAATATACCTGTACGCACTTGACTTGAGATTAAGTTTAACGCTTGAGCCTGCGTAATGATGAGCTGATCGAATAAGGTATTCACTGAAGTTACTTCACTCACAGCACTAGACAGGCCTATCGCTTTAATCTCTTGGCTTGCTTTAATCTCCGTGATTTCAGAACTGACTTGAATCTCTTGGCTTTGTTCGATGTTCTCAACAGGAATTATAGCTAAAGGTTCTGATAACTTTTGAGCAGAATAAACTTTGTTTAACGCTTGAGAGTTCAACGCTTGAGAGCTACGAATAGCTGACATCTTTTGCTGGTCTTTTTGACTCATCATCTCACTCAATTTGGTAAGAGGGTTAAGGTGACTTCACTAGGAGTAAAATACTCGTAACCTCGTTCATCATCTAAGATAATATCATGCTCAATCGCCTCAAGTAAGCTTTCTGGTGCAAGATAAGAGCTGCTCAAATAAAAGGTGACAGGAAGCTTAACCTCACTCAGTTCTAAACTCACTTGATCCACATTAAGGGCGGCCCGAATTGAGCTAAGATCTTCCGCTCGAGAAGGTAAAGCCATCATTTGTACCGGAGGTTTAATCGCTTCGTTTACATGATCAACATAGCGCCAATAAGGAAGTAAGTGACCCGAAAGCTCTCTTTGCCCATAGCTTTGGATTGTTGCTCCATCTAAACCAAGGTTGCCATAAAACTCGATATTGAGTCTTTGTTCACTCGGTAGAGGAGCGATTTGCCAAAATCTTAAACGCCATATATTGGAAGTGGCTTTTTCACTTGCATAGGCAATCATATTTTGTTCATCAAGCCTTAGTCGATGAATTCCTAGTGCCACATTCAAAGAAATCTCTTGTTCATTCCAAGTGAGCCTAACTCGCCCCATACAATCAAAACTATCTTGGCCTCCATCTTGCCAACAAATGGAAGTGACATCATCATTGGCGGTATAATTACGTGGATCTTCAGGTAGCTCAATCGCCTCTGCTTTGCTTTCCCAAACCGGAATTGGGGCTTGATTGATGATCAGAATATAGTCACCCGCATTAAGGTCATCAAAGCTAATTTGGCGTTCTAAAGGATCTATTTGAGAGAGGTTTAGTGTTTGACAATGTAAAACTTGGGCTTGCTCTCCACAATATTTTTGAATGCCCACAGTAATCAAAGCCTGCTCTTGATTTAAATTAGGCTCGATGTGGGCAAAGTTGATCCGTAATGGTCCTGTTTGAGTTTGAGTAAACTGAATTAAATGTGGCGCCTGTCCTGAAATCATCGGACCACAAGACCGCGGGCTAAGCTGCTCGGCCAAAAGGATCTCATGTTCAATATTCGTACGAGTCGCTTGTACGCTTTCTTCATCCGGAATAAGAATGTCTAACTCTTGGCTCTGACAACTTTGTTCTTGATCACTTCCATGAGCACCACAGTGAAGATCAAAAGGCCAATCAATCAAGCCATCTTCATCATTATCGATTTGATCAGCGCATTGAGGAAGCTCATCAATACTTAAACTTTCATCATCAGCTTCATCAGCTAAGTCATGTGGTGAGCCACAGCTTATATCATTGAGATCGATCAGCCCATCATTGTCATTATCAATCCCATCTAAACATTCTGATAAATGGTTGATGTTTGGCGTAAATAATAAGTGTTGATCATGAATACTTGTATCTTTCTCACTTGTATCATTAGGGCTTTCACAGTCTGGGTCGGCTGGATAATCAACTAAGCCATCACCATCATCATCAGATTGATTTGCGCAAGCACTTAAGCTGTTTTGAAAACGCTGTATCCCACGTCCTGTATCTATATAAATGCCATAAGGATAAGCTTGGACTCTGTTGAGAGGTGCTTCACTTGGCCAAGTGATCGCAATACAATCTGGGTCACTTGGAAAATCAATCAATCCATCATCATCATCATCTTGTAAGTTATTACACTCTTGCATTAACTCTGGTCGACCTTCGTACAGGTCACCACGACTTAAACAAGCCGGATCCCAAGGCCAGTCAAACAGGCCATCATCATTGTTATCTAAGCCATCATTACATTCACTTGTGGGTAGATTTGCTTGACCCAAGCTCTGACCTTCGGGAAGTGGTCCTCGTTCTTCACTTGGATCACCAGCGCTATGACATTCCGGATCATATGGAAAATCAATCAAACCATCTTGATCATTATCTAGTTTATCACTGCAAGCACTGTGAGACTCAAACTCACTCCACTCGCTTTCATCTCGTGAGCTTTGACAGTCAGGGTCAGCGAGATCAATCAAGCCATCTCGATCATTATCATTCAGATCCATACATTCAGGTAGGTGTGGAGCATAAGGTTTTAAACTTGTTCCGGCAATCATGGCTGCCATCAAAGTTAAACTTTCATCTGTGGTACGGATGTTATATCCGCGCCAATCCGAGGCAACTAACCATAAGCGACCTTGTCCATAATCCCGATAGGCTAACGAGGTTGTAAAAGCATCCCAGCCACCAAGTCTAATTACTCCGGGTAAATCATGTAAATCATCCCCACAGCCACTGTCTTCACTTAAGGGTGCACTATGTTCAAGATACTGCCACAAAGGATCATGAGGTCGATGATTATATACAGGCTGTATATTACCACCGCATTGACCGAGTTGTGGTGTATCAAAAGTTGCCACGCCAAAGATACTGCCGTAAACTCTTGGACCAATCCCATGCTCGGTGATCACAATCCCACCTTGGGCTAAGTAGTTTCTAACGGCTTCTAGGTTTAAGGCAAGTCCATTGAGTCCATGACGGGTGATTAACAAGGCTTGCACCGAATGATCAGGTGTACAGCTTGCACTTGTGATAAATGGAACATCTGCCAATGGGCCCACAAAGAAATCATTGATTGATCTGAACAGAGACCCACAATTCATTATTCTTGGTCTAAGAGCTCTTGAATCACCCTCACAGACACCGTCAAGGCAGCTTTGACCTTCATCACAGATATGCTCGCATTCTCCACAGTGTTCAGGATTGCTGAGAAGGTCAACGCAAGCAAAGTGATCTTGGTCATTATCTTGATTGATTAAACAACGAGCAAAGCCACCACTTTCGCAAAGATCTCCAGCCGCCGAGCAGCCAGGGTCATTAGGCCAGTCAATCAGTTGATCTTCATCATTATCGATGCTATCTGCGCACTGACGATCACTGTTAGGAATTAAAGCTTCTTCAGGGCTTGACGATTCACTGCTATCAAAACGGGAGCGACAATCTAAGTCCAATAAATCGATTAATCCATCATCATCATTGTCTACACCATCTGCACAGCGTGGTAAGGTATCACCAATGGCATCTTCTCTATTGTCGGCCCGACTGATACATCCCGGATCATCAGGCCAATCAATACGTTCATTTTGATCATCATCAATGCCATTGGCACACTGAGGAGTGATGAGAGGATCTATTTCACTTTCATCCCCACTTGACTCACAGCCAGGATCATAAGGTAAATCAATATAGCCGTCTTGGTCATTATCTAGACCATCACTGCATTCAGAAGGTTCGGCTGTAGCTTGTTCTCTAGGGTCACCTGCAGCGTAACAACCAGCATCAAAGGGAAAGTCAATAAAGCCATTTTGGTCGTTATCAAGCCCATCAGAGCAATGGGGAACTCGGCTTAAATTCCTTTCATCATCATCTCCTCGAGCCACACAGCCCGGATCATACGGAAAGTCGATGAGGCCATCTTCATCATCATCTTGGGCATTACTACATTTTGGTGGAAAGGGTACATTGGATTCACTATTATCCCCTCGAGCATGACAGCCAAGGTCGCTTGGAAAGTCGGTATAGCCATCCCCATTATCATCTATGCCATTACTACATTGTGGAAGGCCAACCGGATCTTCTTCACTGTTTCCCCCATGAAAAGCACACCCTAAATCTAATGGATAGTCAGCCCAGCCATCAATGTCGTTATCTTGACCATCAGCACATACGCTAGGAATTTCAGGATCACGTTCATCCTCATCTTCAGGGTCTGAACATCCTGGGTCTTGAGCATCGATTAAGCCATCTTGATCGTTATCACTACCATCGCTACACAATGGACTTAAAGGTCGACGCTTTACCTTTAATAAAAAGGGCATGCCATCAAGATCATGATCGATAAAGAGATAAATAGGCCCTTGGGGAACGCTTTCTAATTTCAAGGATAAGGGTCTTCCGTAACGAATTTCTTCAGGACTGAGCATTGCCTCATTGGCATTCTCGTCCTCGTCCTCATCAATTATGATTTCCTCTCCCACCAAGGCCTCAGCGCAACCTAATTCATTTTGATTTGAAGCACATTCCCAAGCTCTAGCATATAAATATGCTCGCTCAACAACCCCGTCTGTTCGGTAAAGCTCAAAGTTTAATTGGGCATGGCTCGGATTATCATAGCGTAATACCTGTTCGATTCCAAAACCACCACACTGCCCCATATTCTCTGAACTTTGACCTTCAAGAGTGCTATTACCAACAAACTGATCAACATCGGTAGGCAGTTGAAAAACAGGAAGGCCCTGCCCGCATTCATCGACTTCATTGTCATCAAAGGCGGCTCGACAGCCAATATCATCTGGATAATCAATCAGCATATCCAAATCATCATCTATTCCATTAGTGCATTGGGGTAATGGCGTTGGACTGCTTTCATCTTGATCATTAGGAGACTCACATCCCGGATCATAAGGGAAGTCAATATAGCCATCTTGATCATCATCTAAACCGTTTTGACATGCCTCAATGGCAGTTTTCTCAACTAAAAGCTCAAAAGTTCCCCCCTGTCCTGAAGCACCGTCGATCATTAGATATAAAGGCCCAAGAGGTGGGTTTTCAATCACCAACTCATTATACGCAATGCCATCGAGAGTTTCTCTTTGACAAGCGAGCTCTTGTAATGGTTCATCACAGCGTCTTCTTGCATAAAGAGTGGTTTCCCAAGCTTGGTCTTCTTCATTTTGAATCGCTTGACTGATAAAACGTAAACGCCTAATCGGTTCTCTTACTTGATAAAGTGCTGTTAGTTCTGGTGCGCCTTGCCCCCCACAGCTTGCATGACGATAAAAACGTCCTTGCCGAGAACTTCCTCGATAAACTCCGTTTGCTTGAAGTTCAATGACCTCGCTACTATTAAAGCAAAAACCTTCCTCTGAAATATCAGAGCTACTATCACAGCCAACATCCTGTGGGTAGTCGATCTGTCCATCATCATCATTATCCACACCATCCAAACAGGCGGGAGGGGCCGGTGGATCAACTTCACTTTGGTCACCTAGGCTTTGGCAACCTGGATCTTCTGGATAGTCAGTATAACCATCAAAGTCATTATCTTCTTGGTCCGCACAAGCTGCTAATGGTCCTTGATCTAATTCGGAAGCCGCCCCCGGACCTAAGCAACCTGGGTCTTCTTGCGCATCGGTTAAACCATCTTCATCATCATCGATTCCATTTGAACATACCGCAATCATTTCATCATCAAGTAAGCGTTCTCTAGGGTCTGTGGGCGTGGCACATTGTGGATCGGCTAAGTCAGCATATCCATCTAAGTCATTATCAATACCATCATTACACTGAGCAATCATAGAGGCATCAAAGTCATCACGTTCATCTAGATCTTCAGCAGAGGCACAGCCAGGATCAAAGGGGAAATCAACTAAACCATCAGCATCATCATCTCTTTGGTTATTACAGGCACTGAGTTCGATAATACGGGCTTCATCATTCTCATCCGGTGAAGTACAGGATTCATCTACCGGAAAATCTACATAACCATCGGCATCATCATCAAGACCATTAGAGCATTGTGGCAAAATGGGCTCATTAAACTCTTGCTCTCCCAAACTCTCGATACATCCTGGATCATTTGCGTCAATTAGCCCATCATTATCATTATCCAAAGAATCTGTACAAGGACCTATGGGCAATGGATCTCGCTCATCTATATCGGTTAAACTAGAACAGCCAGGATCATCAGGAAAGTCAATGACACCGTCAGTATCATTATCTTGACCATCATTACAGGCACTTAAAATAGATAGGTCAAGCAAAGGTCTTGCCGATAAACTTGGTGCCGAATTAGAGTCCTGATCATCACAAAAACATAAGCTTAAGCTTAATAAACACAGGTAAAGATAGTTTAAATAAGCAGTTTGAAAGCTGATTTGAGGGTGTCTATTGTTCATCGTAAAGCTCTAATGGTTAGGTTTAGTATGTACCGTACTATAGTTATACTTTGATGGCTAATCTATGAATAAAGACTCTTCTACTATTATCGTGAGCTTAGCGAGGAACTTTGTGGTATTAGTCAAAGGTCTTTACATCTAGAGTATGCTTTTCTAGCACACTCTTTTTGTGAGAAATTTCTTATTATGATGTTTAGTTTGTACTGATATTTATTTGTGCAGACTTGTATGACTGTTCTTCTAATTAAACTATGCAGATTGAATCGATGTTCAAATATTTCAAGATGACTCCTTTGAAATCTCTACAGTCCGTTGTGGTCTTAGGATTCTGTTTTTCGCTTTGTGCCTGCCAGTATTTCGTTAAACTACAAGATCATAAGCAAACTACTTCTACTGCCGTTTTAGTTAAAACTTCTCCAATCAAGAAAACTCAACTTAACATTGCAGCAGCTGAATATGGTCTTTCTTTTATTGGAGAACATCTTGGGACTTCTGGATCAAAGTCTCATACAAATGAGCTCAAGGTTAAAGTGAATGCGCACTTAACACTCGCTCCAAAGTCATCAATGATTGATAGATCTTATATATTTACCCTTCAACGCCCTGACTTTATCTCAGCAATTGACTTAGAAAGTAATTCATGTGCTGAACAAAAAGCTCAAGATGATAAATATCTAATATTTAAATGTACACAAGCAGCTGGCTCATCATACGATTTAAACTTATCTTACGACCTGGTGATCGATCAACTAGCAGGATATCAGAAATTATCCGAAGGAGAGCGAAGCTATCATCTTATAAATTTACCAAGCCAGCTTGTAGGAAAGTTGTTTATTGGTTTTAGCTCTGTTGGTACCTTTCCTCGAGTGATCACCATCCAAGGGCCTAAGAGTCTTAAGTTGTTTGGACACTCTTTACTGAAAGAAACCGAGTATAATCAAGAGCGAGTAAAGATACAGTTGGACTCAAAGAAGGTTAGTGATTTATCTAATTCTCAAAAGACTCACCAAGATAAAAGAGATAAAAGTCAAACTCAAAAGACGCAGCAAATCACCCGCCTTACTTGGTCCAACACAGAGAGTGATCAAGCTTATCCTCTATTTTTTGGCTTTGGCAATTGGGAGACAGCCACTCGTTTTGAAGCTGATGTTAAGCTGAGACGAAGTGGTAATGCTGTTGAGCAATTTAAACAAGCAATAGACTTGATTTCACCTTTAGGAAGCCAACATCATCGGATTGGCCAGCAAACACTCAAGTCTCTTCAAATTAAAACCTTACAGTCGCATGCACAACAGTTAAGCCCTCTTTGGACGGCTGATTTAGGTTCTGAAAACGAGCTACAAAGTGCTAAGAAACGACCTTTGCTCTTTATTATCTTGCCAGAACATCCCGGTTATCAAGTGCCCGATTTAAGAGAGTATGGAATCATCTTTATCGATGAGTCATGGTTTTATCGTTATCAGCGCTTTGGGTATGCCATGTCCCAATGGGATTTATTAAAAGTGTTCAAAGACTTGTATCTCAGCCTTCAAGCTAAGATAACCCCAACAAGTAACTTGGCATTTCTTGAAGCCTTAAGTTGGTGGCGCTCTCTTGAACATTTGGATGGTATCAAACACAATAAGGCAACTCAAACAGATGTGCTTGATCATTATCAAAACTACTTGATTAACTTAAGTCGAGACCTTAGTCGCAGTGCGATGAGCTACTTAGGTAAAAATACGCAAGATCCACAGCTAAAACAGCGACTTTTTGCATCGGTCATCAACATGATTTATCAGTGGCTTTACTTTAACAAAACAAATCCAAGTCCGAATCCACTTGAACAACTCGATCAAGCCATGAGTCATAGTGTAAGTAAGCTAAAGACAACAGATTTAAGCTTTGAAGACCAAACTACCATTTTAGGACAGCAGCTGAATCAGCTTGATAGTCATATAAAACAAGTGCTTGAAAGTTATTTGAATTATGCAGGGCTGCCCTTAATCTACGTAAAGTGGACACAAAAACAACGTGGTGACCGCTATGAGATACGTTTTAGGGTATCTCAACGTCCGTTTGTTACTCATCAGGATAAAAGCCAAGCCAAGTTAAGCATTTGGGTGATCCCAATTTGCTTCAAATTGGGGATCAAGGACAATCCACCACGTCCATATTGCTTTTTATTAGATCAACCTGAGGCCTCACATTATGAGTTAAGTCTTGAAGCACCATTAGAGTGGGTTCATCCAAACTATGGTCAAACAGGCTTATATTTATGGGCATTGGATTCAAAAGAGTTTCTTGCATTATTAGGGGCAGAAAGTAATGGTTTAAACCTTGCCGAGTTCTTATCCTTGTCAGATATGAGTTCAGCTTTATTAGAAATTGGGCAAGGCAGTCCCATTAACTATTTAAAAAGTGTTAGAGAATTAGCAAAATCTCAAGACCAGCCTCTTTCGCTAGATACTCTTTTTATTCACTTGAATCGAGTTGTGCATTACTTTGGTAGTCTTAACGATAAAGTTGGCCAAGTAGAACGCTGGGCTTCAAGTTTACTATTGGGAGTGATGCTCAGTAAAACGCCCAAGTATCCATTAGATTATTTGACTCAGTTACAACTCGCTCAATGGGATCGTTCTGAAATCAGCATGGAGCAAGAGTTTATGGCTCGCGAACCTAAACGACATAAGCGGGAACAAAGCATGATCAACAGATTCTTACGTCCCACTTCAGGTCAAGAAGCGATCGAAGAAGATGTTGCTCAAGTTAAACTCGATGAAATCCAATATCCTTTATTGATGAAAGCCCTCTTAGGAGATCAAAAGCTTTGGCATAAACTCCATCATAAATTAGCAGAAAGTGAAGACCATCCCTTAGCTCGCCTCATGCTTATTCAGTCTTTGGTTCAGTTCATCGATCCTTCATTGTTTACGAAAACTCTAGATTTACTCAAACGATCACAGTTTGAACAAGCTCAATCAGAAAGCGAATTGCAAGAGAGCGAAGACTCTAAAGATGTTGGTGACTCTGAGGAAGATGAAGACCTACAATCCGATGATGCAGGCAATAACGAGATGAGTGCAGACGCCATTGCTGATGAGGAAAAACAAGAAGAATTAAGTGTAAGTTTACGAGTTGAAGACGCTTTAGAAATGATTAAAGCCATTAAGTCGATTAGAGCAAAACGCTTGGCTTGGTCTTGGCTCTTAAGGCTCAAAGGCCCTTTAAAAGATAAGATAATGTATGCTAATCGTGATGATATTCAAGCGGCCATGTTGGAGTGGGCAACTGCGCTGTGTGACGCAGAAAGTTCAAGCCAATTAAAAAAGAATATCTTTGATGATTTGAGCTTTAATCAATCTTTACAGGCAAGAGCCAATAAGATTATTAATGAAGTTGAGCGCTGTGTTAAAATGCGCTCATTAAAACCAAATGTTGAAGCATGGATTCAGAATAGTTTAGGAAGTGAATAAAGCTAAAAAGCGCTTAAAGCCTTTTTGATGTAGACGCTCAATCTTTTCATTACTCGAGATAGATTAGCTTAAGCAGGAATGGGCAGCATGACAAAGAGCTAAGGCTCTAGGCGAGCGAACTTGATAACCCATTCGGTTCATCACATAAGCAATACTGAGTTCAGCTTTCGGGTCAGCAAAGCCTAAGGCACCACCGGCTCCCGGATGCCCAAAAGCTTCAGGATTAGGTGAAAAAAGTATTGTTTCTTCTTTTACAAAACCATAGGAAAACCCCATTGGTTTTTTGATGACAGCATCTCGTTTAGACCATGACTGACGCGGGAATACTAAAGCAAGGGTTTGAGGACTGACTAAGCGATGAGGGGTTAGTAAAGCTTGATAGAGCTTAGCGATAGAACGAGCACTGCCCAAGCCATTCGCCCAAGGAAGCTCAAGTTGCTGTACGCGGGTTTGGTTAAAGTTTTTAAGACCGCGAGCCCCTAAGTCGGCAGGCTGACCAAAGGCAAAGGCTGTATGTGATGCTTTATTAAGGGCAGCCCGATAAAAGTTCCCCTCACGATTAGTCATCAGTAAACTGGGTAAGATTCCACTTAAGATATCACCGACTTGATTGGGAAAGATGGGACGAATTCTTTGGCTTAGTAACTGCGTCTCTTGCTGGCTAAGTCCCAAGTACACATCAATATCAAGTTTCTCCCTAATTTCATTACGAATAAAGCGACCAAGGCTTTGACCGGTAATCTTTTTGAACAAGGCTCCAGCATAGAGGCCAAAGCTGACTCCATGATATCCTTGTTGGCTATTAGGCTTCCAACGCAAGGGTTCAGACTCTAAGCGCTCAAGAAGTTTAGCTTCATCTTCAAGTGTTTCTAAACTGAGTGTATCTTTAAAGCCCAATAGCCCAGAACGATGATTTAAAAGCTCAGCAATCGTAAGCTTTTTGCGTTCTGCTCGATATCTCTCCTGTGCTAGACCCACACAAAGTTCTGGCCAGTATTGCTCTACAGGGTCAGAATACTTGATTTTTCCTCGGTCAACTAAGATCAGATAGCAGGTGGCCACAAGCCCTTTAGTGACCGAAAAAAGAGTTGTCAGGTCATTTGCTTGCCAAGGCTGAGTGGCTTCTTGGTCGGCAAAGCCACCCCATAGGTCAACAACCTTTTCGCCTTTATGGTATATACAGACAGAAGCGCCTATTTCTCCACGTAAAGTAAAGTTTTCATTAAAGGCGGTTTTAACCGCTTCAAAGCGGGGATGAACAAAGCCATGAATGGGATGTAACATATGATGCTCGTGGTTAATTCGTTTAGTCATGAGAAGACTGAGATTCAGGCTATATTTAGACTGTAAATCAGTATTGCTTATTCTTGAGGGTCAACAAGTACAATTTGCTGTCCAAAGGCAACATTATATTCGGTGACAGTATGATCACCTGTGGTTCCATAATCAGGGAAAATTGCTTGTAAGGTCACTGTGGTTGCATTTGGTGCATAAAGAATTGTTTCATGAAATGGTCTTGCCATATACACTTCATCAAAGTTAAGGTCTCCAGCGCTTGCAATACGAATGATTACACCTTGAGCATCATGAGCGTCGGCATTAAAACGCTTGGGAATAATTCTCAAGGCTTGAAGCTCAGGTTGAACCAGTTCAGGACTCGCATTCAGCACCCAAGTCTCTCCTCGTAACTGATCAAAATCGCTTGCTTGGTTAGGAGCAGAGGTATTTAAGTTAACCAATAAATCTTCATCACCATCAGCATCAAAATCAGCAAGTTGTATGCTTTGGATTTCTGGATCTACTTCATTTACAATTGGTAAGCTGGGGATCGTAATTTGTAGTTCTTCGGCGCCCAAATCGATACTACTCAGCCCTTCTGGCGCAGCCAATAAGAGCTCTAAGCTACGGTCTGCATCAAAGTCAAACCACTGCACATCGAGTAAAGTCTGAGGTAATGTAGCTTCATTCACGATGGCCGTACTTGCCCACTGCCCATTGTCATTATGATACCGTCTAAGCAAGCTTGTACTTGTTCCTTGACCGCTCGACCAAGCGATTGGATCCAAGGTGCCATCAACACCCCAGTCGACAGTAAGCCAACCATCGATTTGTCGTCCACTTGAGATCTGAGGGAAATTATTTATGAGCTCAAAATTGTAAGTATTCGCGGATAAAGATTTGAGCCAAGCTTGTACACTTTGATCATTTTGGGCAATTAAGTCTAGGTCATCGTCACCATCAAGATCAACCCACCATAATTTTGTTGTTTGGGAACTCAACGCACTTAAGCCTCTTAGGTTTAGACCGGATGCATCAAAGTCAAACTCTCCTTCTGCATTTTGTCGAAATAAGAAAACACCATTCGGCTCAATGGCAATTAAGTCCAAACGGCCATCACCATTGATATCCCCTAGACTGATTACTTCCGCATTAAGGATTGGTGGTAAGCCAAGACGAACTTCCACCCATACTTCTGGGGAAACCAATGGTTCTCCAATGGTTTCAGTATCTTCATTTAGTTCACCAAAGCGCTGCCAAACTTGCAGTAAAGGCGTACTATTATCTTCTTGACTTAAGGTAAAGATCGTTAAAACCCCATCAATCGTTGTGCTCTGTATATCTTGAGTTTGGGATGCTACTGGAAAGCTTGCTTGTGCATAACGAGCATGACTCACTTGATCAAAGATCCATGAGTTAACTCCATTTTCTGACATTAAATGAAAAGGAGTTGGACTAAAGTTTTCCGCGGTTGTGTAGAAAGATAGGAGTTCAGCTTGGGTGGCAAAACCGGCAAACCACTGCATCAGTTTAATCGGGCCAAGTCCTAGTCCAGAATCATCCGCATACGCACCATTTTCTTTTTGATAAGCTCGTGCATTTAGACCTAAACGACCTGGGTCTTGCCAAGCAAGAGGGGCTAAATCAACCGCTAAGGGATTTGCCTGAGTTAGGGCAGACAGATTACCAGCCTCATCGATAGCATCTATATTAAGTGTGGCTTGAATAGGATCAATAACGACATCTTCAGCAAGCCAAAAATCACCAAAACGTTGCGCGGGTACATTATTCACACTGACTTGCATGACAGCACTCAAGTCATCACTTGCTTCAAGGATTACATGATCAAGAGTAGGTAAGGGAAGATTGAGATTTGGACTCACAACAAAGATTTCGGGGGCAGTAATATCTCTAATATAGGTGAATTCTATCACACTTTCATTACCAACCTGATCGCTAATCACAACAGAAAGTGGATGCTCACCTGCTTCCAAATCAAGACTTGTACTTAATTCAAAGCGCTCTGGTGTGCCCCCCAAAGCAAGCGAACTCATCGCCTGATCACCAAAAGCACCACGAAGTACGGCTGATGTATTTAACAGTCCACTTCCACTGTCCTCACCCTCAACAGTAATGGAAAGATTGGCTTGCTGTGCAACACTCCGCAAGTTTGGTGTGATTAAATCTAAGTTAGGACCGGTACCATCCACATTAAATGCATAGGAAAGCTCTCGTTCATTACCCGCCCTGTCTCGGATAGTCCCCTGTAGTTGATGGGCACCATCTTCTAAAACAGATCGATATGAAAAGCGACCATTGCCTTCCAAAACCAAGGTTCCCGCTGTTCCATCAGCTAAAGATAGTTGGATTGGGTTAGGACTCGCTAAAGAGCAACCTGTATAGACAATGTCACCTCTTAACTCGACTCGACCAAGCGCATTGGGCGCGTACCATTGCTCAAAACTAGGTGCATCAAAGCTAAGTTCTGGAGCAATCCGGTCCACAGTAATGGTTACGGATGTTTCTGCACTTAAGCCTGCTTGATTTACGCCAGATAGGTGAATCGTTTGCTCGTGAAAGGGCTGATTTCTTGGAATCTGCAGATCAACCTCGGTACAAAAACTCTCCCACCATGCTTCCCCTTCAACATATTGATCACTTAAGTCTAGTGGCGCTCGGTTTAAAGCTAAGCTTTGAGTTCCGCTCTCGGCATCGATGACTCGACCACATACCTGAAGCGTCTCTTGATTATAGCACCCACTTGGACTAGGAGAAGAAATCACAACAATCGGTGGCGTACTATCCCAAAGTACATCAAAATCAGCCGATGCTGTTTGTTCATCAGTGGCAGTCGCGATAAGGTTAAGAGGGGTAAGGGCACCATCTGCCGTTAAAGTAATTTCTCGACTGAAGCTTAGGTCTTGATTGATCACAAGATTTTGGCTTGGTCCGCCATTCACTGACAAGCTTAAACTATTTACAGATGGGCATACGTTACCGCTCAAGGTATAATTAGCTTGTGAAGTAAAAGGATTGGAAGTGATGTTGACACAGGGTTGTGATTCAACTCGGGTAACATACAGCTCTGTGCAACTCTCATTTTCGGCACGATCAAAGGCACAAACTTCAATAAAATTAGCGTCTAAAGCCAATTGGATATTTAGCGAAAAGGCGCCGGAATCATCGCTGCGTACTTGTACGCGATCTATTTCAGCTCCACTGTTATCTTGACCAGCATAGTTTGTCACAATAACTCGTGCATTACTCTCAATACCACCTTCTCCCCCATTGCCACTCAGACTCATGCGCTGATAAATAAAACCTGTGATATTTAAACGATTAGCCTCAATCGTAGTCCGATTTGACGCTGGAGCTGTTAAGCCAATGCCAGGAGGATAAGGGTCATAATGAAAGATAAGCTCACTTTCTTGGGTTTGTTGTAATTCATCATTCGCGACAAGCGTAAAACGATTCTCACCCTCACTTAAACTTACGGCTGTTGACCATAGAGTTTCATCGCTAAGTTCTCTGGTTGCTATGGGATTGCCAGTTGCATTTGAAACGCTCAATTCCACTTGGCTCAGATCACGAATTTCAACACTGACTGTTGTTTGTGCATCTCCTGATAATAAGCCAATCCAAGTTTCAGGGCTACTGGGCGTAAGTAGAGAGAGTTGTGGTGCACTACGATCCGCCATAATGAATACTTGATCAACACAGCGTACATCATCAGTATCACCAATCACCAACCTTAGTCGGTAATTCCCCTCGTTCTCCAAGGTGAGTGAAGTTTGCAAACGGTCATCCTCCACACTCGTTACTTGTTCTTCATCTCCTAAAAATACTTTTGTCTTACTCAACCACAACTCATCATTAGGTGTACTGATATCAAAGGAGACTGTAACAGTAGCTTCATTCGTGATCCAGTGAGTTGAACCATCGATTTCAGGAGCCATATTACGGCGTGTCACACCTGTATTCATCAGAGAAATCGTATTGATTTCACAGCTAAATACTTCTTCAACCATCATATCGGGTCTTAGAGGTTCTCCACCGGGAATTTCTCCCGCCATCATCATATCATCTACAGTTTCTCCAGCCATCTCACTATCTGGGCCAAGATCAGTCATATCCATGCCGGCTTGTTCGCCGGCCTCAATGAGATCAGCATCAGGCACTTTAATATCACCAATGCAAACACCAAGTTGGCAGACACCACCATTACAGTCTGCGTTACTTGTACAAACACTAGGGTCTAAAACAACGCTACAAGCGCTTGAAAAAAAGCTGATAAAAAGCAAAGTAATGAGATAAAGATGGCATACGGAAATGAACCGAGAGGTTTTTTTTGTCATATTAAAGATCGCTTTAAGAGATGTGACTGTTATGCTTCTCATCGATTTGAAGGCGTTTATGAACATATTTATGCTTCCTCTTAAAACCTAATTTGAGTGTTAAGACTAGCACCACCCCTAAGGCCTTCAACACTCACAGAAGGGCTTAATACTGCTTTTTTATCTTGGCGTTGATCGAGCCAATATAGAGTGCCTCCGGCTCCACCAATGATTAGGCCAAGAGCAGTAAAAATATCGGCTGAAGTTGCATAGGCTCTTACGGCTTGAGCCCGATCTAACTCGCCTTGTTGACGTGAGCATAATTCATGTGCTCGACAATCTTGTAGATTCCCATCAGCATTTAAGGCCACACCACCCAAAACTAGGCCAGTGAGTAAGCTCGCTCCCCCAAGACTGAGCAAGCCTAAAGTCAATTGCTTTCGACTAAGCCATGGCTTTGATGAGGCAAAGTCGACATTGATTTGAGTGGTATCACCGGCTTTTAGCTGAATGGTTTCTTGATATTGACCGCCTTGAGGACCTTTAAGCTCAATCAGATGCTCACCTTCAGCCACTTCAATCGGATCATGAAAGGGGCTTTGCCCTTTGGGTAGGCCATCAATGAATAATAGAGCGCCAGCTACACTCACATCAAGGGCAACTAAGGCGACTCCCTCACTACTTTTGAGTGCGACTTCTAAAGTTAATGGGGCAGTTTTACTGTGGACTGAACGTAAGCTAATGATGCGCTTGCTAGGTAGATAGCCCGAAGCATTAATTGAAAGTTCGTGATCTCCCACCGATAACTTTAAAAGTGCTGGCAAGTTATTTACCTTTTGATCTCCACTGCTTACTTGAGCTTGCTCGGGTGAACCAATGACTCTGACATAAGCTGCTGCTTTGGGCAGTTTTAAATTGATTGTTTGTCGTTTTAATCCGGCACTGAGCATAACTGACTTTTTTATAGTTTGCTCACCGGGCACTGTCACAAATACGATTAAGTTATCTTGAGCCGGAAGCATTTGTCTGACAGGGGTTACACCTAAGCTAGGATACTGTTCACTAAAAAGTCTAATTTGAGCACCGGCGGGGTCACTCGTAAAGGTGACTTCAACCCAATCTTTAATTTGAGCTTCTAAACGCTTTACTTTATCGGTGGCTTCTCCATTGGCATCTTTACCAGTTTTAATAAAGGCTTTGTATTGTTTAATCGCCTGTGGATAAAGCTTTAGACGCTCATAGACATTGGCAATATTATAAAGCATGAGTGGTAAAGGGAAATGTTGATAAGCTTTTTCAAAAGCTTCTAAAGCCTCAGGATAACGCCCTTGATCAAAGGCTACCTTTCCTTTTTTAAAGGCTGTTTTAGCAAGCTCTTTGGTGCTTGGTGCAGCCAATACAGGGCTATGGAGCACTACTACTGAAACACCAAGGAGTAGCACTGTCATTAAAGAATTTAAAAGACTTAAACGAACCCGTAAAAAGGAGGTAGAGCTTTGTCGTTGCCACGGTTGGACAACGTTCATAAGTTGATTCATAGTGTATTCCCGTTAAGCGGTGAATAAAAATTGATATGTACATAGCTTAAACTAAGTCTAAGCCTAAGGTCTACCGTTTGTCGATAAGTCCTTTAACTTAGTCATTTAGGATCATGCTACTTTAAGTATGTTGAGTTAGGCGCCAATGTCTCCAATAACCGGGGGTAAACAGGATCATCACCGTAAGTATCTCGAGTCGTCCCATTAACATTAAACTTGAGCTGACCCACTTTCCTAGATCTGTCATACAAGAGAAATCATCAGTGGGTCCTACTTGGGCCAAGCCCGGTCCAATATTGCCAATCGACGCAACTGTCGCAGTAAAGGCGGTAACGATATCCTGCCCTTCAAAGATAAAATAGAAAGTACCAACCAAAACCAAAAAAACATATAAGCCCACAAAGCCAACAATCGCCCTTAAGGTACTTGGAGAGACGACTTGACCACCGCTTCGAACACTTTTTTTACCGGTCGGGTGCAATAGGAAAAAGAACTCTCGAAAACACAGTCTAAACACTAAAATATGACGAATGACTTTGATCCCACCACCGGTTGATCCGGCACAGCCACCAATAAACATTAAAAGCAGAAGAGGACCGATGGCTAAGGGGGCAGAAACCCAAAGCTCAAAGTCAGCAGAAGCATAGCCTGTTGTTGTCAGAATACTGAGTACTTGAAAGCTTGCCGCTCGTAATGGAGCTTCATGACCTGGTAAGTCTTGATGGCTATACAGACTTGCAGCAATGAGTAATGAACTTAGTATGGTAATGCCACCATAGACCACAAACTCACTATTTTCTTTAAGAAGGTTAAATAAAGCCTTGGGTGAATACCAATGCTGACCCATTAAAGAATATAAGGTAAAATTAACGCCAGCTAAAAACATGAAAGCAATGGTTGCCCATTCAATACCAGCACTATCAAAAGCCGCCATGCTACTTGCTCGGGTCGAAAAACCTCCGGTGGCCATAGTACTCATGCTATGACAAAGGGCCTCAAAATGATCCATCCCTAAAAACCAATAAATTAGGGCTAAACACAAGGTCATCCATCCATAGATTTTCCAAAGGATTTTAGCACCTTCACCAATTCGAGGCGTAAAGCGTTCATTCAGAGGTCCAGGCACTTCAGCATGATATAACTGCATTCCTCCAACGCCTAAAATAGGGAGAACCGCAACACCTAAAACCACAATCCCCATACCACCAAGTAAGTGGGTGACACAGCGCCAAAGCATAATGCTGCGAGGCAAGGCAAGAGTTCCATCAGCAAGATAACCTAAACCATTTTCATAAGTGGCCCATAAGCCCTTTTCAATAATCGTGGCTCCGGTGGTTGTAAAACCCGACATAGACTCAAAAAATGCAGAGCTAAACGAGGTGAATTCTTGACCTAAAAGCTGAGTTTTAGTGAGTGGGCCTGCATCCCAGCCTAAGTGCTCACACCAACCATAAAAATAATAGGGTAGGGCTCCAAAGACTGCCGAGATAAACCAGGTTAAACTGACAATCAAAAAAGCATCAGTGGGTTTGATGTCTGTATGAACGCCGGCAAGCTTTGATCTGTGAAAGCCAATATAGCCAAGACTCAATCCTAAAAGGATTGTCGCTAAAAAAGCGAGCTGATCACTGCTTGCTACCCATCCTCCATGATCAATGAGGGCATAAACGAGACTGACACTCATGGGCACACAAAGAATCATGAGCAAAATAGAAATTAGGTAGATGAGTGCAGTCCTCATCATCACCTCCATAGCCTAAAGCGAGATTTTCTGCGACCAAAGATAGAATTGATATTATGAAAATCTACTGACTTGGCCACGATATAGGCGACGCTTCCCGCTTGTAAAACATCCTGACCAGTGGGCATACGATGTAGTTCATCATCGGGATCCTTAAGCGCAGCAATCACCGCAAACTTTCTTGGAAAGCCAACCGTGGTCAAATCTTTAAGCGCTAAACCACAAAGGGCAGACTCTGGATCAACCACAAATGATCTTACTTCGATATCTTCTGAACTTGCTATGTCAAAAGCAGATTTTGATAAATGTTTGAGACTTTGGTGAACCATTTCATTCACTGCTAACTGACGCGGACTAAAAATACCATCAAAGCCTAAATGATCAATTAATTCGGCATATTGTTCACGATTGTTGACAATTAAGATTCTCTCACAGCCAAGTTCTCGAGCCAAAAGTGCACAAATTAAATTATCCTCATCGGAAGCACTAATCAGTAAAGTACTTTTAGGGCCAACGCCTAATTCGGCTAATTTTTCGATATCGGTTAGTGAGCCACTCACCACAGTCGCTTGGCCTCGAGAGTCATTAAGCTCTACTTTTTCAGCAATTTCTGGATCTGAAGTAATTAAAGCAATCGTATTTTTTAGGCCTTCGATATCCAAGGTGCTCTCATCGGAATCAAAACGCTTTTTTGAGCGGTTTACAATTCGGAAAAACACACTTAGAGCCATAGAGGTCTCTCCGGCGATCGCCAAAGAGGACAAGCGGTCACTTTCATCCTGAGATGCGAAAATATAATGAATAAGATGTAGGGTTTTAGGTGTGGTCGCTAGATAAATCTCATCATGTGCTTGCATCTCATATTCGGCCCAAGGAATTTGTAATACTCGACCTTTAAATCTTTTATTTTCACTTTTCCGAGCAATCGCAGCAATTGTCAATTGATGATCACTGGTAAAGTCTTTGAGAGACTGTCCTACAACTTGTGAGTTTGGGTGTATTTTAAGGCCATAAAGCTTAAGTCGATTAGATTCTAGCTCAACCACATCAAAAACTTGTTGATAATGAAGAAGTTCATCAAGCTTACGGCTACAGGTTCGCTCAGGGAAAAAGGCATTCACCTGTGGAAAAAGCATGTTCACATGATCATAAAAACTTTCAGAACGAACTCGAGCATATAAATATAAGCGTTCGCTTTCCGATTGAGCTTCAAGATATTTTTGACGACCTTGTTCCCCAAGAGGAGGGCAGGGAGTGAGGATTTCTCCGCTTAGGCTTTCTTCACCTGCTTCATCTAGGTCATCATCCTCAGATAAGGAAGATCTTTGTTCTTGCAGATAGCGACTCACCATTTCTTGGGCCAAATGACAGGCAAGTAAATTGACTTCATCGGCATCGGTAAGGGCGTAAAATAGATCGCAGTCATAAATACCTGCCAGCTCAAGATTCAAAGGATCTAGACCTGAGCCTTGTACATGATCGCAATCCAAGCTTGCTCGCATCAATGCAGAGCGAGACTCATCAGCTTCGATTAAGGTAATATTGATTTCATCGTGCTTACCAAGCTTCATCGCGACATTCATCCCGACTTCGCCCGCACCAACAATAATGACTTTTAATTTTTGTATATTTTGCATGTGATCTCTCTTTAAGTTAGAAATCAGAGCGTCTTAATACTCTTAAAGACAAGACTTGTCATCTTGGATATAATCTAAATTGACATTTGTACACTACTCATACAGGTTGACCCCCCTAGATGAAAAGCAAGACCTCTACAAAATCATCAAACCCAAGTCAAAAAAAAGACTTAGTTTCCCGTCCGGTGGCTCTGATTGAAGGTCTTGGGTCAGCGACGATTACAGCGATTGAGAGTGTGGGGCGGGCGAGTCAGTTTTTTTTCGAAACTCTTTTTTGGTTGGTTCGTCCTCCATTTCGTTTCAAGATTATTTTTTCGGCAATGGAGTTTGTAGGCGTTGGTAGTTTATTTATTGTGATACTAACCGGTTTTTTTACCGGTGCGGTTTTTGCCTTACAAGGCGCGACTGCTTTTCGTTTATTTAATGCCGAGAGCCTTGTTGGGTCAACAGTAGCCCTATCTTTAGCACGCGAACTTGCTCCAGTTTTAACTGGATTAATGGTCAGTGGAAGGGCGGGCAGTGGGATTGCCACTGAAATTGGAACAATGCGGGTTACTGAACAAATCGATGCCCTCTACACCATGGCGGTGAATCCGATTCAATACTTAATTGTGCCGCGATTTTTAGCAGGTGTGATTATGGTTCCTCTGTTAACCGCCTTATTTAATCTTGTGGGTATGGTGGGTTGTTATAGTGTTGGGGTAGGCCTTCTTCATATTGATGAAGGCGTATTTTATGAAAATGTGAAATGGTTTGTAGAGCCCTCTGACATTTATAATGGATTGATTAAATCCTGCTTTTTTGGTGGAATCTTAACCTTAGTAGGCTGCTACAAGGGCTTTTATGCAACGGGGGGAGCAAGAGGAGTAGGCTTAGCAACAACTCAATCGGTGGTTGTTTCTAGTGTTCTCATCTTGGCCGCAGACTATATTCTCACCGCCATTATGTTCACCTAACATTAAGCTTCAGTAATGATTGATCAGATAAGGCTTTTTTATTTATGAATAGCTTCTTTACTCCTTTTAAAGTCGGACTCTTAGTCATTTGCTCTAGTGTGTCATTGGTGTGGATGAGTAATCAAGTCAAAGAGGGCATCTCCAATAGTGAGCAGCTTCGTAGTGCTTATGCACTCTTTGACGATGTCAGTGGCCTTGCGGTTCGCTCTAAAGTGGTGATCGCAGGAATTCCTGTAGGCCAAGTGGATAAGATTGAGCTCGAGGGCAACCAGGCCAAGGTTTGGGTCAAGGTCAATTTACCTTTGCGCAGTGATGCTCGCATTGCCAAACGTCAAGCAAGCTTACTGGGTGAGTCTTATCTACAATTGACCCCTGGCTTAAGAGGGTTGACCTTGAGTGAGGGTGAACGCATTCGCTTTGTAGATGTGGATGTGTCACCAGCTGAACTTATGGAAGAAGTCAAAGGGATCATGAATAATGTCAATGACATTACTTTAAGCCTCAAAAATGTCATTGCGGGTGATAACGGAGAGCAACGCTTAGTAAGTATTTTAGATAATATCAATCGGGTCGTTGATCAGATGAATCAGGCGCTTGTGGGTAATAGTCCTAAGTTTGATCGCGTGGTCACCAATGTGATTGAAGTCACCGAAGAAGCCAAGCGTTTCACTAGGGAGTTTAGACAAAAAGCAAATCAAATCCTAGTCGATGCCCGAGTCGTTTCCAATAATGCTCGACAGATTACCGGTGATGTCAGAGACTTGGTCAGTGAGCATGGAACAAGTGAAAAGTCGACCTTGCGAGGAGCGATGTCACGCCTACAAGGCTCTCTTTCTAAACTTGATGGGGCCATTGCAAGCGCTCAATCGATCGCAAGTAAAATAGATCAAGGTGAAGGCACCATTGGTCGCCTAGTGAATGATGATCGCTTGGTGGATAGCGTCACTACCTTTGTGGATGAATCTTCTCGTTTTGTCAGTCGACTCACCCGCTTACAATTTCAAGTTGCCATGCGTAGTGAATATTATATGCAAGATGCAGTAGCCAAAAATTACTTTGAGCTCAAAATGAGACCTCGTCCGGATAAGTACTATTTACTTCAGCTTGTTGACTCACCCTCTCGAAGCGTACAAATCGTTGATCGGGTAACAACGACCAGTCAAAATGGTGGGATGCCTACTGTGGTCCGAGAGTCTCAGAGCGAAACTCGAGATCGTTTTTTGGTCTCATTACAGTTTGCCAAGCGTTTTCACTATCTTACCGGCCGAGTGGGGATTCTTGAAAATAGCGGTGCTGTTGGCCTTGATGCTGATTTCTTTGATGATCGGCTTAATATTGTTACCGATCTTTTTGATTTTGAAGCCAATCGTAATCCACGTCTAAGAGCGCGAGCTAACTATGAATTCTTCACTCATTTATATATTGCTGCTGGTATTGATAATGCTTTGAATGCCGATCAACGCGATTATTTTGTCGGAGGAGGGCTTCGCTTTAATGATGATGATTTAGCCGCCATTTTAGCGACTGCTCCTACTCCATCCTTTTAATTTCCCATTAGCCTAGTACTCAAATATACTAAGTACCTAACTTAACTCAACTATGTAAGGAATATAAATGTGCTAAAAGCAAAGCAGCACTTTCCTCAGGTTGAGCCAAGCTTAAGGATTGATAGCGTTCTGGTAGGCGATATAAGGTTTCTGTCCCTTGCTTATTAATGCATGCTAATTCTAAGCGAGCTTCATCACTTTTTATATTAAAGAGTAAAAAGTTTTGTGAAGGCTCTGAACTGATTTGTGCGTGTTGACTATATTCCTCAAGTGATTTGAGCTGAATATGGTCAGCCATCTCAAAATAAGAGAGCCCCTGTTGTAACTGACTTGTCCATAATCTGATGCATGCTTGATCCCCCTCAAAGTGCTGTAAAACACCAATAACGACCTCACATGGGATTAACTTTTGGTGCTGGTGTGCACTCGCTTGCTGAATCTGTTGATCAACAATTGGCCAATCTGGATCTAAAGGTGCTAGTTCAGCACCTCTTTGGCGCGCATATTGCCAAAGTTCAGGTACACCAAGTGTACAAGCACATAAAGCTAAGTGAGTAAAGACGGTAATATCACGACAATTTGGTAAAACACTCGCAAAAGCAGCTGTTGCCTGAGCTTGTCTTTGACTCAAAAACAAGGCCCGACCCAAGCGATAAGGTGCATCAAAATGTAGAGCTTTTAACTTAAGTACTTCAAGATGGTCTCTTTGTAGGGCAGGCTCTAAAAGTTCAATCGCTAAATCATAGTTTTTTAAGGCAATATAGGCTTCTGCCCCTCTGAGTCGAGCATCAATGAGCCAAGGCCTTCGCTCTAAGGCTTCTTGACATAACTCGATGGCAATCTCATATTGCTTGAGCTTATTGGCACAAAAAGCCCCCAAGAAACAGGCACTTGTTCCCCAAAGGAATTCCGGCATTTCAAGACATTCTTCATAGCTTAAACCTTGAAAAAGACTTTTGGGAGGAACGGCTAACATAAATTGCTTGAGCGCTTCATCATAACGTTTTAAGATTTTAAGATGGTTGGCATAATTATAGCGGATAAAATGATTGTTTGGATCTTCGGCAACTGCACGCTCATGTAAAGTAATCCGAGCATCTTTATTTTGTGCGGCCCACACCTCAGGTGTATAGCCATAATGCAGTACTTGTACCTTGCTTTTTTCTTGGCTTAAGGGCAATTGAGTGTTGGTATTCACTAATTGATTGTGTACGCAACCGTCATAACGGTGCTCGGGTCGGTTTCTGAAAAGTCGAACTTGGTCAAGTAAGCCGGCTTCGGTTTTAATGGCAAGATCACTGGTGAAGTTTATGATTTCAAAGGTATAGGCATCTATATTTGGTGAGTTAAAATCTAAGTGTTGTAAAAACTTAAGACTCTCTTGATCTAAAACTTCATCTCCATCAAGAATGAGGATCCAATCGGAACTAGCATAATTCAAGGATTGATTACGAGCCGTGGAAAAATCCCCCTCCCAAGGGTGATGAAAAACTTTGGCGCCTTGTTCAATCGCAATCTCTCCGCTTCGGTCTTCAGAGCCGGTATCCACGACAATTAATTCCTGAGCGATCAGTTTAGCGCTTGCTAAGCACTCGGCTAAACGCCGTTCCTCATTCTTAACGATCATACATAAGGAAATGGAGGGTAACATCTTCTGAGCCATTGGAGTGTCCCGTATTTGAACAATAGGTTTTAACTAGTTACCTGCCCTAAAGTTCAAACTAAATGGAATTGCGCCTAGATCTCCTCCGCCGGACAGCTCTAAGAGTTCAAGTAAGTCAACCTTGGTATCAAGAACAACATAATAGACAGTGTTTGCTTGAGCATCAAAGTTTAGATCTAGCGAACGAGGCGGATCTCCCAAAAAGCCTAAAATGCTTTGATCGCAGTAGTTAGCAATGACTTGATCTTCTATGCAATTATTTTCAAAGACATAGACCACTGGCGCAAAAAAGCTGAGTTCTGTTGTAAAGCGTACTCGTTGATCGTTAGGTACAGTAAAGGCAAATACAACCTCGCTCCCTAAAGCGGTTTGACCAGCTAAGATTAAGTCTGACGCAAAGTCTCCACTGCAGTTTGCGACAGCCATACGCTTATTAGCAATTGAGCCATCCTCAATAAATAGATTAAAGCCAGGCATGATCACAGGATTTGCACAGGTACCACGAGGAGCGGTACTGTCCACAGGGATTTCAGGTGCACTATTGTCTTCGCATAGTCCATCAATACACATGACACCAGGTGGGCAATGGTTGTTGTTACTACAGCAAATTGCGCCATCATCAAAACCTTCATCGACCTGTCCATCACAGTCGTTATCAGTCCCATCACAGATTTCGGGCGTTGAGGACACCATTGTGCTTGGCATACAGATTGCGGCTTGTGAGGCCGGGTCACAAATAAAAGTACCTTCAACTTGGCAGCCATCAGCGTTATTGGCAAAGCACATCCCACCGATACTAAATGACTCATCAATTTGTCCATCACAGTCATCATCATGTCCATTGCACAGTTCACGAGCATTTGCTTCGCGTACCCATTGGCCACTTAGGCAACGCTCTAAACCACAGCCATCAATTTCTCTGATCGCACCTTGCTGGCAATCATTGGTCATGCTTCCACCCATTTCAGTTCCGGCTATGCCCATATCGGCGATCATTTCTGTCCCTGCGGTCATCATATAATCTTGGCGCATTTCCAACATCATTGAAGCATCACGTACTGGTGCGGTATAGCGTGTACTCGTTGGTGGTTCGGGTACTTCATCATCGCAGGCTATTGAAGATATAATCATTGTACTGAGTATGAGTACGTTCAGTAAACTTTTAGATAAACGTGTTACAGTGTGAGGCGTATTACAAATGGAGATACTTGTGTTTTGAGCATGCATAGGACTTAGAACTCTCAATATTTCATGTTTTATAACTCAAGATTTACGTTATCTAATCCGCTAAATAAAGGGAAGAAATCAGCCTTTTTTATTTTTTTAAATTGTTTTGAATAGAATCACTTGGATTGAGGTTGGATGCTCTGATAAGCTAACAGAGTAACTAAATTAAACAGTATTTCGAGTATGAAATACTTAAAACAAAGGAGTAATTATGACTTCACAACGTTTATTGGTCATGGGTGCAATTGTTGGGCTGAGCGCAATGTTTACAGCATGTGGTGGAGGTCCTAAGGGCGAATCAATGCCTGAGATGGATAACCTGCCTGCATGGGTAATGAATCAACCACCTTTATGTGGGGTAGGGATTCAAAAGTTCCGTGGCAATGTAGGCTCGGCTAAATCCTTTGCTGAATCAAGTGCTCGTGAAGATTTATCTCGTCAGCTTGAAACCCGAGTTAAAAGCATGATTAAGCAGTATAACCAAGAGGGCGGTACCGAAGATGGTGATATCAGTGAAGAATTATCAACTCGAGCAAGCGTCACTTTATCAAAGCAAACTCTCAATGGTGCAGTGCCTAAGAAATCAGATATGAGAGACAATCAATTCTACTCATTAGTCTGCTTAGAGCCTGATGCTTTAACCGATGCGATCAACAACATGAAGATTCTCAATAATGCGCAACGTAAGGCCTTGGCTCGCCGAGCTGCTACAGCGCATAAAGAACTTAATGAGGCTATGGAAAACTACGATAAGTAGTTCTAGGTTAAGCTTTATTTCTTCTTTGATCATGTTCAATATTTCATTGGAATCTCAGCAAAAAAGCTAGATAGAACTTAAAACAAACGCTCAAAGAAAGAGGACTTATGTTAAGCAAACTAACTGACTCCTCTCATCTGCAGAATCCAGCATCAAATCATAGGTCTAGTACAAGGTCTTCATTTTGGTTTTCCATATCGCTGCTTTGCTGGATGAGTCTTTTGTTCATAAGCTGTGGTCCTCATCTGAGTGTTGATTCACCTCCAATATTTCAGATCGATGCCAAAGCAAAAGATCAATCTAAGGTACAAAGTCGTCGGTCTGTTCAAGATATTGGTAAGAAAATCTTTCAAGCTGAGGGTTCTCCTTCACCAATGCCTCATTGCCGTGAATTAGGACCTAAGCATCAGAGTAAAAACAGTGAAGCGCTGTATATTGCAACATTACAAGGCAGTAAATCTGTTGTCAAAGAACAATGTTTGAATCAAGTAAACTTCAAAAACCAGCTAATAAAGGCAATCGTTCCTTTAGATTGCCAAGCAAAACCTTGCCCCTTTTATGATACTTACAGACGAGGCCCACTGTGGTTTGCCTTGTATATGGCTGCTTTGAACCAAGCCTTTCATCAAGGCAAGATCATAGTCCGAAGTAAGCAAGATCAAATACAGGATCTATCAAGTTGGCGCGGACATCGTTTTGAGTTGTTAGCCAGCGAAGAGGGTCAAACCAAAGAGGTTTATCAGCATCAGGTTAAGTTTAAGCTCAACTTAGCCACACAATGCATGGCGATTCTGAAGGTCTTTCGCGATCAAACATGGGTTGATAAAAATAAGGGAATGAATCATGTAGTCTCTTCTCAATGGCGTTCTAGCTTACCAAACGCTGGAGATATTTGGGCCGAAGCGCGTCCGATTTCTCAAGGAGGTCATGAGGTCTTAATCATTGAGCGACGTTATGTGAGTCAATCTCGCCACGGAGAGCTACTTGAGCGCGAGTTATTATGTACTAGCTCAAGTCCAACAATGGATATATTAGACAGTAATTATCACTTTATGACACAGGAAATAGATCGCGATACACTGAGGGTATACATACAGTAAAGTGGAGCCTAACTCTACTTCGGCAGAGCACTATTCACTTAACTGGATTCTCTGACAACTGAGGTCATAATGGGTTTCAGCTCTTAAACATTGAGTAAACTTGAGTGCTTTAAACTGCTGAAGAGTTTTCTCTTGATCCTGTGTGCGAAGTGCTTCTGTGATTGCGATAAACTTTGGAAAAAGCTTAGCAACAGATGATTTGGGGATTGGCCCAAGTTCTAATTCCGGACGCCCCCATTGATTAAGACCACGAGTGACCAGGCGGACTTCTTGAGGATTAATGAGTTCGGCCACAGGCCTAAGCCAAGGATAATTAGGTGTTTTACACAGTTGATGAAACCCTGCTAAGTCAAAAACCTCAAAGCTTGCTAAGGAGGCAACAAGTAGGTTCTGTTGTTGGTTACTGAACAATTGATGTTGGCTTAGGCTTTCAGTAATCGAACAACTTAAGCTGAGCTGTAATCCGTTTTTGAGCGCCTGTCCTTGATAACTGACAATCGTAATGCCTTTAAAGTCGCTTAGTTGGGCTTGAAGTCGACTCAAAGCATGATTGAGGACCTGTAAATTGATAGGTAAGTCATCTTGTATTGGAAGACTTAACACTTGAAAACGTTCGGCTAACTTGGAGCTAACCAAGCTATTAACGCCAGCATTTTTTAAGGCCTTTGTACTAAGGCTAAAGTGTGCTTGACTCAATGCTAGTTGATCTGCTTCGGTTTGCGGCAAAGCGTTTTTATGTAGTAAGGCAAAACTTACTCTTGCTTGTGCATTAGGGTCTGGGTCTTCCAAGTTGTTTAAAGCAGACTGGGCTTGTTCCAATAGATCTCCCAAAGGATTAAAGCCTAATTCTGTTTTTGGCTTTTTTAGAGTCGGCTTTTTTGTGGTAGGTACTGTGCTACAAGCTAATACACTTGTGCAGAATAATCCTAACAAGGCTAAAAGTTTAGGAAAGCTTAAAGAATAACAAGAAAGAGTTTGGTTCGTCATTGGCTTCGACTGCTTACAAATGAATGGACTTTGAAAACGGAGAGGTACTATTGAATATTATTGTCTTGTATCTCGAGTCATGACTAATAATCTTTGTGGATTTAAATCAGGCGTAATAAAGACCTGCCTTAATGAACGACTGCTCATGTGTTTGATTTGCCGTGCATTCGCTGTGATTAAAATGGGCTCTCCAAAAAGTGACTCTGGGAAGCTAAGGATTGCGCTTTGTTGATTAAGGTCTATGACTGTTCCCTTAAGTCTTGGATAGCCAGTTTCAGGGTCGGGTGTAAGCCCACTTCCTACTTGTGGCCATTCAAAGCGACGTAGCCCTTGTTCTGATGCTGTCCAAAGAGCCTCTTGGTGAATCGTTAGATCTCTAATGGTAGATTGAGGTCTTAGAATCCAAGCGAATTGTAACTCGTCTTGTTGTAGTGCTTCCATATCTAGTTGGTAAATAGCCTTACCATTATGTGCGATAAGACCATGCTCACTCGTTTTCAGTATGTCTCCCATAACAGCGGTACGCTTTTGTGAATTGTCACCTTGATACTGCTCTGGGTCGTCATTTAGGTAAGCACGAGCCAAGATCGCTCGACTTGGCTGATTACTGATATAGGCTTCCGGATCAAGCAGTAAAAGCTCTCCTTGAGTAGACAATACGATCAAGCGAGGGCCTTCTTCAGTACTTATCCCTTGAGCGGCAATAATCGCATCTGAAAGCTCACCAATAATGGACTTACGATATACTTTAAGACGTCGATCAATGGCTATCACTTGCGCTTTGCGTGCATCAAAAGCCCACACATAATCCATTGCCTCCGCAAGAGCATAAGGTGCTCCATCGACTGGAATCTTTCTGATGAGTGTGCCACTATTTTCGGCAATAACTGCGATATGGCCCGAATGGGGGACGGTTACAAAGTAATCTTGGCGTAGAGACATTAAACGACCAACACCTCTACCAAGATTTACAAAGGCAAATCGTTCAAGCTCGGTACTTTCTCTACTTACATTACTTTGATACTTGAATAGCGATAGGCTTGCATGGTCAACCGAGCCACCCAAGCTTGCTAAAATATGTTCTTGAGCTTCGATCACTTCGATATTTTGTTCGAAATAGCGAATAATGCCCGAAGGAGACTGTGCCATAATCTTAAAAGGATGTAAGCCCGCAGAACCAGATCCTGCTCTCCACTCTACTCTATAACGAGTACTTAAAGTCGGATTTGCTGATTCTAAGGCAATAAACTCCATACCTTGGGGAGATTGTAGTACTCTCATGTCAACCGGCCCATCAAAGGAGCCATTGCTTGCTTCGGACGCTCTTAACTCAAGCTCAAAACTGAGTAATTCACCCTCAGCAACCGGCTCTAGGTTGGGGACCAAGATTCTTGGGCCGGCCGGAGTGACCTCTATGAGATAAGTTATAGTAGACTCTCCACCATCTTCATCACGCAAATCGATGGTGACTGTGAATTGACCTAATTCTCTATAGGTATGTACCACTACACGCTGATTACCAAACTGTGTGCCTTCACCCATACGCCAAGATACTGTCACAAAGTCACTCGGTACATCCTCATAAGACAGTTCAAAACGAACCGGAACACCAAAATCAACAGTATCTGACTCTGTACTGATATTCGCATTAAAAGGTGCTCGATTTGCGACATTGGTGAGTCGACTAATTGTGCTTAGAGAGCCATCGCTATCGATTGCAGTCAGATAAATCACATAGTTCCCATCATCTGCATATACGTGTGAGCGCTCAGCTTCTGGACCTTCCTCTACCGGACTCCCATCACCCCAATTCCAACGATAGGTCACAATCGGATCACTTGGTGCACCCGCTGTACTTTGTGAGGCGCTCCAAGTCAATTGTAGTCCTTCTTGCGCAAAGCTAGGTACATCCACACCATCTTCACGAATAAATGGAGAGCTCAGCACAGGTCTTGGGCTTACATCATCTACATAGATTTCTAGTTGAGTGGTGGCCGGCTGATCTTCTTCTTCATCAAATAAAGTCATGGTAATCGTTAAGTTACCATTGGCTTCAAAGGTGTGGTGCAGATCGGTTTGAGTAAAGTCATCAATACGCTGGATTGCTGATCCATCTCCCCAATCGATTAAGGCGTGAGATAAGGGATCGGCTGTCCCGCCGGCTCTTGTACCCGCAATAGAGAATTGAGCTGGTTCTCCTTCGATCGCAAATAAGTCTCCACTGAGACGAGCGATCGGTCGTAAGTCTTCAATGACAACAGGAATACAACCGGTCACTAAGCTATCGCTATCATCTACAGTTAAACACACATCAAAACTTCCAGAGTCCATAAAACGATGGCTTGGATTGCGTAGTTCATCGCCTAATAGTGATTCAGTATCTGCTGTACCATCATCCCATGACCAAATGAACTGAATGATTGGTTCGGCGCTTGAGCCAGCGCTTGTTGTGCCCGCACTAAATTGCAAAAGGCTGCCTTCGACAAAGGGACCGTCACCGACAACTCTTAAACCGCGCACAATCGGCTCCACATCACGTACAATGACTTGAGCTTGATCGCTACATTCAGAGTCAATGTCATAGGCGGTAAGAGTGACTGTATATTCACCCTCCTCCATATAAAAATGTTCGGGAGCGGTTAAGTTGGGAGCAAATTGCTCATTAAGATCGCCGGGGAATTCTCCAAAATGCCAACGGTAGGCCAAGATTGGTTCAGAAGGAGTACCGGGGCTTGAGTTTGAACCATCAAAGGTTAAAAATAGGCCTTGTTCAATTTCGTAAGGTCCGCCAGCATCACAAACCGGTGGGGCATCATTGATTACAATTTCAGTACTATCATACTCAACCTGTCCGGCTTGAGTCGTGATTCTTAAACCTACTTGGTAAGTACCATCATCAAAGGGCGCTCCATTTTGATCAACAAAGTCAACTTGAGCACCCAAATGGCTGTAGCCGCCATCTCCATCATCTAGTAGGTCAAAGTCCCAAGCATATTCAATAATTCCACCAAGTTCTGGTGGACAAAAACTATCTCCACCGTCTAAGCCAAGCACTTGACCCTGCTGTCCTTGGTATGGCCCTCCGGTGACCGCAAAGGGTTTTTCTAATAGATCAAAGCGAGCTGTATCAGAGTAGGTCGTTCCAGAACAATCACTGGCACTTACATCAAGCACATAAGAACCCGGTGTATCAAAAAAGCTTCCGGTCGTGATTTCAACCGGTGGATTTCCATCAACTGAAATCGTGCCGGTAGTGGTAAAGCAACTTGTATCAGTTGTGCCAAAATAACTGTAAGTCTCTAAGTAAAACTCTCCATCTTCGGCACCGCTAAAATAAATTTCAGCCGGCTGGGGACTGGGTTTATTGATCTGAAAATAAACTTCTTGAGCATTACCTTCTCCACAATGATCACTCACGGTAAAAATACGGGTTACTGTGCAGTTTTCGCTTTGATCAGTACTTGAAATCGTCGGAGAAGGATCAAAGTCATCACTGACAATCGGCATAATTGTGTTCATCGATTGTTCGGCAGATGCATCACAAGCGGCATACAGTGCCAACTGCGCCGGTGTAAACTCCAAGGAAGGTGGTGTTCTATCTAAGTCAAAGGTCACAGTATCACTGACTGTACCTGCCGGACTTTCGGCAGTGAGGGTAAAGACCAAACCTTGGCCATCGCTGATTGCCTCTGCTTCAATCGCATAATAATCAACAAGTGTTTCAATACCGGGACCATCGGTAAACACAGTGCTACTCGTCAAGGCGGTAGGTATACCATTAACTGTGGCGGTCAGCGTAACATCATCTCCGTTAGGTTCGGTAATCCTAAAGCTCAAGGGTACACTTGAAGGAATAAAGGTCCCAGGTTGATCAGGTGAACCACCCGGCTGTAAAGCAGGGTTATTAGGAACACAAGTATTGGGGGCTGGTGAGTCAATTTGTAAGTTGAGAGTCTGGCCCCATGCTTGCTGAAAGGATAGCAAACCCAAGCATAAGACAAGTGGAGAAAAACGTGAATAACAGAGCTTCATTGACTTAACCTATTCTCCCAACACGGCATCGTTAAAGATGACTTCAAGTAGACCGGTATTGTTTGTAGCACTTGCGCCATTCACCGCACCGGGCACCCAAGCAAAGCTATAGCTCGTCACTTGCGGTTGAGTTTTGCTAAAGCGTACTCTTAAAAGCTCTCCTGATCGTACATATGCAATTTCGATTGGTGGTGGGAAGCCGGGAACCATGTAATGTGCAAGTCCGGCACCAATCGCTAGGTTATTTAATGAAATCGTATCAGGGTTTAAGCCTGATTGAGTGTAGGTATCAATGAGAGCCTGTCCAGCCGAAACCGAAAGGATTTGTAGGTTGATTGGGAAGCTAAAGTGCGCACCGATTAATGTGGGCATAGTGTTTGGGTCAGTGTCATTGGCACCTCCAGCAAAGTTGATGGCAATTTCAATTTCTGTCGCTGTATTTTCAACAAGGCTAAAGCTCATTTGCTTGAGGTTGGCCGGACAGGTATCATCAATAATTCCGTTACAGTCATCATCAACGCCATTGCAACTGTCATCCACTGTAGCCAAGGGCTCTCCAGGTACACACATTGTTGTTTGATTGGCACTCACACAGCTTTCTTGTCTTAGGCAGGCGCCTTGGCCACAGGTTTGCTCAGAGCTAAAGTCCTCATCAATGGCACCGTCACAGTCATCATCTACATTATTGCAGTTATTATCGAGACCTAGTGGTGGATTAGGTGTACATATTTGACCTTGGTCTCCACAGGTAGCAGCCGAATAACAAAAGCCTATGCCACACCCAGTGGCAGTCATTGAAAAGCCTTCATCAATTTGACCATCACAGTCGCTGTCAATGCGATCACAGAGTTGGTCGATATCATTAGCCGGAGTGGGAGAACCTTCACATTGCTCCACACCATTTACACAGGTACTTGGTTGGGCACAGCTTCCCAAACCACAGTTGATGGCTTGATAGCCTTCGTCAATATTACCATCACAGTCTTCGTCCATACCATTACAATTAGCATCTTCACCCTGCCCCTCTGAGCCATTACAAGTGATACGTCCGGTTTCACATTGACTCATCCCGGCACATAAACCTTGACCACAAGCTTCGGCAACAAAGTCTTCATCAAAAAAACCATCACAGTCATTATCAACATTATCGCATAGATCGGTCACGCCCTCGTGGATATCGGGGTTATCATCAGCACAATCTAGACCCAAACAGTCCGGACCACGACCATAACCATCTCCATCTTCATCACGGCATAACACCGGTGAGCAACGCCCTTCGCTTGGTATGCAATAACTTTGAGCATTTGTTTCTGTACCCGCAGAAGCTTCTGTACCCGCTTGAACTTCTGATGAAGCAATTTCGCCACAGCTGTAGTCACTTGGACAATCACTGTCACTTGCACATTCCTTTGAACAGAACTGCTCACCGCTTTCTTCGTTATTAAAGCAGGTAAAGCCCTCCGGACAGGTTGCCTCATCATCGCATTCTTGGCAAAAAGCACCTTCACTGCCGGCCATTTCTGCATCTTGTTCAACCGGTCCTAGATCGCCGATTTCTTCGCCTGCACCGCCTTGGTCCATGATCATAGCATCGGGCTCGGCGTTGGTACTTGCATCAAGGGGCAAGGAGGGTAAAGGGTCTCCACAGGCAAAAAACATCAGACTGAGGCCCATGAATAAACGGACTGAAGGGTAGGCTGGCTTTGAGCTTGATAATAGTGCTGACATAGCACGCTCCTCTGCTGAATAAGTGTCGAAATTATTCAAGTTTTTACTTTAAGACAAAAAGTATAGCACTCTAAACTCAAGAGGTCTACTTTAGCCTTAAGTTTGAGGTGTATTCTTAGCTTTTGAGCCTAGTCACTCTGTCTAAATGATTATAAAGACTAAGCAACAAGAGCTTTTCGTTAGGCAATGAAGCGAGACTTTTTTTGAATTATCATGCTCAATGCAACAGCACAAAATAGCAATTCTAAAGGCGCTGTAGAGTTTTGTTCACAGCCCTGAGCTTCATTTTCTTTGCTTGTATCTGACATTGCTTCGTTTTCACTAGGCATACCGCCCACCTGAGGCGTCATTTCTTGTCCTGCCTCTTGTGGCAGCATAGTTGGTTCAGGCACCTCTCTAAACTCAAAATCTGTATTGATTTCCTCTGATTCTTCACTGACTTGGCCAACCCAATCAGCCACACATTGAGCAGTGCCATAAACAAGCTCACATTTTTCTAGATGTGGGCAGTCGATATAGCGGCAAGAATCAGGCACACATTCTCCCAAAACACAGGCTTCAAAACCTTCACATTCCATATCAAGACATGGATCAAACTCACAGATACCCTCAATGCAAATCTGCTGATCGCCACATACAAGACCACTACAGCGATCACTTACGCAAACCCCGTCTTGGCACCGTTCACCAAAGCCACATGATACATCAGCACAGCTAAAGACACATTCACCTTCTCGGCAAAAACTTCCCTCGCCACAGTCAACGCCCGAGCAGGGATCATTTAAACAATAGCCTAGTTCACAGCGAGTTCCGGTTGGACAGCCGGCATATTCACATTGATCAGGTAAGCACTCACCTTGAACACAAAGCTCTCCTTCGGCGCATTCAATGCCAAAGCACAGGTCTTGGCAAGCTCCGGTTTCGGGGACACAGCGTTGTTGCTCTGTACAAACCACGCCGGCACAGTAAGAAACACAGGTATTTGCTTCACAAAAATATCCCACAGGGCACTCATAACCACTAGGTACATCTCTTTGGCAAGGTGGGCCACACTCACCAAGTGTACACAATAACCCTGAGGGACAAAGAAGATCATCGCCTTCGTCAACTAAACCATCGCAATCATTATCTTCGCCATCGCAGCGTTCTTCGATCTCTTGGCCACAATACCCACAGCGATTACGAACGCCCTCATCGATCATGCCATCACAGTCGTTGTCTTCTCCATCACATGTTTCATCGATTAAGCCTCTTTCGGGCAGGCAAACAATTTGTCCAAGATCACTGCAACGGGTGACCCCTAAGGCACAAGCACCGACCAAGCCGGTATCACAGGCATCGGGGGGAACTACAGGACTACCATCGGTATTTTGGTCGATCAAATTATCACAGTCATTATCGATATTATCGCACACCTCTACTTGGCCATCAGGCACACAAAGATAGCGATCACAGGCATCTCCAAGTCCATCTCCATCGGTATCTTCTTGAGCACGATTAATGATTTTTGGACAGTTGTCACAAGCATCTCCAATGCCATCTTGATCTTCATCGAATTGATCAGGATTAGGGATATCGGGACAATTATCTTCAGTTCCGCAAAGCTGGTCATTATCACTGTCTACACAAGCCCCACCAAGTGATCTTTCTAAAGTGAGAATGGCAAAGTGATGTCCTGCTAAGCTGGTATTATTACTAGGCGTACCATTATCACCAAAGCCCCAGCGTCCGGTCACGGGATCCTGCCAAGAAAGTAAGGTATAGGCAAAATCAAAATAGTGACTTGCCTGTTCTTCAGGATAACCACTCATAATTGGATCTCGGTCACCAAAATCAAAACCGGTCAAAAACTCAGGAGGTAAATAAGCATCAGAGACTTTTAAACCCTTAGCTGCAGCCCAAATATAATAATAGGTGAAATGTGCACTCGAACGCACAACACTGTCATATCGATAATTGGTTCGTAACCATTGCAATGCTTTTTGGGTTGACTCGTCTTCCATGGGAACTTGAGTGAGTCTGAGACACCATAATCCGGTCGCTGACATGGTGCTATGACTACCATTGCTTGGACGACCGGCTACACGATAGCTAAAACCACCGTTGCCCGCTTGGCTACCGACAATAAAGTCAATAAACTCCGGAAACTCGTTACTTGCCTCGGGCACTAGGTTTTGAGCAGCGGATAATCCGGCGACTGCAAATTGCGTTACCGATAAATCAGAGTTGGAAGCTGGAGTCGTATACATCCACCCACCATTTGGTACTGCCGTGGAACGTACATTGCGTACAGCATTCACAGAATTAGCAAGTGCTTGGGTGACTGATACATTAGCACCGACTTCGTCAGGACCACCGGATGCTAAATACACAGAAAGACCCATTAAACCACCGCCTACAGAATAATTATAGGGGGCAATGGCAGGGTTACTATGTGAGGTATATCCGTTGATTTGGCCCTTGACTAAATTGCGGACAATTTCTTGATCTTCGGGTTCGCTCCCATCATAGCCAAGCGCTGGTCCATTCCAACCAATCCCTTGCCTTTTTTCAAGGAGAGACAGAATCCCAAAAAAGTTATGTCGTACGCCGGATAGAGTTGTTCCACTCACATTAGCACGGGTATATTGTAAGCCTAAGTTTATGGCGTTTTCTATGTCGCAGTTAAAAGGTGTTGATGGACAAGTGGCTCTGGGAGGTGTCCATTCTTGGGCCCAAGCAAGCTGACCAAAGCAAACAGTAATACACATCATGAAGTGTAATTTCATCGTTTTAAGGATGTAGGTTCTTAAGAGGGTCATCACACTCACCATTTACTTGTAAAGAGGCTTTACTACTTTGAACTATTATTTATAACTCTCATTATTGGCCTAAAAAGTAAAGCAAGATCAATGCTCTATCCCCTGTCCATTGTTGACTAGATTGGATGTATTACAAGAAAGTTTATTTTGGAAGTCCATAAGTAAAAAGGCTTCCAAGCTAAAACGAGAGGCAAAGCTTTGTTCAGTGGCACCTAATAATAGATCTTGGTTTCCTTCACCATGATAACGCTGTCGTGTACTGACGCATCCCTCTAATATTGCCATTACGTTAAAGGGGTTTATTCCACCATTGACCTCTGTATCATGACCAAGTTGTAAGGCATGGCCAAGCTCATGAGTAATCGTCCCAGATAAGGCTTCGTGTATTTCTACAAATGGCACTGGTGGTGGGCTACTTAAGCCACAGCTAGGATGCTGGCTCTCAATTGTACCTACATAGATAATTACACCCGCTGATTGTGGGTTTTCAGGATGATTTATAATTTCTCCGGCTCGATTCAGATCATCACTGCGCTGATCAGCAGAGATAAGATGTATCAAACGGTTTGGATTTATGTTTGATAAATCTTGCAGCTGGCCATTGAAGGCATGACTGTTAGCAAGAAGATCAAAGCGAGTTTGAAAGTCCCCTTGTAGATCTAGTGGCGAAAGTAGTTCATCAACAAGAAAATGAAGTTGGACTTTATTGCTGATGAGCGGAGCTTGAGGTGGAACGGTTAAATCAAAAGAAGCTAGGGCCTCAAAGCTTTCAATGCTCATCCAAAAAGCACGAGGGTCAAGCTCTTGATCTTGCATTTGGTCAACCTGTATAAGTAAATCTTTAAGCAATGGATGCGGGCTTGAGTTTGAGTAGGTTGTTTCGGGGTATTCAGCGATCCAAAGCGCAAGATCATGTTCCTCTTGAGCACTTAGACCATCCATATCCTTATCTTCATCGGCATCAAGTACACCATCTTGGTCAGTATCAGCTGAACTCCAATGAAAGAGCTGTGGGGCGTTTAATTGCCATTCCCAATAGTCTTCGAGTCCATCTTCGTCTTGATCTTCACCTCGCGGAGGTGGAGGCGTGTCGGGCAGGTTGTTACCGGCCTCAGTACCGGCCTCAGTACCGGCCTCAGTACCGGCCTCAGTACCGGCCTCAGTACCGGCCTCAGTACCGGCCTCAGCGTCCGCTTCTACACTCATATCACTGACAATGGGAGTAAAGTCACTTTGAGTACCTATGTCGGCAGTTTGAACACTTAGGTCACTTTGCAGGGATATATCTTGGGTACTCTCTTGGTCACAGGCAAAAGTGCCCAACATTAAAAATAAGCTGTATATAGTGAAGGTTGGTTTAAACTGTTTACATGTAAACTGAGTGGAACGGGTCATATGAAAGTCTATCTTTTTTAGAGTTTTACTTTGAGCAAGATCAAGTTCACAAAGCGATCTGAAAAGCAATGTCAATTCCAAATTAAAATAATGCTTGATTTGTGGTGATGATCCTGTTAACTACTTCGACGTAATCAGCGTATGGCTTTGTAGCTCAGCTGGTTAGAGCACACGGCTCATAACCGTGGGGTCGTGAGTTCAAATCTCACCGAAGCCATACTTAAGCCTCTTAGCGAAAGTTAAGAGGCTTTTTCTATTTTAGCATACTTAATAACGATCGATTTGCTGATTAATAAAACAAGTAATCTTTGACGATATGATTGCTTTAGTCCTTGACTCCAAGACTCACTCTGACCTATTCGACCTTTGTATTACATACATTAATTTATTTAAGGTTTGTAAGCCCACACTAGTCGAAAGTAAAAAATCAGAAACTATATATTTCTTGGAGAACAATATGCATCCGCAAAGCGCAAAGCAATCCAAGATATTGAGCTTTAAGCAACTCAGTATCTTACTTAGTTTAAGTCTCTCGTTTGTCATTGGCTGTAATTACGGTGATGATACGGAAAATGAAATGAATGCTGCAGGCACAGAAGCCGGTTCTGAAGCCGGTTCTGAAGCCGGTACTACTGCCGGTACTACTGCCGGTACTACTGCCGGTACTACTGCCGGTACTACTGCCGGTACCATGGTAGAAATCCCGATGGGTAATGTCAAAAATGAGTCAACTCCTGAGTTATGCATGAATGGCTTAGATGATGATGGCGATGGAAAGATTGACTGTGAAGATCTGCACTGTGCTCTAAACCCAGAGGTTGCTTGTCCAGGAAATACAGAAAACTCTGATGAGTTATGCGGTGATGAAATCGATAATGATGAAAATGATTTTGCAGACTGTATGGATTTTAACTGTAGTCGTAATC
The DNA here is from genome assembly GCA_937146725.1 of uncultured Myxococcales bacterium. Lineage (GTDB taxonomy): Bacteria > Myxococcota_A > Bradymonadia > UBA7976 > VGTA01 > CAKZRU01. The sequence goes on from CAKZRU010000090.1 coordinate 56,973, forward strand.
CATGGGTAACAGTATGTGGGCCGCAAGAAAATACTTATGAATCATGTACAGATGGTCTTGATAACGATGAAAATGGTTTTGTAGATTGTGATGATATCGCATGTCAACAAAGTCCAATTGTTGGTGCTTGTAAGGATAGCGAGCGTGGTTTCTGCTTGGATGGCATTGATAATGATGGTGATGGAGACATTGATTGTGCTGATAGCGATTGTGCAGCAGCAGCTTCCTGTGCTGGTGACGTAATGCCGGTTGATCGTGTTGCCCCAAGCGAGGCACAACATGAAACCGGTGATGCTAAGTGTAGTGATGGTCTTGATAATGATGGTGATGGACAAATTGACTGTGCTGATCTTCACTGCCGTTATAACCCAAATGTCACTGTTTGTGATGAGGGACTTGAGATCAATGATGCTTTATGTAGTGATGGCATGGATAATGATGGAAACGGCTTCACCGACTGTGAGGACTTTGCCTGTAGTCAAAACCCATGGGTCACCGTTTGTCCAGCTGCCGAAAACTTTACTGAAGCCTGTAATGACCAACAGGACAACGATGGTAATGGCTTTGTTGACTGCGATGACTTTGGCTGTAGCCGTAATAGCTTGGTTGCATATTGTAAAGAGAGTGAAGCAGGGTTCTGCCTTGATGGCATCGATAATGATGGTGATAGCCTAATCGATTGTGATGATGATGATTGTGCTGTAGCGGCTGCCTGTGGTGGTGAGCCACTTCCAGTTCCTGAAGTACCTGCCTTTAATGAAGATAACTTTGAGTCAAGCGATGAACTCTGTTCAAATGGTATAGATGATGATGGGGACGGATTTGTTGACTGTGCCGATCGTCACTGTACTTACAATCCGGCTGTCACAGTATGTCCAAGTGAAGATGGTACTCCTCGTGAAATTAGTGATGAGCTCTGTTCAAATGGCGTAGATGATGATGGCAATGGCTATATGGACTGTGGTGACTTTAGCTGTAGCCGTAATCCTTGGGTTACCGTATGTGGTGAGCTAGAAAATAATGATCAAGCCTGTGTCGATCGTGTAGACAATGATGGCAATGGTTATATCGATTGTAATGACAATGCTTGTAGCCAAAGCACTTTTGTGAGTGTATGTGGTGGTGAAAGTGGTGAAGCCGGATTCTGTGCAGATGAGTTCGACAATGATGGTGATGGTGCGGTAGACTGTGCTGACTCAGATTGTGCAGAGGCGGGTTTCTGCGCTCAATAAATAATGGAGTTTAACCATGACGCATCCTCTTGATCACGCCCTAATTGTAACGCGCATACAGCCGACACAAAGGACTTTCAAGCAGGGGGGTTCTCCAAGGATGCTCAATACTTCATCGGGTGGTGCATACGCCCCGTTGCTACTTGCCTTAGATCCAAGATTTAGACCTAAGCAAGTGGTGCTAATCTATGATCGAGCCGATCAAGAGTATGCTCGCTACATAGATTTATTTTACAATAGTCTTGGTATTGCCATTGAACATTGGCCACAAAACTTAGCTTTAATTGAAGAATCTATTGCCAACTTAAGCAAGTCATTAGCCGGCTTTAAAAAACCTTTGGCCTTGTGTGTTAATAGCGATCAGCCCTGTTTAAGCCAATTGGCTAGTTCAGTTTTCCAACAAATGAATGCCCCCATTTTATCATGTATTAATGGGAGCTTATACCGCTTAGGACTTCGTCCACAAAAAATTAATTTAGAGCCAAAGTTTGAGCTTGCAAGCCTACTGAGTCATTTGGGTGCAAGAGTTCAGCAGGAACACTTAGCTTCCGTTTTTGAGCCACATTTGCAAAGTTTAAGTACCTTTTTAACCAAGACAGCACATAACCTTGCTCAAGTCCTTACCGTGATTCAAAGATTGGCCAAAGAAAGTGATCCACACAAACTTTTGTCAGCAGTCGTCAAAGGCTCTGAGATTGCAATCCCTCTTTTTCAAGAAACCTTAGAGCGTTTTGAAGCTGCCGGTTGTGTGGAACTAAATCAAGGTCGTTTACTCTTTAGTAGTCAACAAGACCGAGGCTTTTGTTCTGGCGGTTGGCTTTCTATGTATATTCAATCAGCACTCAAAAGCTTAGCACCAAAGCATCGAGTGTGGGCATTGAGTCAAGAGGTTAATATTGAGCTTGCTTATCCGAGTCCTTTAGATAGACAGATCGACTTAATTGCCTTTATTGATAGCCAACTTTTTTTCTTTTTTTACCTAAGTTCTAGTTATGGAGAGTTTGAGCAACTGATTGAAGACCAGGTTTTACTTGTGGAGCGTTTTGGCGCTCAAATCGTATTTTTGAGTCTAGATGAGCTATCCCTAGAACGACAAATGCAGCTCAATCAAGAAAAGATTATGCTCTGTCAAGGCGAAGAACTTCTTAAGTTTGAAACTTGGCTTGGTGACTTGTTGTAATTAAGCCATCTTATCAATTTAAGTGAACTTGAGATATATGTTCAATCTTTAGGATTCAGTCTCCAATTTAAAGACCAGACTTGTGCTCTCTGCTGTTCACCTAACGCTTTATGTGGCTGACAATACGGAATCCATATAACTTGGTCTTGCTCATTGACCAAAACCGGTAAACGGTCACGTTCAAAAAGAGGTACTTTACGATCGCTCCATAAGCGGCTGATTCTTTTATGCCCAGATAAAAAATGAGGCGCAAAACGCTCTCCTTGCTTGGGTAACCTTAATGAGAGTTGACCAATATTATGCGGGATAGAAATCATAAATTGATCTTGATCAGGCAAATCATTGGTGGGTGATGCGGTATTGCTAGGTATGTTCTCAAAACTTAATGTCCATTCAGCCCAATGAACGTGAAAAGCTTGACGAGTATGCCAAAGAGCAGGGTCAATATGAATGATCGCTTGTGGCAGGCTTGGAAAGTGACCTTTGTGGTATATCCAAAGTATTTTATGCCTTCCCCATGCTTCTAGTCCGTGTGGAAGCGAAAGCGTTTTGGTATGGGTCGCTGTCCAAAGTGACCATAAGAAAGGGATTTGCTCTTTAATACGCCTTTGGTCTGTTTTTTGGCTTAATGTCCGCAAAGCTTGGCTATAAAACAAGCGTAATACATTTTTTTCTAGGCTTTGGGGGACCGTTTGATCAAGCAAAGGCCAGGCAAGTTTATACCGTCCAATCTTACTGTAATCAAAAAAGATCGTTTTGGTGAGATCCTGCATAAAGTAATCGAGCACATCTGCAGCTTCTCTTAAATGTTGTGCACTTTCAACGACTGCATTCTGCCACTGTGACCCAAAAACTTCCTTATAGTGTGGACTAAGTTTGAGTCGAACAGCATTTCTTAAAAACTTTGGATCTTGATTACTAGGATCCTCATAAAGGGGGAGATCTAGCTGAGTGAAAGCGGTTTTTATAAGGTTAGGAGACAGCTCAAGCCATGGTCTTACAATCCATTCGCGTTGCTGAGGAATGCCACATAATCCGTGTAGACCACTAGAGTTTTGCAAGCGCATGAGGATCGTTTCAGCTTGATCGCCGGCATGGTGACCAAAAAGAATGAGATCAAGATCATACTTTAATTGAGCTTCCTTTAAAGCTGCATAACGCGCTTGACGCGCTCCATCTTCGAGACCAGAGCCTTGGTGGATCAGTTTGGGGTCGGCAAAAAGGTGCAAGGCTTGGAGGCCTTGTTTAGACCAATAGGTGACTAGACTTTGAGCAAAGGGAGTCGATTGACTATGCAAACCATGATCAACAGTTAGAATCATAAGTTCAATTTGAGAAAAGTGATCGGTGAGCACTTGCTGAGATAATTCAGCAAGTAACATTGAGTCTTGTCCACCAGAGCAGGCAACCGCCACCTTGAAAGAACTATTAATCTTTGTTTTACAAGCTGTCTTGTTATGAAAGGCAAGGCGTTGATTGAACACATTGATTAAGGGCGCTTTCAGCTGTTCAATGACTTCTTGCAAAGGTTTAGTGCTTAGTTCAGTGACCATTTGTTTTGCCTAAAATGACTTTCGCTCTATCCAAAGCCATCTGCATTGCATTTGGCGGTAAGATCAAAGTTTGTGGTAGAGTGAAGTTCGGATTAAATCCAGAATGAGCAACCAAAGTGACCAGCTGTCCTTGATGATTATATAGGCCAGAACCAGGTGAGCCTTGTCCACTACTGTACCAATAATAATCCATTGGCATAGGGGCTAAGCCAATGAGTGTCATTTGAGCAGGATTTAAGGGTTTTGGCTCATATATATATAGGTGATGGCCTACATAAAAAGATTGTTCTAGATGTTGCTGATTGAGTGGCGCTAAATCAATCCCTTTACAACTGACTTCTTGTTCACTTTCTAAAAGTGCCCATCCCTGTTTCTTTGAGATCTCAATGATCTTTGCTTTGACTGAAGAGCTATGATTTTGCTGACCGACATGGTTTGTTAAGGGGCTGTATGGACAAGATAACTTAATGTTAATCTCAGACTCATCAGGTCTGATTTGGAGCCAAGATGTACTAGTCAGTATTAATCGTTTTGATAAGCTTACTCCCTTACCAAACTCTAGACGTTTTTTTGTAAACCGATAATGTTTTTGGGGGAGGCCAAGGCGTTCAATCATCACTTCCGACTGCGCTAAATGCAGGGAGAGTGATTTAAGTTCACGATCGTTCATCGCTTTTTGTAGCTTCACTAACTTTTGGGCACTGCTAGAATCACAACAGAAACAAAGCATCAAGCAGACACCTGTTAGTGTTTTTAAGTATATATTTTTGTACACTTTTTTGTCGCCATCCTGTTGTTGGTCTATTGGTCAAGGAAGTTTAACGAATCTTGAGGCAGAATGTTAAGATAAAAAGTTTCTCAATCATTTTGAGCAAATTTTTTCACTATGATGAACTTCTTTCTCTTATGCTTGTCAATCAGCATAGAAAGAATATAAGGTCTCTAGCAAATATAGCATTATTGATGACTGATCATTGCTAATTTACTCAAGTCAGAGTAGTCTAGGGCGCGCTAAGTGAAGGAGCCTTGCTCTGATTAGCGCATCAAAATTGGATATGGAGAGCATTGTGAACCAAAAAACTCAAATTCGCGTGGCCGTAGTATGGAACGACTCGGTCTTTAGTGAGACACTCCTCGACCCAAGCAAGGGTGTTTTGCTTGGAACAAGCAATAAGGCCGATGTTAGAGCACCGACAAATGCTCTTTTAGCAACTGATGCCTACCAACTATTTATCCCTGCGACTATGGGAGCCCAGCTTAGCTTACCAAATCGCACAAGCGGTTGGATTGAGCAAGGAGGGCAACGTAAGTCATTTGACAATCAACCCGGTATGCATAGCTTACAAGAAGGCGATCGTGGTTTGATCAATATTAATGATCAGCTTGCGGTTTTCTTTTATGTAACTTCATCTAGTCATCAAAAGTTTGCGACACCACTGTTGGCTGCTTTAGAGTCTAGATTCTTCTCCGCCTTACTTTTTGCCATGATTCTACACTTTGGCCTGTTGATTACAGCCTTTGCGAGTAAGAATTATGAGGCCTTTGTGAATGTCCAAATCGATGACCGCTTTACCGAAGTTCTTACTCAAAAGAACGAGGAAGTGGAAGTAGAGATGGAAGAAGAAGATGAGGAAGAAGAAGATGTAGGTAAGCAAGCCGGCGGTGAAGAAGGTAAGTTTGGTGAAGAGGATAAACTCGATAAGTCAAAAGTACCCACAACCGATGGTGAGCTTGTTGATAAAATCAAGAATGTGGGTCTAGCGAAAGCTTTGAGTTCAAGTCTAATGGGCCGTGGTGCTTTGAGCAGTGTATTTGGTAATAAAAACGGCTTCTCAGACCAATTAAATGCTGCAATGAGCGGTGGTGACGGAGAACTTGTTATGGGCCATGGTGCCGGTGGTATGGGACTTCGTGGTACCGGCTCAGGTGGTGGTGGATCAGGCTTTGGTCGTATTCATGGTATGGGCAAAATTGATACCGGCGGTGGTCGTGGTACTCGTGCACGCTTAGGTGGACGTGGCAAAGCTAAAAAGAAATTCAAGGTTCGCCGTGGTAAACCATCCGTAGGTAATTTCTGTAAGCAAGCTGATATCTTAAGAGTTGTAAACTCTCGCCAACGCGGTATTCAATACTGCTATGAGAAAGAGCTTGCTCGTAACCCAGAGCTCGGCGGTAAAGTAATCTTAAACTGGAATATCGGACTTGATGGTAAGGTCATGAAGGTTTGGGTTGGCAGCAGTACCTTAAAGAATGGTACTGTCGAGAGTTGCATGACCCGTTCGGTTAAACGTTGGAAGTTCACCAAACCTGATGGTGGTATCTGTCAAATCAAATTCCCATTCGTTTTCAATTCGGGATTCTAGAAGTTAAAATCTCTTATTGGTTAATTGTTCTAGGGTTCGGCTGTCCAATACTCAGTTCATCTTAGAAAAGTAACCACACCCTAAACTTTGTGTTTGTCGGTAGATCTTACCCATATGTACAAGCGCAAGACTTGGCTGATTGCTATACAAAATGAGTAGCGTTGCATATCTTGATGATTTTTTGTCTTATTTGAGTTCACTAAGCAGTTATAGAGTTGAAAGCTACTTGTGAAAGCTTTTTATGGCCAGTGCTCAAGTCCATAAAAGTTCAAATGCTAGCGATTTACAAGCTCATTCAAAAAATAATTAAAGGCAAAAAAACGTGTCGTATAATGTATTTGCAGATTTTGATCAAGACTTAATAAAAAAAATGGATGATATCACTCGACAGTCTAGTTACTGTGATTAGTATATATAGTATAACCCTACGCAATGAGAGAGAGGACATCATGCTTGACGCATACATCATCGATCAGATCCGTAGACGAGAAGAAGAACGTCGTCGTATTAATGAGCGACCCGCCCTAGAGCTACCGCTTCCTGAACCTCCACCTCCTCGTCGCCCTGATGAGGCAGAGGCAGAATCAGAGCCTAAGCGAGTTGTTATTATTGACCTATAGGATCTACAGCTAATCCCCAAACATTTATCATCAGTACTTGAATTGGTATCTGGTTCTTATCCTTGCTTTGCTATGTTCTTGTATTGCATTTGATTTAACTTCGTATGTCGCACAAGAATCTATTATTGAGCATCGCTTTGGACTTCCGGTGTAGCTTTTTGGAAAGCTTCTAGCTCTTTGCACTTTGTCTCGACTTCACAAAGTCGTGGCATTGCGCTTAGATCAACCTTAAAGCGACGAGCATTATATAGCTGTGGAATTAGGCAGAAGTCCGCGACAGTAGGTGTATGACCCACCAAAAAAGGACCGCCATTTGACTGCTGCGCAACATATTCAACAGCTTCGAGGCCCTTTTTGATATAATCATGCCCCCATGTTAATTTATCTTGTCCAAACTCGGCGACTTTCAGCAATAAAGATAGATTTTGTAGGGGTTGAATCCCTGAATTGATCATCTCGGCAAGCTGTAAACAACGTGCTCGATCAAAGGCTTGTTCAGGATAGAGTGAAGGCTGGGGATGAATGTGTTCTAGATAATCCATGATTGCCATAGACTGAGTCAATATCTCACCGGACTCTAGTTCAAGAGTAGGGACTTGAGCGAGAGGATTTCTCTGAAGCTCTTTTTGGCTATGTTGCTCGCCTCCATCCTTAACTAAGTGCACAGGTAAATAAGTAAAGGGGATTTGCTTGTAATGGAGCGCAATACGCACCCTCCAAGTGGCAGAACTACGCCAGTACCCTCTTAAAATTAAGTCTTGTGAATTAGATTTGAGCTTGCTCATTTATTGATTTTCCTTACCGAAGTATTATTGAGGTGTATATATACTTCCACATTAAGCGAGGTTTCATTTCGTTTACATTGCGTTTTGTTATGCCGATCACTATAACATAGGTGGTGGTCAATCTCCTCTATTTGTGTTTACTGGCGATATAGAGGTCATTCCAAACAATGTATGTCATAATTTAATGTATAGAGGGTTCTGATGAATCAGACGACAGAGAAAACTATAGCGCTCTCACCAGAGCAGCTTCGTTCAGCCTACCGCAATATGTATCTCTCCCGACGTCTGGATGATCGGGAAATCTCCCTGAAACGTCAAAATCGTATTTACTTTCAAATCAGTGGTGCCGGTCATGAAGCTGTTTTAACTGCAGCTGGCATGGTGATGCGACCTGCTCATGATTATTTTATGTCTTATTATCGAGATCGAGCGCTCATGACTCAATTAGGCATGACGGCAACCGAAGTATTACTCGCTGCGGTTGGGTCCTCTGAGGATGTGACAAGCGCCGGTCGACAAATGCCCTGTCACTGGGGTCATAAAGCCTTGAATGTTATCTCCAAATCGAGTTGTACAGGCACTCAGTTTTTACAGGGCGTTGGGGCTGCCGAGGCAAGTTGGTATCGTGAACGTGTAAGCGAAGTACAAGATCTTGTAGAGGGCAGTGGTGATGAGGTCATGTTGGTGACAACCGGCGATGGTACAACCAGCGAAGGTGAGTTTTTTGAGGCGCTCAATACAGCAAGCAATAAGAAACTACCCATTATCTTCCTTGTCGAAGATAACGGCTATGCAATCAGCGTACCTGTAGAAGTACAAACCGCCGGTGGCTCGATTAGCAACTTGGTCAAAGGATATCCTGATTTAAAAGTGATTCAAGATGTTGATGGCTGCGATGTGGAAGCAAGTTACATGGCTTTCCAAGAAGCTGCCGAATGGTGTCGATCTCGTAAGGGACCAGCCTTAATCCATGCACATGTTGTTCGTCCTTACAGTCACTCAATGAGTGATGATGAAAGTAATTATCGGCCCAATGATGAGCGAGAGGCGGATGCGCTTCGTGATCCTCTACGCGTTACTAAAGCGCTGCTCATGGCACGTGGTACTTGCACAGAAGAAGAAATCATTGCCATAGAAAAGTCGGTCAATGAAGAAATCGAAGCTGCGACTAGAGCTGCCCTTAATGCACCAACGCCAGACCCCAAAGATGTGATGCAATATATTTATGCTGATCATGCTGATCCTACAAGTGAAGCCTTTGACTCTCCGCCGGTATATGCCGACGGCGAAACAGCAAATAAAACGATGGTGGATCTCATTAATGCTTGCTTGCGTGATGAGATGGCTCGTGATCCAAGGATGTTAGTTTTTGGTCAAGATGTCGCAGATGCAAGTCGTGAAGAAGTCTTAGACTCCTGCAAGGGCAAAGGGGGAGTATTTAAGGTGACTCATGGTTTACAGAGCCGCTTTGGTGTGAACCGCGTATATAATAGCCCCCTTGCAGAGGCGAATATTGTAGGTAGAGCGATTGGGCTTGCCGAGCGTGGTTTACGTCCGGTGGTAGAAATTCAGTTCTTGGACTATATTTGGCCCGCTTTTCAACAGATTCGTAATGAATTAGCCACTGCACGTTGGCGTAGCGGTGGACATTGGCCAGCGCCGGTTGTGATTCGTGTACCATCCGGAGGCTATTTAAAGGGTGGTGCGCCTTACCATAGTCAAAGTGCTGAAACACTGTTTACCCATATTCCTGGACTTCGTGTGGTGATGCCCTCGAATGCTCTAGATGCAAATGGCCTACTTCGTACAGCGATTCGCTGTGATGATCCGGTGATTTTCTTGGAGCCAAAGCACTTATATCGACAAACATACAACAAGGGTGCATATCCTGGTGCCGACCACATGATTCCTTTGGGTAAGGGGAATAAAGTCATGCAAGGAGAGGACTTAACGCTCATTACTTACGGCGCTTTAGTGCACAGAAGTATGACCGCAGTAAAGCAAGTTCAAAAACAACGTGATTGTTCCGTAGATGTCATCGACTTACGCACACTCGCACCTTATGATTGGGATATGATTGCCGAGTCAGTGAAGCGTACCGGCCGTGCTTTGGTCGTCCATGAGGAATCTAAGGCTTGGGGATATGGAGCAGAAATTGCAAGTCGTATTTCGGAAGAACTTTTTGAATGGCTTGATGCACCCGTAAGACGAGTTGCTTCTTTGGACACTTTTGTGGCTTATCATCCAAGCTTAGAGGATGCAACTCTACCACAGGTTGACGATGTTAAGCAGGCTGTGACATCAATATTAGACTACTAAGCGCTCTTGAATAAACTAGCGTAAAACCCAGAGCATAACTTAGAGCGTAATTAGAGCCAAAACTTGAGTAAAACTTGAGTAAAACTAATAGTCAATACTAGAGTAAAAGCTAAAACAGGCATATAAACTCATTTCGATAGCGTTGATTCTCTCCCTAAATTAAGCTATGCAGATTGCAAAATATACCTAGAGTCCATTTGCCAAATACTTTGTTAAACGATCTATTTAATGATTTGCAAATGTACGACTACAATCTTACGAAAACTCATCATCGTATGGGAGAAAGTTAGTTTTGATGAACGAGCAAGTGATCTCAACTCAAGAAGAAGAACGCGGTCAACTTTATCGCATTCGACACAGCCTCGCCCACGTCCTTGCCCAAGCTGTCCTTGCTTATCGTCCAGGTAGTACCTTAGGTTTTGGACCTCCCATCGCTGATGGCTTTTACTATGACTTTATTTTATCAGCTCCCATTGCCGAGGAAGACTTTCCTAAAATTGAAAAGCTGATGAAGCAAATCATCAAAAAGAACCAAAAGTTTGAGCGAGAAGTTCTCAGCAAAGATGAAGCTTTGGCGCGTATTAATGAAATGGGAGAACCTTACAAGCGTGAATATGCCCAAGAATTGATCAGCAAAAAGGGCTTAGAGGAGCTCACCTTTTATCGCAATGGACCTTTCTTGGATATGTGTGAAGGGCCTCATGTTGAGAATACTCGAGAATTGCCTAGAGGTGCGTTTAAAATTAGAAGCGTAGCGGGTGCATATTGGCGTGGTGACTCAAACAATGTGATGATGACTCGCTTGTATGTTTGGGCCTTTGAGACAGCCGAAGAACTAGATACACATGTTAAAGCCTATCATGAGGCCTTGGCCCGAGATCACAAAAAACTAGGTAAAGACCTAGATTTATTTGTGATTGATGAGGAAATTGGTAAGGGCCTACCTCTTTGGTTACCCAATGGAAATATTATTCGTGATGAGTTAGAAGCTTTAGCAAGAGAGCTTGAGTTTAAAGCAGGCTACAAGCGGGTAAGCACCCCGCATCTCACCAAGGTGGGTCTGTACTATCAAACCGGACATCTACCATATTACAAAGAGCATATTTATCCAATTATGGAGCTCAAGGAAGAAAGTGATGAGGGCGAGGTTGTTAAAGAAGCTTATTGCTTAAAGCCTATGAACTGCCCACATCACCACAAAATCTTTGCAGCTCGTAAGCGCTCATATCGAGACTTACCATTGCGCTTAGCTGAATATGGTCAAGTGTATCGCTTTGAGGACTCAGGGTCTTTGTCAGGACTTCTTCGTGTGCGTGGTATGTGCATGAATGATGCTCATATTTACTGTACTGAAGAAAATCTCAAAGAAGAATTCTTGGCGGTCATGGAAATGCACCGTGAGCTCTATGAGATCTTAGGGCTTGAAAATTACTACATGCGCTTTTCAACTTGGGATCCGGAAGATCCTAAGGGTAAGGCTAAGTTTGTAGATGATCCAGAAGCATGGGAAAAGAGTCAAAACTTTATCAGAGAAGCTATGATTGAAAGTGGACTCCCCTTTACAGAGGTCAAGGGAGAGGCTGCTTTTTATGGTCCTAAAATCGATGTTCAATTCCGCACGGTCACCGGACGCGAGGAAACTGCTAGTACCAACCAACTTGATTTTGCGGTACCAGAGCGTATGAATCTTAGTTATGTGGGTGCTGATAACCAAGAGCATCGTCCTTATATTATTCACCGTGCGCCCTTGGGCACTCATGAGCGCTTTGTTGCCTTTTTGATTGAGCATTATGGGGGAGCATTCCCAACTTGGCTCGCGCCGGTGCAAGTACGTATTCTCACCGTAGCTGACCGCTTTAATGAGTTTGCTCTAAATCTGATTGATGAGCTTCGGGGGTCAATGGTTCGTGCAGAACTTGATACTTCAGGAGAGCGGATTAATAAGCTTATTCGTAATGCCGCCACAGCCAAGATTCCTAATGTATTGATCATTGGTGAACAAGAGGTAGAAAATAACACTGTGACCTTACGTCGCTACGGTGTTCGAGAGCAAACGACTATGCCGATCGAGCAGTTTAAGACTTTGCTTCTCAAAACAATTAAGACCCGTAGTCGACAATTTGTGTTTGATGCTTAAGTTTTGATTTGAATCAGGTGGCCACTCTTATTTATGATCACTTCGAAATGCTTCATCTTGACCAACACTAAGTCCCCCATTAAGCCCGAGGAACTCTTATATGAATCGCTTTAATCATCAAGCCCCTCTTAATTATGACCTAAGCGAAACCGAGTTTACTCAAATCGCTAACACACTTCGTTTTTTGTCGATTGATGCAGTTCAAAAGGCGAACTCCGGACATCCAGGTGCGCCCATGGGCTTGGCTGATGTAGCGACTGCGATTTGGGCCCAAGGGCTTAAGTTTGACCCCAATAACTCTGCATGGAGTCGTCGGGATCGCTTTGTTCTCTCTTGTGGCCATGCCTCTATGCTTTTATACAGCTTGCTTTATCTTTTTAATGAAGGCAGCTTAAGCCTAAAAGATCTTAAAGACTTTAGACAGTTAGACTCATTGACGCCGGGACATCCTGAACGAGGTCATACGGCCGGTGTTGAGATGACCACAGGGCCATTGGGTCAAGGGTGCGCAACATCAGTTGGTATGGCAGCAGCAGCAGCTCGCTTTGAAGAAGCCATTTGTCAAGCCGGTGGTGGTTCTCTTCACCCTTGGTCAGACCAAAAGACAGTTGTTTTGTGTTCTGATGGTGACTTAATGGAAGGGATTAGCTATGAAGCCGCTTCCTTAGCGGGTCATTGGCGACTTGAAGACTTAATTTGGTTTTATGACCATAATAGTATTTCTATTGATGGGGCGACCTCATTGTCCTTTACTGAAAATGTGGGTGCTCGTTTTATTGCTATGGGTTGGAGAGTCCTTAAGGTTGATGGCCATGATGCTCAAAAGCTTGGAGAGGTAGTGCAAACCGCTTGGCAAGCGAACGGACAACCGACCTTAGTCATTTGTAAAACTCATATCGGCTTTGGTAGTCCCAACAAGGTTGATTCAAGCTCAAGCCATGGTTCACCTTTAGGTGATGAGGAAATTAATCTGACCCGTGATGCACTCAATTGGAAGAATGAACCTTTCAAAGTCCCAGCGAAGGTGACAGGTCTACTCAAAAAGATTAAGGCTCAACGAAGTGCGATGGTGCAGGATTGGGAAGGGTATTGCCAAGCATGGAGTCAAGCTCATCCGGAAGCTGCCGAACTTGCCCAAGTATTATTGAATGAAGATTACACTGATTTTAATGGTTTATTTGAGTCCCTACTTAAAGTGACACCTAGCTCTGGTGCAACGCGTAAGCTTTCTAATCAAGCCTTAATAGAAGCCTTCAATCAGCTACCAAAACTCATGGGGGGCTCCGCAGACTTAAGTGGCTCAAATGGGCTTAGTTTTAAGGAGAAATCCTTTGGGTCATCTTGGGCTAACTCTCGCCTTAAATATGATGGGCGAATCATGCATTTTGGCGTGAGAGAGCATGCTATGGCGGCCATTACTAACGGTTTAACCGTACATGGTACAGCCCGAGCTTTTAATGGGACTTTTTTGGTATTTAGTGATTATCTAAAACCTGCTTTACGCCTTGCCGCTTTAAGTAAAATCCCCTCCATGTTTGTACTAAGCCACGATAGTATTTTCTTGGGAGAAGATGGGCCCACCCATCAACCGGTGGAACATGCATGGGCCATTCGTTTAATTCCTGATGTTTTAGACTTTAGGCCTGCTGACGGCATGGAAGTCGCAATGTCATGGGCATTTGCCTTAAGTGAAAAGGAGCGCCCCTCTACACTAATGTTAACTCGCCAAACCTTACCGGCTTTGGAGCGTGCGGATGACTTTGACCCGATGCAAATTGCCAAGGGTGCATATCTTCTTTGTGAATTATACCCTGAACTAGACTCTGAATTAGATGAGTCTGAATTAGGTGAGCCTGAATTAGATGAGAAGCAACTGGAATCGATTGAGTCTGTGGATGAGTCTCTGAGTGATGAAGAAACTCATGCGATTGAAGAAATGGTAGATGAGCTTGATAAAGTTTTGAATACTGTGACTTTGGTCGGCACAGGATCAGAGGTTGCCTTGTGTGTTGAGGTTGCCAAAGCCTTGTGCGAGCAAGGCATCCGGTCAAGAGTGATCTCAATGCCAAGTGTGAAGCTGTTTTTGGAACAAGATCTATCAGAGCGTCGGGCATTATTAGGCGAAGGTCTTACCGTAACCGTTGAGGCAGGTTCAACCCTACCTTGGGCGGGTGTGGTTGGTATGGATGCTTTGCATATTGGGATTGATCACTTTGGGGCAAGCGCACCAATAAATGACTTAATCAATAAGTTTGGCTTTTCGAGCGAGCAAATCCTTACGAAGATCTTGGCTCGTTTAGAGAATGCATAAGTTGGTTGAAAGCGTCTTAAGTTAATCATTGTGAAGCATGAAAAACGCTCAACTGTTCACATTGCAGTTGTGATTCCAGCCTATCAAGAAGAAAGACTTTTGCCACGTACTTTGGCGAGTATACCCGAGTATATTCAAACGATTATTGTGGTGGATGATGCAAGTTCAGACCAAACAAGGGAACGTGCACTCAGTTTTGCCAAAGAAGTCCATCAAAAGCAGAGCCAAGCCGTGCGAGTACTTAGCTTACCACACAATGTTGGTGTTGGACGAGCGATTGTGATTGGCTATTTAGAAGCTTATGGTGTGGGCGCTGATTTAGCGATTGTGATGGGTGCTGATGCGCAAATGGATGCGCAAGAAATCCCTCAACTTTTAGCCGGATTATCTGACCAAGTGGCCTATGTAAAAGGTGATCGAATGAAGCATCCTTTGGTCAAAGAAAGAATGCCTAAGCTACGTTATTGGGGAAACCGCTGTCTTTCATTGTGTACGGGCTTGTTTATTCGTAACTTAAATCTTAGTGATGCTCAATGTGGATATACTGTGTTGAGGCTTCAACATCTGCAAGATCTCCCTCTTGCTTCTCTTTATCCTCGTTATGGTTTTCCCAATGATCTCTTGATTCGCTTATATGAGTCAGGCCTAAATATTACTCAAGTTCCGGTGACACCGATTTATGAAAGTGAAAAGTCAAAACTTTCGATCCCAAAAGTGATTTTGCCCATATCAGCACTGTTACTTAGAGCTTTCTTGAGACAAGCGATTCATTTTTTGCTCAAGCCTTTAAAACGACTTAAGTAAATCATGTGAATATGTTGAAAAAAAAGCGGATTCTCATCTGTATTAGTACGAGTTACCCCTTGGCTAAAGACGACTTAAGTGGTCACTTTGTAAAGCGTCTGAATCAAATTTTTATTGATCAGTCAGTTATACAAATGGATCACATAATCATTCTTTGCCTTGATCGTCGCTCTGAGTTTAAACAAGGATTTGCAGAGCACTCATTGGAATATTATTTAGCACCTACTGAAATAAGGTTACTACCCGAACTTATTGAACAAGGGATTCAAAAGATCGTCATTCCTATATCAGCGTTTGGTCTGAGTTCAAATCTAGGCGCGCCAGATGCATTGAGCCATTCGCCTCTTAAAAGTGGAGTAGGCTTAGTGTTGAGTATGTATCGCCTATGGCAAGCCTATCGACAGCTTAAGCACTGTGTGAAAAGCACTGCGCACCAGAGCTATGTTTTAGCCCATTGGGCTATTCCATCAGCATTGATTGCTAGGCACGACCAAGCATTGGTTTATTGCCATGGTGGCGATGTTGCTCTTTTGGAAAGTCTACCCTTTTCAAGCATTTGGGCTCGATATGCATTTCAGAGTTCAAAAACTGTTGTGTGTGTGAGTTCTGACTTGAAGCAAAGGTTAGAAAAACTCATTTTTGTTTCAAAAAAATCTCAAAGCAAAGAGTTAATTACAGAGCCAAATACAGAGCTAAACATAGAGCCAAATATAGAACAACAAAGCACACCATTGCTTAAAGTGATTCCTATGGGAATTGACGAACCTAAACCCTGTTCAGATACTTTGCTCATGTTGCAAGATCGAACTAAGGGCTTGATTGTGGTGAGCACAGTTGGGCGCTTGGTACCTATAAAAGGGTATGACCTACTCCTAGAGGCCTTTGCGCAATTACCCAAAGAACTGACTCAAAGGATTGTTTGGTGCATGGCTGGCGATGGACCCGAAAGGGAGCCGCTAGTTTGCGGGGCTAAAGACCATGGGTTAAACTTAATTGCTTTAGGCTATATAGATCGTCACCAAAGAGATGCCTTACTTGCGATAAGTGATCTGTTTGTTGCACCAAGTCGTCAAGTCGGGAAAAGAGTTGAAGGTGCGCCTTTGGCTCTTAGGGAAGCGGCTTTAAGTGCTTGTCGAATCATTGCGACTGACTTGGGCGGAGTTGCCTCACTATTAGATCAGCTTCCCGCTGAGGCTATTACTCGTGTTGAAGCAAGTGTTGAAAGCATCGCCCAAGCATTAGAAAGTTGTTTAACCAAGACCATGGCTTCTGACCAAGTCGATCAAGAGCAACAACTGTTAAGAAATATGCAGACTCAAGCCCAGAAGCTATGGACATGGAAGGCCCTTACTGATGAACATGTAAGTACCTTGGTTGCTCATATAAATTAAGACTTTGTAGGTACTAGATTGAGTCCAGTTTTTTATGCATCTGCTTTTTCAACATGAACGACCATAAAACCACCAAACTTAGACCAAAACTTGCTATCTCTAGCATACCATTCAAGACTCTTAAATATTGATTTGACTACTGGGAGTTTATGGAAAAAAGCGGCAGGAGTAAAGACGCGAACACCATGAATCTGAGAGACCTTTAATGTATCGGGTAAATAAGACTTAACATCAGCCAAGGTATCATATCGAGTATAGACTTCCTCATCATTGGTGACTTCACTGACCGCAGTAGGAGACTTAAGTTTTTTGATGAGGCCTCGAATAGACTTAGGGTTGTAAAACTCTAAAGCTGCCATTCCACCCGGCTTGAGCACGCGAGCTACTTCATTCATCACTTGACGAATATCTTCGATATGAGCAAGGACCTTAAAAGAATAGACAACATCAAAAGAAGCATCTTCATATGGAAGTTCGGTTGCACTCCCAACCATGACATCAAGCCCTCTTGCCTTGGCCTGCTCGAGCATACCTGGACTAATATCAATTCCTTTAGCACTTTGAGCGATCGGAGCAACTTCCTTAAGAATCATGCCGGTGCCACACCCCAATTCCAAAACATCTTTACCAACACAGTGTGTTTTCACAATATCGGTTTGTAGCTCATCGATAAGAGCATGATAGCCACCATGGCGTTCTCGTTCATACCAAGCCGCAAAATCATCATAATAGCTTTGGTTATCTTTCATTGCTTTTCCTTTGTGACCTGATGCAGCCCAAGTCATCTTGTACAAAACAAGTTTGCTTTCTTGTTTGCTTCACTAAATGGACATAATGCAAGTCTTATTGCCTTAAAAGAGAAAAGAGTTCAATACTAAGCCTTTAGTCTATGCATAAATCAGCGCATACCTTAGTGATTAGGTACGAGTCTTCATTAGATTCTCTCTCGTGTCTTCATTAAATTGTGTGCTTTTGTATAAGATTAGTATTAAAATCCTTGAAAAAGGGTTAAAGTTTGTGATGTAGGAAACGTAATTTATTTCGTTGCTTTTGAACTCTTCAAGAGCGCTCATTACTTTCTGTGAGTGAGAACCGTAAGGAGGGCAGTCATGGTTACTGAAAACCAACCAGGTGATGTCAGAGAAGAAGAAGACTTTGAGGGAGTTCCCGAGGAGCTTTTAGACGAGAGAATCGCTGAGTTCAGACAGATTCTTTTTGAAGAAAGAACCAAGATCTTTCAAAACGTAAAACGGACGCTTACCGAGGATATGACCATTGAGCTTGAAGAACTCGCTGATGACATAGATCGAGCTTCTGTTGATCAAAATCAATCTTTGACCTTTAGACTTAGACGCAGAGAGCGCATGCTTTTGGATAAGATTGAGCAGTCTTTACAAAGACTTGAAGAAGGTGATTATTGGTGGTGTGATGAATGTGGAGCATGGATTGGTTTTAAGCGTCTCCGTGCTCGTCCGGTCACTACTCTATGTATTATTTGCAAAGAAAAACGAGAGCGTAAAGAGCGTAGTACAGTACGTTAATTTAACGCATCATTGAGTCCTATACCTGATAAGACTCTTAGCTAACTTGTTAATTTTGCTGATTGAGGTCACCGGTTTTTCGCTTACCATTCTTTAAAGCTAAGTCTCATAAAGACTGTGAATGAAGCTTGACAGTTTGCGACCGAGAGGCTTTATTTGTTTTTGTTATCTAAAGCATAAATCTGACATGCTTTTTTCTTTTGTATCTTTCGCTCCCAAGAGGAATCTATGCGTAAGTTATTGGCCTTATCATCATTAGCATGTGTCTTTTTTAGTTGTTTAATCGCATTATTTGTTGTGAATGACTCTGCACATGCACTTCCTTTAGACCCCAAGTTGCATGGTTTGGTAACCGCCAGTGATGCTACGGGGCGTCCAGTGCCTGATCAGGCTGCATTTAATGGGATGACAAGAGCTTATGGTCTTGCGATGGCACCCATAGAGCTTTCTCCGGCCAATACGATTGGGATCAATGCAGTAGAAACAGAGTTAAGCTTTAACTTTAACACCTTAGGCAATGATACTGCTTCATGGGTGAATGCGATCAATCAAGCAAGCCCTGCAACCCAACTCAATACAACTCGGTTTAGTATTCGCAAAGGGCTACCCTACTCTTTTGAACTACAAGGTCAAATGGGCTATCTTCTCAATAGTGAGCTCTGGACAGTTGGTGCAGGTGCCAAATGGGCTTTAAACGAGGCCGTTCGCTCTTTTCCAATTGACTTTAGTGTAAATGCTTACGCTAATCGTGTTGTAGGTAGCACACAAATGGATTTAAGTATGGTGAGTTATGGCGCCACTTTAGGGACTCAGTTTGGTGTCTTAGGTATGGTTAATATCGCTCCATTTGTGGCTTGGCGACCGGTGATGATTTTTGCCGGAAGTAATACCCTAGATTCAACACCGGGCACCTTTGGTAGTTCGGATATGGACAGTACAATGGATGGTGGTGCTCAAGCGGCAACCGATACCTTTGCTTTTGCTAGAACGACTGAAACAGTGCAAAGAGCAAGCGGTGGCCTACGTTTCCTGTTTGGTGTACTGCGAATAAGTTCAGAGTTCATGTGGACACCACATCAAACCAGCTTTAATGTAAGTCTTGGTCTTCAACTTTAAAAAGTATTTATTTTTAATAGAAAAGTAGCAGTATTTATGTCTTCTGATGCACACGGGAACTCTAGTCATAATTCTCCAATGGGTGGTGGGTACACTCCTGCACCGGTGAAAAAAACAAGAGCAGTCACCGGCACACAAGTTCCACAGCTTCAAGATCAACCGGCATATCAAGAGTCAATTCATCCTGGTGTAAATCAAGTACAATCCACTCAGTCTAGTGAACCCGTTAAGCCCTCTATTCAGCTCAACTTAAATACGATGGATCAAGCAGCGCAAGATGTGCTTGAAAAGGAAGCAGAAGCACACAATAAACTTGCCACTTTTTCACCTTTGTCATCAACTCCTGTTGAGTACCAAAGACCTGAGCCCGACTATCATGTGGCACCACAGTTTGCTGCGAATAGTCATGGGCAACCTCAAGACTCATGGCAAAATTCCATTCCAGACTCACTGACGCCAAGCCCACACTATCAAGCGGTCAGTGCAGAAGTACCGGACCTATATAAGAGTCGTCGGCGCTCTTTAATGTTGTTGCTCATCTTATTTTTAGTCAGTGCTTGGTTTATTGCAATGGCAGTACAAATTGGGATTACTCGACTTGTCAAAGATCCATATGGCGAAACAATGAAGGCGCTCACAGGTGTGGAGCATAATGCCGACGAACTTGATAAACTCAGGGCTCCTGTTGTGCAAAATACCATCGTTATTGAAGAAGGTAGAGCGGTTGCTAGAGTGTTATCGGTGGAAGTTTTAGACAAGCAACTTGTAGCTGTGAAAGGTGTATTGTTAAACGAAAGTACTTCAGTGGTTGAGTCTGCTTTGCTCAAGCTGACTTTAAAGAGCGAGTCAAATGCAAAAAACGGTTGGGCCCAACAATATGAGTTTGCTTGTTGTGAGCAATATAATCACACTCAAATGAGTCCAGAGGAAATACAAGAAAAAGTTCAGCGAAGCCGTAGCCAACTTATGCAAGCTGATCAAGACCTTGGTCTTGAAGAAGGGGCGAGTAAAAGCTTTACATTTATTGCCAAAATCAGTGACAAAAAAGTAAGATTAAAAGCTTCAGAATTACCGCAAGCCGATCTTGAAGTGACCTTTTTTGAATGAGTGAGACAGCGAACTTAGGTTCATCCGAACTAAGATTTCGTAAGCGTCAAGTTGCTCGAAAAGGGCTTGAGCAACTTACTCGTTTACCCGAAGAGATGATGCAAAGCCGCTTACTTGAAGAATGGCTGAACGGAGAGCTTGCTTTTCAAGAGCGTGCTTTATGGATTATTGAAGAAATCTTTAGTCAAGCCGCCCAAAATGGAATGGCTGGAAGAACTTTGTTTAAGCCTGCTTACTTGTCTCTTCTCAACTTAAGCCATGCTCAACGTCTTAAACTTATGGTGACCGCCAAGCAGGCTAGGCTTGAGTTTGTAAGAGCGTGTTTGTGGTCAAGCCTAATGCCGGGTGCAAGCAAAACTGCTGGGCACTTTCAAGAACTTGCAAGTGATGAGAAGGGGAGAGTATTAACACTGGGAGAGCGACGGTCTTTGGCCCGTAAACCCTCTGTGCAAAGTATGGAGCGCTTATTACAAGATCCTGATCCCATTGTGATGAAGCACCTTCTGCAAAATCCAAGATTGACCGAACGCTTAGTTCTCAAGATCTGCAGTGCAAGGCCTCAGCAAGCTCAAATCCTATTTATGATCTTTGAACATAAGGTTTGGGGACTTAGGCAGGATATTCAACGAGCTTTATGCCTTAATCCATATAGTCCTTTATCCATTCGCTGTGCATTGTGCTCAACTCTAAGTATAGAAGAACAAAAAGAATTAATGAGAGAAGATAAGCTTCCATTACCTCTAAAGTCAGCGATCAATAGGCTGAGCTAATCGTTATTAGATAATGTAACTCATAAATAAGTAAACCGAGTAGAGACTATGTGGAATCTATCAATTCACAAGCCATTTGCTTCACTCATCAAGCAACATAATTCAAGCAACATAATTCAAGCAACATGAATCAAGCAACATGACTCATACTCATTTGAGTATGTGAGTACTTGGTTATTAAAGCGTCTAAGATTAGTTTTAGCGCTTATCTTCTAGGCTGTTGGTGCTGTCATCGTTCTTGGTTTCAGGTTCAGCATCGTTGGGGCTTACTTCTGCGACTTGTACATTTTCATCGTCATCAGCCTTATATGACTTTTTAAAGTTATTGATACCCTCACCGATTGCTTTTCCTAGTTGAGGTAGCTTGGCTCCACCAAAAAGAAGAATCACGATACCAAAAATGAGCAATAGCTCAGCACCACCAGGTAATCCAAAAGCAAGTTGCAGTGTTGGAGAAGTCATAATGAAGGCCTTTCCCTCATTGCGAGGTCTATGACATGATGTGTTTATGATCAAGAACAGAGTCAATTGATTTCTTGATAATGAACATTCTATTAGCGTTGAAAGCGTAAGAGGTAAAGAGGAAAATCTATTGGTTAATGTGTTCAATGACTCTGATCGACTCAACTTGATCACCAATCAGGATGGATTCTAGATACTCTTGACCACTCATAACTTCAGCTATAATCCCATGTTTAAGTAGGGAAAGTGCAGTACTTGATTTAGATAAACTCCAACCGGTATTCATATGATCAAAGGTTAAGGGATCCCAAGTAAGCACCCAAGTATCGTGAACATAGCGTGTATTGACTTGTGACGCGACTTCACTACGAGGTGGATACAGCCAAGTTTCCCATGAGGACTCTGATTGAGGTGAAAAAACAATACGATCAGGATTAACTTGAGTCACTACAGCGGATGAAAAAACACCTTGCCTAATCGCTTGTTCTAAAGTTTTTAAAGAGCTAAATGCATAAGGAGATGCTCTAAACTTAATCACACCCTGTTTCAAGATGATGCTAAATGTTTTAAGTTGAGGCTTTTGACTCCAAGCCGGACTGATGTTGTCTTCTAACTGAAAGGGCTTTATTTGCTCATCAGTTTGAGCTTCTGAACCTTCATAACGAGAGCTTAATATATAGGCTAAAGTATTGATTTCACTGTGATGATGTTTTTGTAAAGGACGTACTAAACCTTTTAACGCTTGCGGAGCAATTTTTTCAAGTGTTTTAAGAGCGAGTACAGTGACCGCATACTCATCATAAGCTAGTGCTTTTTGTAGGCGCTCGGCGACTTGGGGCACTAAGACTTTTAGTCGGTGCTCAGCAATCACCTCAAGAGTAGCTTGAGCAACCAAGGCCCGCTGTTGAATGAGAGATTTGATCTGGGTCAGCATCCATGCTCTACGACGTCCAATCGGGCTGATTGTTGTTAATGCCTGAGTAAGTAACTCTAGCCCCCAATTCACACTCCGTCTTTGAGTGTTTTGCTCGATCGTATTCGAGCTTTTGTTTGATACTGAGTCATATAAGGCAAATAGTTTTTTAAATGCTTTAGTTTTTCGGTGAGCGCCCCAGTTTTTGATCACTTGTAGCCCTAAACGAATGATCAACGGGCGCAGATGAGGATTTTGACTGCAAGAAGGTAAATAAACAAAGCGTCTTTGCCCATGATCATTTAAAGCGGATAAATAACATTTCAAATGGTCAAATAAGAGTTCATCATGCTTAAAAATACTTTGATTACTGTCTAAAACTCTTAGGCCACGTTTGGCTTCTTGACTTAAGGATTTGGGTAATTTTCTTTGAGAAAGTAAGGTGCTGATTAACTTAAAGTAGGCCTTGAATTCACTGCGGTCTAGCTTGGCTGTTTTAGTGGGGTGGTTGGCTTGAATGCTTTGCACAAGATGATCTATGAACCTTTGAAAGATGATGGGCGTCAAAGGAACAGCCTGTTCAGAACCCATGATCTGTGCTGTTAAGTATTTTCTTTGTTGAATAAGCGTTTCATCATTGGGAGGTGATGATGACTGAGTGTGCTTATTTAAGCTTGAAATCCCCCACCATTCAGCAATAAGCCCCAAAACATCATGTTCATCTAAGCCGAGAACTAAGTAAGCAAGCTGTTTTAAGTTTGGGGTTGAGTTTAATTTCTCAAGTAACAGAGTTTTAAACTTTTCATAAATCTTTGGCTGTTGTTGTGATTGAATCAGTACCGGATTTTGAACAAGAAGCGCAATTAAATGTAGGGCTCTTAATTCAACACCGGTTTCACTTTTGGGATAAGAAGCCAAGGAGATTAGGTCATCTGCTTGCTCTTGGGTTAGGCTTATTCTTTGGCTTTGTGAAGCCCAATAGAGTCCAGTGGTCAAACAGCTATCGAGCAGATTAATATCTTTGCTTGGCTCAGAAGAATAAATATCCATGATTAAATGTGCAGATGCCGGGTGTAAACTGTAGGCCAATGATTCACATAAAGAGATTTTTTCTGTAATTCTTTGGCTGTGATCCTGATTCTGATTAAGTTGGGTCAGATGTTGAGTGAGCCAGGACCTCGGATCGACCGAAGGCATGAGAGCCAGAGCAAAATAAGTTTCTTTACGAACTTCTATATCTAGTGAACTCAGATGACTTTTGGTAAACGCACTGACCCGAGCTGGTCTTAATTGAGCGAGAGCAGTCATGAATTCTTGCTTAGAAATATAAGGACTAATCGCTAGTAAGCGATCTAGACCAAGCTTTCTATCCACTTCCAATTTTCTGAGGTGCGCTTGCGCTTGAGATTTGGAGAGCGGGATTGAAGTTGACTCACTAAGAGCTGGGGATGGCTTTGCCAATACATCAGAGAACATGAAGCAAATAACGAAAATTAGGCTGATCAATGATGCGACTAAAGCCACATCGTAGCTAAATCGATGAGATGTGATTTTAGGTGCTGTTACCATGAGTGTAAGTTTCATCAAGACCAAATCTGATTCAAGTAGGGCCAACATCAGAGATACAAAGGTAGCAATCTCAACATAATTAGGCTATGTGTTCTCCACTTGCGTCTTTTATAATGCATTAATCATCTGTACAAGTATCATACTTAAACCGACTTTAATTAAGTTCAAGCACAGTCGGTTCTTAAGTTTAATCTTTTCTTTAAAGGGAGCATTGATGAATTCATATCACCCAATCTCAAGCGGACTGACCTCGGCAGCATTTTTAGGCTGTCTTATGATCGCTGGAGGCTTCTTTGTGACTGCAATCTTTATGAGATTTAAGCAAGTCAATATGGCCAAGAGAGACGAAGTACGTTGGAATAACATTCCCGCTCGTATTTCAAATGTCATCACCTATGTGCTATTGCAAAAACGCCTACCACGTAATGGTTATCTCTATAGTGGTATTCTACACATGTTCATTTTTGGAGCCTTTGTGGTTCTCAGTGTGGATACCATTAACTTTGTCACCGATGGCTTATTTAAGGTTTTAGCTGTTCAAGCCGGCTCGAATAGTGAGCACCTGTTCCACTTACCTTTTAGTGATACTTTTTATCAAGGCTTAGCTGACACCTTCCGTTTTTTATGTATTGTTGGCTTAGGTATGGCTTTTGTAAATCGTACCGTAATTAAGCCCGAGCGCTTACCGCTCACTAAAGATGCGATGTACACCATTTTCTTCATCTTTAGTTTGATGTCTTGTGAGGTCGCACAAACAGCTTGCTATTATGCTTTACCAGAGAACCAAGCTGAGCTTGGCGGTAAGCCCTACATTTGGTTTAGCGGTTTCTTTGCAAGTTTGATTAAGGGCTCATCAACAGAAAGCTTAACCACCGGCTATCATGTTGCATGGTGGGGTCACTTGGTGACTTTACTATTTTTCTCTAACTATGTGCCATGGAGTAAGCATAGTCACGTCTTTGCAGCTCCGCTCAATATTTTCTTTATGGGCCTTGAACCAAAAGGTGCTCTAAGAAAAATGAACTTAGAGTTTGACGAGGAAAATGAAGATGATATGCCCGAATATTTTGGGGCGCGAAATCTTGAGGATCTCAGCTGGAAGCAGTTATTCGACGGTCTGTCATGTACAGAATGTGGTCGCTGTAACGATAATTGTCCGGCGAACTTAAGCGGTAAGCCTTTAAAGCCCATGAATGTGATTGTGGATATCAAGCACCATATGGAAGATCGCTTTAAGGCACGAGGCCAAGAGCTTAATCTCGCCGAGGATCCTAAACTATGGTTAACCAGTGGTGATGAAAGCGTGCGTGAACACGTTGTCATTGACCCTGATGTTCTTTGGTCTTGCACCACTTGCCGAGCGTGTATGGAAGTCTGTCCGGTAGGGAATGAACATATCCCAGATATCATTGATATGCGCCGCTACATGACCATGAGTGAAGGTGCGGCAGGACATGGTTCTAGCAAAGCTCTTAAGGCTATGGAACGCAAAAAGAACCCTTGGGGCGTAGCCAAGACCAAGCGACTTGAATGGACTGAAAACCTCAAAGATGAGGGCATTGAAGTACCGGTTTGGGATAAAAAAGCACCCTCTGACTATCTGTATTGGGTAGGCTGTGCCGGTGCAACTGATCTACGTGCACAAAAAGTGACTCAATCGGTCGCTCGCTTGATGAAAAAAGCAAATGTTGACTTCTCGATTTTGGGTAAAAAAGAAGCCTGTACCGGTGACTCAGCGCGTCGTTTAGGTGATGAGTATCTGTTCCAAACTATGGCACAAGACAATGTAGATACCTTGAATAAGCAAGGGGTTAAGAAAATTGTGACGCACTGTCCTCACTGTTATAATACCCTTAAAAATGAATACACTCAGTTTGGTGGTGAATATGATGTCATTCACCATACAGAGTTATTATCTCGCTTGGTTAAAGATGGTCAGCTCAAACCTGAGGCATCCGGTGATCAAAAGCGCGTTGTTTACCATGATTCATGCTACCTAGGCCGTTACAATGACATCTATGATCCTCAGCGTGATATCTTAGGTTCTATGCCAGATGTTGAATTGGTTGAAGCTGACCGCAACCGTCAAAAAGGGCTGTGTTGTGGAGCCGGTGGTGGCCAAATGTGGATGGAAATGGATGTCGGTGAGCGCGTAAACTATATTCGTACCGATGAGTTACTCGCCAAGAAGCCGGAAGTAATTGCGGTCGCTTGTAACTTCTGTATGACTATGGTTGATGATGGTGTTAAGGGTCGCGATAAGGGCGATGAGGTACAAGTACTAGACTTAGCAGAGCTTCTCGACCAACGTACAGGGCAGATCACCAATACTAAAGCTACCCAAGCGGCAGAGGCTTAGGAGAATTAATGCAAGGGCTACTCACAGAAGCGCATCCTAGCGCCCGCCCTTACTTACCCGGTTCAGAATTATGCCCTCGTCTTTTTGATCAATCTTACCAAACACAAGGTGTGGGCGGTAAGGTATCGATTAAAGCTGAAGATTTTATGGTCCATGAAATCCCCAAATACTTGCCAAGTCAAGAGGGGGAGCACTGCATGGTACATATCATAAAGTCTGAGCGTAATACTGAGGAAGCTGTTAAAGCAATCGCTGAGGCGACCGGCGTTTTAAGTAAAGATATTGCTTATGCAGGACGAAAAGATAAGCATGCGTTGACCACGCAATGGTTAAGTGTGCCCTGTTCAGTAGATCAGGTGAAGTCCAATGATGATCAAGTTCGGATCCTTTCGGCTTATCCGCATAAACAAAAAATGAGACTAGGGCATAACTTAGGAAATCTATTCAGTATTTTGATAAGTGATATCAATCCTAATTGTCTCTTGGATAAGGAGATTGAACGGATAAAGCAAGGACTCCCCAACTATTTTGCTGAACAGCGTTTTGGGAATGCATGGTATGAAAAAAGACCGGAAGAGGGCTATCAGCCTCCGCAAGCCGAAGACGGTACTATTTTACAAGATCCCAATAATCGTGCCCGAGATAATGTTGATCGAGCGTTTATGTTTTTGGAACGCTTTGCTGAGTCCAAGCGCCGCCCAAATACCAAGCAAAAAAGAGATGTTAAGCTCGCTTTATCCGCCTTGCAAAGCTCCTTGTTTAATCTTTGGATTGGTGAACGCATTCAAGATCAGCTGATTAATCGAGTTATTGAGGGAGATGTTTGTCGTAAAGTAGAAGGGGGGACTTTCTACTCCACTGATCCTGATATAGATACTCAACGCTTACAAAATGGCGAGATTATGGTGTTAGGTCCCATGCTTGGCCCTAAGTTATTTCCAGCCCAAGGTCTAGCAAAAGCTCGAGAGGAAGCACTGTATAACAAATGGGGAATCACGGATCAAATGCGCACTGGATTGGGTAAGTTTTGGCGTGGAGATCGCCGACCACTATTACTCAAACCACAAGCCCTTCATCATTGTATTGAGCGGACTTCGGCTGGGCAAACTAACCTTAGAGTCAGCTTTGTTTTACCCTCAGGGAGCTTTGCAACCGCAATTCTTGCTGCTTTAATCGATCCTAAAATGGAGCGTTTTGAAAGAATATAGGCTTGGTTCTGGTAAGGCTTGGTTCTGGTAAGGCTTGGTCTTTATCTAGGATTAGGCTGAACTAAAGCCCGGGGTTTAATCTTAATATACTCTCGTAAGAGTTGATAAAAAGACTCACGAGATATACGGATAGCCCCAAATCGTTCTAAGTGAGGCGTGTAATCTTGGCAATCAATTACTTGGTAGCCGGCATCGACTAAAGCCTGTACTAAAGTCACAAAAGCGACTTTAGAAGCATCAGCTTGATGGCTAAACATCGACTCTCCAAAAAAGACCCCTCCTAAAGTCACCCCATATAGACCTCCTACTAATTCATCATTTAGCCAAGCCTCAGCACTCACTGCAAAGCCATTATGATGTAATTCACAAAGGCTATTGATGAGGTTTGGATTAAGCCAAGTTCCATCTTGGCCTGCTCGTGGTGTAGATGCACAATTCTCCAAGACTTTTTTAAAACAATGATTAAAGCTCACTTGATATGTTTGGCGATTAAGTGCGCGCCTTAAGCTTCGATTTATATTAAGTTGATCGGGAAAAAGAACAAAGCGAGGATTAGGAGACTGCCATAAAATGGGAGTTTCATCTTCATTATACCAAGGGAAAATCCCAAGCGAATAAGCAAGAAGCAAGCGTTGAGGATCTAAATCTCCATCGATGGCAATGATATTTTCGTCTAGCTCTGCAGATAAAATGGATGGAAAGGCATTAAATCTCTGGTCAAGTCGAATCATGATAATAACCTTTTCGTAAATGTAATTGTGAGATCAAGCTAAGTTTTTAGCAAAGTAGTGATCAAATAATCGAGCCATCAATGTGTATTACATAAACCATAAATACTACGGTTTTGAAAGTGAGTGTAAGTATGTTAGCAAGAGGCTTAATGAGGCTAAATGAAGTTTTTTATCTTCATTAGAATGCTCAACTTATTGATAGAGCCAACTGCAAGGAGACCAAATGTTTGAATCACTCATCAGTAGCTTGCAGCAGTTAGTTCAGCAGTTCTCACAGCAATTTTCTCAACCACTTTCCCTATCAATGGTAGTCTTGCTTCTTATTGTGGGCGTACTTTTTGGTCTGATTAATACGATAGCCGGTGGTGGATCTGTACTCACTTTACCAGCTCTCATGCTGATCGGCCTAGAGCCACATGCGGCCAATGCGACCAATCGAGTCGGGGGGGCGATTCAGACCCTAAGTGCTGCTTTTGGCTTTTGGAAAAGAGGTGCTTTTAAAGGGCAAAGCTTAGGGTTTTTAATTTTCTATGCCCTACTTGGTGGAATCTTGGGGCCATGGCTATCCTTACAACTTAGTCAAAAAAGTATGGGATGGGTGATTCAAGGGTGCTTAATCTTAATTGCTTTATTCACTCTTTTTGCACCCAAAAGCTTATTTGAAGATCCACCTCCTCCTAAACGCTCTCTTTTTGCTCAGCATCTTGGGGCCTTTCTTGTCTCATTGTATGGTGGCTTTTTGCAGGCAGGGATTGGTTTAGTGTCATTGTACTATCTGCGTTTTGTTTGTGGTTATGATTTAGTCAAAGGTACGGCGGTCAAAGCTGTATATCTCTGTGCACTCACTTTACCGACTTTAATTGTTTTTATGTGGTATGGACAAGTGCGTTGGGGAGCCGGCATTCTGCTTGCTATTGGGGGCTTATTGGGGGCAGCTATTGGCGTAAGACTATCTTTATCTTCAAGTGGGCAACAAGTCATTCGCAAAGCTCTGCCCATCACCGCCATCATGATGATTATTGGCCTGATTTTACGCTCGGTTTAAGCTTCAACCAAAAATTATAGAGGTAAAACAAAGAAAAGTCTTTGTGATCCTTGATATTTATCGTTTAATCTTTGTGGACTTTATGTATAAAAAGTCACTTTTTACCTATTCTTCAGTGCTTATCACTTTTAATATCATAGGACAAAACTTAATGAGTACAATCACAAGCATTTTTAAGGATACTGTCGCACGACATGGTGCCCAAACGGCAGCTCAACTCAAAAAAGGTGGAGCATGGGTTGATGTTACTTGGTCAGAGATTGATCAAGTGGCCAAGTCGGTAGCGGGTGGACTTGTATCAAAGGGCTTAGAGCCACAATCTAGGGTAGCAATTTTTGCCAACACTCGTTTGGAATGGATTACCTCTGATTTGGGTATTTTAATGGCCGGATGTACCACAGTACCGATTTATCAAAGTAGTATTGCTGATGATGTTCAGTATATTATTAATGATGCTGAAATTAAGTTTGTTTTTGCTGAAGAAGAAGCACAAATCAAAAGACTGATTGAAATTAAAGAGCAGATTCCACATGTGACAGGTGTGGTTTGCTTTGCCGAGGCCTCAGCAGAAAGCAAGGAAGCTTTAGGTGATTGGTTGATTCCCTTTGCAGAGTTTGAAGCAATGGGTGAAGCTTATTATCAAGAGAACCAAGAGGTTGTTGATGCTCGTTCTCAAGGCGTTGAGCCAAATGACCTTTTGACTTTAGTTTACACTTCGGGAACAACAGGTCGTCCCAAGGGTGTGATGATCAGCCATGATAATATGGTTTATGAAGCTGAAGCAGTCGCCAATACCAACATTATTAAGCCAGAAGATGTACAATTACTCTTCTTACCTTTGGCACACATTTTCGCCAAGGTTCTTGAAGCGACTTGGTTTAAGCTCGGCCATGTGATGGCCTTTGCAGAATCAATTCCCAAGGTTGTTGATAATATGGGTGAGGTGCGTCCTACCTTTATGGCTTCAGTACCTCGTATTTTTGAAAAAGTTTATGCGGTTGTGAAAAGTGTTGCAGAAACCAAACCTGGCCTTGCAGGCAAGATCGCTCGTTGGGGATTAAAGCAAGAAGAAAAAGCGACAACCGCTGAACTCAAGGGTAATCAACCCGGCGGATTAGGTTGGAGCCTTGCTCAAAAAATCTTTATTCCTAAACTAGCTACAGGTTTGCAAGCTAAGTTTGGGGGACGCTTGCGCTTCTTTATCTCAGGAGGTGCGCCTTTACCACCAGATATCGCATATTTTTACAAGCATGCAGGTATTACGATTCTTGAGGGGTATGGCCTGACTGAGACTTCAGCAGCTACGACTGTAAATCGGCCAGATCAAATTAAACTCGGTACAGTTGGTCCAGTATTAGAGGGCACCGAAGTGATGATTGCCGAGGATGGTGAAATCATGATTCGAGGTCGCGGTGTTTTCCAAGGGTATTGGAATAAGCCAGAAGCCACCAAAGAAGCAATTGAGCCGGATGGTTGGTTCCACAGTGGTGACCTTGGTGCTTTTGATGGACCATTCCTCAAGATCACAGGCCGAAAAAAAGATATTATCGTTACTGCGGGTGGTAAAAATGTTGCGCCACAAAATATTGAAAGCAAGCTCAAGAGTTCTTGTCCAATTATGAGCCAAGTGGTCATTCACGGTGATAAGCGTAAGTTCTTATCGGCCATTGTGACCTTGGAACAAGATGCGCTTATGGGTTGGGCGGCAACCAAGGGCATCACCGGTCAAAGTTTTGCAGAATTGACTCAGCACCCTGCTGTAAAGCAAGTGATTGATGATACATTCAAAACTGTAAACAGTACCTTAGCTCGTTATGAAACCATCAAAAAATGGCATATTCTTGATACTGATTTCTCTGTTGAGAGTGGTGAATTAACCCCATCACTTAAAGTGAAACGTAATGTTGTGGGAGCAAATTACAAAGATATCTATGATGCGTTTTATAACGACTGAAATTACTGATTGTAAACATTTACAAAGTCTTTGAAACATCTTGCTGCTTCCTCATCTCTCTAAATAAGAGGGAAAGGGCAAGCAAAGATGTCACACAGAGCAGTTTTAAAAGAAAATCAAAAAGAGTTATCAAAGCATCGAACGTTCTGCGGAAATATTATGCTGAACATTATGCTTACTCTGTTTTTGTCGTCACTATTGCTTGCTTGTCAAACAGCAAGCCCGCAGGAACAGCGCGCTCAAGATTATCTTGATCAAATTAAAGAACTTAAAATACGACTTCAGAAGCAAATCATCAAAACGAAGTTATCTACCAGTCGGCAAGTGACAGGTGTTCAATCAGAAAACTCTCCTCGGGAAGGCTTTGCTGAATTAAAAAAGCTTGAGAACTTAAGATTACCAAGTACGCGCTTTAGACGCATTCAACTTAACCCAAGTCCTCAGCTTGATTTTAGACAATTTATGAGCTTGTCAAATTGTTCCCTAAGCCGTCATATCGCCTTTAGAAATAGCCCAATGGGGCGTATGATGCTCCCCTCCCAAGAGTTAGCATATAATCATCGGTTTTTGAAGGCTGCCAAAGAATGTGATGATGCCCTAGAGCCTAGATTAAAAGAGAAACTAGAAAAGGTCGTGAATCACAAGCAAGATCAGTGGTCTAGCTTAAAGTGGAATGCTGTTTGGGGTGGTACAACAATCGCTAAGTTTTTTTCACAAGCGGGACCTAGAGGATATAAAATAAAGCCTCTAGATAGCCAACTTGAATCGATCTTTGCATGGCTTGCTGATATACACCCTAGCTATAAGGGAGACTTATCGGCTGAACTAGAGCATAAGCTTAAGCAAATCTCTAGTTATGTAGGTGGGCAGATCCTATCAAATGCATATCATTACTGGCTTTTACTCAAACAAAGCCGGGGTGATCTGATTATGATTAAAGATCTTAGTCATATACTCAATCAAGATGAAACAGCGAATAAAAATCGGGTTCGTTTATGCGAAAAGCTTGGTCAAAGTATGGCATTATTTATTCAAGAGCAGAATAAAATCAGTAGGGCTTATCAACAGCTTGAGGCGTTACAAAACTCATTTGCAGGGTTGGTTACCCTTGAGCAAGTCTATCCAACTATTGAGTTACAAGAGTTTATTGAGCAATGGCTTAGCTTAGACCACCCCAACTCCATTCGAAAAGAGCTCAAACAGCTGATTAAAGAACAGGTTGGTCTTTGGCTTTACACTAAAAAAAACTTAGCCTGTGATTGAATCAAATTAGATATAATCGTGCTCACTGATGTTCATCATCTTGATCGAGTTTAAGTTGCTTAACCTCCGCTTTGCTCAGCAAATTAAAAGTTTCACTTTCGCCATCAAAAGCAATAAAGGCTTCTTTATTTTTGAGTACCCTTTTTAAGTTATCTCGTTTTTCTTCAATGCTGAGCTCAACATCTCCATAGTCAGTACCTTCTCGACTAATAAATGAGTCCAATAATTGATTTAAGAACTGGGCAGGTACTTGCTCTATGGGCACTAAGGTAATGACACTCATTCGTAATATTCTTTCTGAGTACTCAGGTAATGCCTAGAAAACTGCCTAGAAAGTAGCCGCTTCTACAAACTTGAGGTTACGATACTCAACTGTTCCCTCTTGATCGTAGTAAATATATTCACAACGGCTTTCACCATTAATATCTGTGAGCGCCATATTTCGAGTACAGTCAAAGTCGCTAGCCACTCCATCAGCGCCAAGATTCATCAGCCAAATCGAGTTGGTACCATTACGATTAGGTCGTGTAGACGTAAAGGCAAGTTGAGAATCTTCTGGGCTAATTGCAAAGCTACGAATATCATGATTGGACCAGTGGTTACCACGTGGTACGTTGGTCACATTAACCGGCGCATTATTTAAGTCGCGTGAAAAGCGATAAATCTCATAATCTTGTCGATTGGCACTTGGGAACTCTCGAATTGAGCAATCGCCGTTAAACAGTAGGTAAAAATAGTTACTGTCTTTAGTGAATACAGGCTCATTCACAACATTGGTAAAGGGATAATTACCACTACAGGCTTCAGGTACATTTCGAATGGGGAAGAGGTCGCGACTGACCGGCATAACGATTTCATCCGTGGCTTCCAAGGTATGGATTCTCCACATAAATTGGTTACTTGTCACCGCTGCTAAATAAGTGCTATCAGGAGCAAAGCGAACCGGATTTGTTGAGGCTGAAAACTCTGAGCCGGTACTGCCCATTTCGCCAAAGGTATACAGCTCAAAAACAAGTCCATTGCTTGCATTGATCAGGCTGACACTCATGCTTGATAAAGTTGTTTTAATAATAATCAGTAGATCATCACTAAGAGTGGTGGCAAAGCCGCCATTCGCACTGACTAAGTCTAGCTCTACTGGTGCTTCACTTCCATCCAAAGGCCCTAGCTTGACCGATACACCATTATTAACTCCGGCATCCTTGATTTCAGTAAAGGTGATATTATTGGGAGTAAAGGCAAAGCGAAGCACATTTTCGGCGACTAAACGCTTATTGGCGATGTCCACCTTGGCCTCTGCTCGACTAATCGGTGCTAAATACAGGTCATTTTGACTTTGGTTGGGTTGTAACCAAGCGACCCATGACAATGAGGGATGTAATTCACAACCACGGGAGACACAGTCCATTTCCTCTTTACTAATGCCCTCATTAAGCCAAAGTTCATCTTGGTTATCCATATTAAAAGCCAACAAATCACCACGTGCTGGCATGCCCATTTCTGTGAAGATACGAGTATATGTGAGGAAGGTCTTGAGATTACCAGGCATACCATTTTCGGTATCTCCGCCCATGCCTTCATTGGTACCAGCATCACTTGGACCACCAAAAACCTCAGGTTCATCAGTTTGTGAATCAGTGTCATCACAAGCAATGCATGATAAAGTCATGCATAATAAGAATGATAAATAAACTGTCTTAGACCAAATGTTTTGGCCCTTACTTACTGTATTAAACATCGTAAAGCCTTTGTCGCTTAAATGATTAAGTTAGATCTACTTTGCTGATAAGATCTCAAGTGTTTTCCGAGTAGAATACGCACTTAGTATCACAAGCATCAACAGTAGGTGTAGTTAAATCGAACAGAAGAACTCAAGAATTAACTCAAAGATAATCCTATGTAAGTTAAAGTAGGTGTTTGCTTTACATCTACCGATCAAAATCTACGAAAAATGAAAATTTTGTTTCACTTTGTAGTCTCAGTGTGCAAACTAAAACTAAATTGAAGTTATACCCTCATATTATGTGAGCAAATCGATCTGAGTTGATAATATAGTATAACACCACACTAGCCTAACTACGTTGAGGAGATGTATAATTATGGGGCTATATATTAATACAAATACAGCGTCCATCAATGGTCGTCGTCGTTTAAGCCAATCATCTAACGCCATGAGTCGTTCATTTGAAAGACTCTCATCTGGCCTTAGAATCAATAGCGCCAAAGATGATGCAGCCGGTCTTGCAATTAGTAATCGTATGACTGCACAAATTCGTGGTCTTGACCAAGCTGTACGTAACTCTAATGATGGTATTTCAATGGCGCAAACTGCTGAAGGTGCGCTCAATGAAACAACTAACATTCTACA
>CAKZRU010000091.1 GCA_937146725.1 uncultured Myxococcales bacterium
CACTGGAGTCAAGATGTTGGGGCAATTATCTTGTGCATATATGATGCCGTAATTATCCGACTCGGAGTCTATATTTTCACAAGCATCACCCACGCCATTACTATCACTATCGGCTTGATCGGTATTTGCGATTGTCGGGCAGTTATCATTGCTGTTTGTAATCGTGTCACCATCAAGATCATCATCGCACTGATCACCCAAGCCATCTTGATCGAGATCCCTTTGATTTGAGTTGGGTATACTTGGGCAGTTATCACTCTGATTAAGCATTTGATCATTATCTATATCAGGATCACAAGCATCACCAATTTGATCTAAGTCACTGTCATCTTGGCTTGGATTAGGAATGTTTTGGCAGTTATCCGTTTGATTATCAAAGCCATCACCATCTCGATCTTGATCGCATAGATCACCAAGCGTGTCATTATCAATATTTGCTTGATCGGCATTTTGAGTAAAACGACAGTTGTCACTTAGATTTGATACCCCATCTCCATCAATATCAAGGTCACAGAGATCTCCTATACCATCTCCATCTTGATCATCCTGCCTAAAGTTATTTAGGTTTGGGCAGTTATCCAATGGATCGGGCCAGGTGTCCCCATCGCTATCTTCTTCACAGGCATCGCCCACACCATCTCCATCAGTATCGGTTTGGTCATTATTCGGCACAGCAGGGCAGTTATCGCTTACTTCACCGGGAGCCGCAGGATAATCCCTGCCATCATTATCTTGATCTAGATCACAAGCATCACCAAACTCATCCCCATCGGAATTAGCTTGAGTTGGGTTAAAATACTCAGCACAATTATCATCATTGTCCAAAATACCGTCGCTATCGGCATCTCCGGCACAATTGTTTTGAGCATCCCATGGACAGCTGTCGTTTGCATTTAATATCTGATCTCCATCAATATCTTCGTCACAAACATCTCCAATCCCATCCCGATCTCGGTCCGCATTAAAAAGCGAATAAGTATTTGGGCATAAGTCGATGACATCATTGAGTCCATCTCCATCACTATCCGCTTCGCAGACATCACCAATGCCATTACCATCAAAATCAGCCTGATCATCATTCGCAATTCCAGGGCAGTTATCAGCAAAATTTGGATAAAGGTCATTATCGATATTTGGATCGCATTGATCACCTAAACCATCTTGATCACGATCGAATTGTAAGTTTGCAATCGTTGGACAATTATCCTCATCATTGTTTACTCCATCACCATCGCGATCCATATCACACAAATCACCAATACCATCAAAATCTTGGTCGTTTTGGGTAGGATTATTGATGTCTGGACAGTTATCATCTGCCTCGGCAACTCCATCACCATCACCATCATCTAAGCAGGCAAGGCCCAAGCCAAATAAACCCGGCTCTTGATTGGGATTAGAAAGGTTAGGACAGTTATCGATATAATTATCCACTCCATCTCCATCGCGATCAAAGTCGCAGGCATCGCCGATTTCATCATCATCCATATCATTTTGGTCAGCATTGGGGACTAAAGGACAATTGTCAGTCGGTTGTCCAAGTGCATCAAACTCATTATATCCATCACCATCAAGGTCATTATCACAGTGATCACCGCGCCCATCTTGATCGCTATCAAACTGATTTGGATTAGGAAAGTCTGGGCAATTATCTTGCGCATCATTGATCCCATCACTATCCATATCTCCTTCACAAGCATCACCCACACCATCCTCGTTACTATCGAGCTGGTTAGGGTTAAAAACACCAATGCAGTTATCGCTTGTTTCTCCATTTTTTAAGGTTGTGTTCCCCAAACCATCCCCATCGATATCGTCATCACAAACATTACCAATCCCATCACCATCAAAGTCACTTTGGTCATTAATCACGGTGTCCGGACAGTTATCCTCAACATCCAAGATGGTGTCTAAATCACTATCTTCTTCACATACATCTCCCACACCGTTGATATCAGAATCTCTTTGATCAGCATTCGCTAAAGACACACAATTATCATTATTATTTGTAATGCCATCCCCATCTAAATCATCATCACAGGCATCCCCGATCCCATCTTGATCTCGATCGGCTTGCTGAGAGTTGGCAATTAACACACAGTTATCATCGGTATTTTCTAAGCCATCATTATCAATGTCAGTGTCACAGACATCGCCGATTCCATCCTCATCCAAATCACTCGTTTCGGGGTCAAATTGCTCAGGACATAGGTCTTGGTCATTGGGGATACCATCATTATCTGAATCTAGTATGCAGTTAGCGCTTTGCTCTTGATCATTATTACCTTCAAATGGACAATTATCTTCAGTATTTGGTATTGAGTCTCCATCACTGTCATCATCACAAACATCACCCAAGCCATCTTGATCTTGGTCGTACTGATTGGGATTTACCGTATATGGGCAGTTATCATACTCATCAAAAACACCATCTTGATCTTGATCAACCGCACAGGCATTACCCACAAGCTGTCCCGGTGAGGTCGCCTGGCTTGGATTATAGGTGTTTGGGCAATTGTCTTCTGTATTGCGATAGCCATCACCATCACGATCACTATCACAAACATCACCAATTCCATCACTATCCATATCTGCATCTTGATTTATATTGGCAATGTTAGGGCAGTTATCTAAGCGCTCTCCCTGCTCATCATATTGATTAACACCATCACCATCCCGATCATCATCACAGGCGTCGCCAATCCCATCACTGTCTAAATCATCTTGATTTTCATTCATAAGGTTAGGGCAGTTATCCTGAGTGTTTTCAACCAGGTCACCGTCTAAGTCCAAATCACAACGATCACCTATCTCATCTAAATCTTGATCGTTTTGGTCCATATTGGATACGCTAGGACAATTATCTTCAACGTTAACAACACCATCACCATCTTTATCTAAATCACATAAGTCTCCAATTTCATCATCATCTAAATCCGCTTGGTTATCTTGCGACTCAGAAGTGTTGAGTAAGGGACAGTAATCAAACTCATTTCTGATTTGATCACCATCACGATCAGGATCACAGGGATCACCGATTTGATCTAAATCATAGTCTGGTTGTTCACCACTTGCATCCACCGGGTTATAATGATTAGGGCATGAGTCGTCATCATTGAGTACACCATCCCCATCAAAGTCTTGAGAGCAGGCATCTCCAATCCCATCTTGATCGGTATCGCGTTGCACACCACTGAGCAACGGCGGATTATAAACGTATGGACAGTTGTCTTGATCATTTAACACCCCATCTCCATCGATATCATCATCACATAGGTCACCTGCATAATCACCATCTATGTTGGATTGATCGGGATTAAAGCCATCAGCTAAGGGGCAGTTATCTAGATAGTTAGGGATACTGTCATGATCATCATCAAAGTCACAGACATCACCGATCCCATTATAATTTCGATCTAATTGATCAGAGTTTGGATATTGAGGGCAGTTATCTTCTTCATTACGAATCCCATCATCATCTTGATCTGAATCACAAACATCGCCCACCCGATCCCCATCTAAGTCCGCCTGCTCGCCTTCTGGATTGCGGGGCGCATTTTTAATCAAAGGGCAATTATCATCGACATCAAGAATACCATCATTGTCATCATCATTATCACAAGCATCGCCCCTGATGGTTTCCTCTCTCATTGTTGATGATTCACCGGAATCTTGAGCTTCTGCTTCCAATTGTGACCACAGTCTTTCTTCTTCACGGCGGTCACTATTATCTTGGTCGGTATTCACCCGATTAGGACAGTTATCAACTAAATCGGGTACACCATCACGATCTCTGTCCGCATTTACATCGGTGACGCAAAGAGACAGTAAGCATACTGCACCAAGTTGACAGTCTTCATCACCAAAACATTCTTTGGTTAGGCAAGTACGTTCGGCTAAGTCACAATACTCATCATTTTGGCAGTC
Source organism: uncultured Myxococcales bacterium (assembly GCA_937146725.1). Classification (GTDB taxonomy): domain Bacteria; phylum Myxococcota_A; class Bradymonadia; order UBA7976; family VGTA01; genus CAKZRU01. Next base: position 3,928 of record CAKZRU010000091.1, read on the forward strand.
CCAATCCTCTAAACAAGGACCACCCTCTATTTCTTCTCCGGCAAGAGCTTCCCCACCTTGCTCTGCTCCCCCCATCATTTGCCCACCGGAAATTAGATCATCAATACACTCATTATCTAAGCAGATTTGTCCACTAGTACAGTCCTGATCTTGATAACAAGCAGCACTACTTGATACGGGAGCAACCGGATCTCCACAAGCGCTGAGTAAATATAGATATCCAACAAGACTCAATAGTACGTTTGAATACTTAAACTTCAAATAATCACACATAGTAATAAGACCTTATGTTTAAAACTGAGTTTAAATCAGTTATATACAAATCTGAGCTTGATAGGGAAAACTATTTCTAAAAAGCCTAACAAAACCTAGATAATGTTAACCAAGTCCTAATGCAATCCATCGTATTAAGGTACAAAACATACCTTAGATAACATGAGTCAACGCACTTCTTAGCCAAGCGAGTTTCCCCATGAGATTTTTACTATTATTAACGCTGTTCAGCTTTTATTCTTGTGCCTCAACTCAAACTGGTCGACAGCGAGGAGTCTATTTAAGTGCAAGATATGATTTAGACCTAAGCCCAACTCGCTGTGCGAATACGAATAAAGCTGAAACATGGGCGGTGATTATGGGTATTAATCAATATCAAGACACTGGCATTCCTGATCTTAGCGGAGCTGCTCAAGATGCTTGGAACTTTTATCATTATTTAACGCATCAATATGGTGCACAAGTCGATCCACGACGAGTTAAGCTTTTGATTAATGAGCGGGCAACGAAGGCTAATATTGATGAAGCTCTTGGTGAGTTTTTAACCAAAGCCTGTCCCAAAGACCAAGTCATTATTTATTTTGCCGGACATGGAGCACCTGAACCCGATCGACCCGATGATGCCTTTTTACTCACGCATGACAGTCGGCTTGACAAGCTTGTTTCAACAGCGCTGTCAATGAACCAACTTCCTCAATTTTTGTCATGGCGTGCTAATTCAGCAGGTCAACTTCTCTTTATTGTGGATGCCTGCCACTCCGGTGCGATTCTTTTTCCGGGAAGCCGTGGTTTTGCACCTGTAGGCGATAAACTGAGAGCTGTAGAGGAGTTAAGAGCCAGATCATTATTAAGTTCATTGTCTACAATCTCAAAAAAGCAAGCTGGTTGGGGCGTGATTTCTTCATCGGCACCAGACCAGTTATCCGGAGAAGGTGGCAGTGACTGTAAGATGGGTGAGTATAATTACCAAGGCGGTATTTTTACTTGTAGTCTGTTAAAAGCGATCAATGAGGGAAGTGATCAAGATGGGGATGGTCAGCTCAGCTATGATGAACTTTTTGATTCTGTATCAACACAGCTTTCTCAATTACGAGGCTCGGCTCAAGTCCCTCAGCGGTCAGGTAATTTGAATGGCCAAAAAACAATTTTTACCACGCCTAAGTTTCCAATCCCTATTCCACCGATCGCTGAGCGTTATATCAAGGACTTTAGTCAAAAACCGTACCGCCCTTGGCTGTGGGGTACCTTAGCCGCCACTGCAGTAAGTTCAAGTCTAGCCTTGTATTTTCAAAGCTCAGCAAACCAACAAACCTCCGAGTTAAATCACTTTCTTGATAATAATATTGGAGACAAAACCAAAAATACGTATGAAGCCCAGCGCTTAACTAGAGATCAATCAGTCACCCAATCCAAATGGTCTTATTTAAGTGCAGGTATTTTTGGACTTGCAGTCGGTGGGCTTGCAACTTTGGAATGGCAGGCCCGTCCGGCACCTGTAAATGAAGCCTATGCTCAAAAACCTCAATTTTATGTTGGTAACTCTGAGAAACAGCCATGAATCATTTTAATATTTTTACCAGTCATCAAACCCTTTGGAGTATATTCATCATACTCACTTTATCAGCCTGCTTCGAAGGACTCGAAGCAGAACCCGCTTGCTTTGCGAGCCAAGGCGAGATTAGCAAAGAGGAAAAAAGCATACATTTAAGATATCTTCAAAGAAGCTCAGCCTATTGCACGTATGATACTCAGTCCTGTCTCGAAGTTTGGACGGGACGAAGCAAAGAAGATATAGTAAGAGATCCTGAATATCTCATTGAATATCCGTATTTAGTACTACTCCAAAAAAGAGAAATTAGTGCTAATTCCTTATATTCTCAATGCTATATTCCCGAGTGTATTTCTCCTCAGTGTGAATGTGAAACTGCACAAGACTGCTCTAATGAAAAAGTCTGTTATGGAATAGGGTTCTTAGATTCTAGCTCATCACAAAAAACCCAATGTTTAGACTATTGTGATGAGAACAGCACTTGCTTTGGTGGTACACCTAAAAGCTATTGTCCAAGCGACCACTGTATTGTTCAATAAGCTCACACCCAAGTGAGTATACTGATAAAACTCACTTGAACTAAGCTTCATCTCCCTCAGGTACAAAGTCTGAATCGTCGAGTTCCCTAGAGCCAGCTTCTTCGTCAGAATCTTCTAAGTTTTCTGAGTGATCAAAAACCTCATTTTGTTCTGACTCGGTGTTCACAGCGATCTCAAGCTCGTTCTCTTGGCCTTCAGTGCTAGCATCATGATCAGCTTGTAATAATTCAGAGTGATCATGACCAACTTCTAGCTCATTCGCTTGCAAGTCACCATCTTCAGACTCACCATCTTCAGACTCATCATCATCTTCAGACTCATCATCATCTTCAGACTCATCATCATCTTCAAAATCAAACTCAATATGAGAAGCTTCATCATCAAAAGACAGAGCAAGTTCAGAAGCATCATCAACATGCAAAGCAGGGTTTACACTTACTACGGCTTCTAATTGCTCAAGTTGCTCAAGTTCTGCTTCTTCTACGGCTTCTTCCTCAATTTCAATCCCGAGTAAATCACGGAGTAACTGTGGATCAAGCTGAGTTAGATCAAGGTCTTGGCCTTGTTCAATATGCTTAGCCAACGCTTCAGCTAAACTAATCGCTTGCGGTATGTGATTTCGGGTAGCCTGTAAAGCGTGCTCCATGGCAAGTTCTGGTGCATCTTCGGCTTCCAACAAAGCAAGCTTAAAGAGTGCATCACCGCGTAAGTCACCCTCGGGTAAGCGATGGGATAACTCATTTAATGACTCAAGAGTCGCTACTCGTCCCTTGATTGGAGAAAGTAGTTGTCGTAGTAAGCTGGGAGTGATCATTTCTTGATCTAAAGCGATCGCTTCTTCAATGAGTTCCGTCACCACTCGATATTTACCACTATGATCAAACTCATGGAGTGCTTGTAACCAAATCGCTTGCGCTCTTTGTCTAGTTTCATCACCAACGCGTGATAGTCTTGCAAGCATTGAACGGTATTCTTGAGGTTCACGCTCATAACGGAAGGCTTGTTCGGTCATTGCCCACCATGCCATACGCGACTGAGGATTAGTTAATTGCACCCGATCCCAATAGTCACGATAACGACGATCAAGATGTCGTCCTTGGCATAAGCGCTGAACAGCTTCTAAAACTAAGGAATAAGCATCACGCTCATCTTCGACTCTTTGTGCTAATTCAAATAAGCCTTCGCTCTGAGCAACACTGTCGCCCTGCTCAATGGCGGTGTGAATTTGCCACCAAATCACTTCAAGATCATCTCGCTCATCATAAAGTTCTTCATGTAAGGCACGTTGAACTTGGGCCGGACTCAATTCAAGAATCAATTTATGAGTAAGCAATTGCTTTTCAAAGGGAAGTGAAATCGCTTTACGCATCGATCGATAAAGTTCAATAATACGACCAAAACCCTGTCGCCGGTACATGATAAACTCAATGGCCCAAGAAGCAGGATGTAAATAAGGATTTGCTTGATAAGCATGCTCATAAGCATTAAGTGCCTGTTCTTCGCTACCGGCCTCCATAAAGTGTTCAGCAGCTCTCAAGAATGCCGCGCCTTGTGCACTCGCCTCGGTTAAGCGATGCGCTTGGGAGTTCCATACGCGTGCGAGTGAACGCCATTCACCTGTTTCTTGATATAGCCGACCCAAAGAAGCGAGAGCGGCTGAGTCATCTGGTAAAATAGATAAGATATCTTCATAACAGCGACTGGCCGAAGATGGGCGTTGGAGACGATGTTCATACAATTCTGCTAAACGACGTAAAAGTTCGACACGTTGAGGCGAGTCAGGCTCAAAAACATTGAGTTCTTTACGGTAGAGACTCACTAGCTCACGCCAACTTTGTCTTCTATATGCTGCTCTTCCTAAACCTTGAGAAGCTGGTAAAAACTCTGGATCTAGTCTAAAAGCACGCTTCCAATAACGTTCAGCATACTTTAGTTCACCTTGCCGTTCATACACTTGAGCGATTCTTGTATAGGCCGACAATTGGTCTAAATCACTATCATCACGCTCAAGTTCTTCTTTTAAGAATGCTAAATAATGGTCCAAGTCAGCGGTTTCCTGACCTAGCTCTCTTAAGCTTGAACTCTGAGTGAGCTGCTCTGCCGCGCTTTGCGCTAACTGTGCTCTACTTGCCCGTCGAACACGAGTGTTGCTCGGGTCAATTTCCATAAGTGCCAAAGAATATTTAATCGCTAAGTCTTGTTGTGCTGTCTTGGTTTCATGGATCCAAGATAACCAATCAAGAACAATGGCTTGAGCTACAGGGTTAAGTTCTGGCAAGAAACACTCAAGCTCAGTAGTGAGTTCTAACCATTCTTCTCGGCGACAAAGGATCTCATATCTCGCTTTTAAAGCTGCTGGCAAAGCAAGTTTACGCTGATAATCTTCGTTTTCGGTTGCCGAACCTTGACTCTGATCATAACAGATAAGTGCTAAATCAAGCGCTTTTTGATAGTAGTCTAAGGCGACCATTTCTTCATCAAGCACTCTTACATTTAAATGACCTAGATTGGTATATATCGCTTCTTGCGTAGCTAAGGAGGTTTCGAGCTCTGCGAGTGTTGTTGAACATTGTAAATAAGCGTTCCAATCACCCTGCTTAAGATTATGTCGCCGCAATGCAACCAAAGCCATCTTATTATGTGGGTTTAAACGTAAAGCCTTACGGTAATAAGCATACGCTGCTTTTTGATCATTAATCCCAATTTCGGTATAAAAACCGACTCTATGCCAAATCGCGGCTTGCTCAGAAGGCGTTGCTAACTGGGCTAAACGGATGAGAGCTTGAATCGCACCCATCCAATCTCCATCATGCACCAAGCGCTCAATGAGCTTCTCTGCTCTTTCTTGCTGTTGATAATCTTCCCAAGTGAATTCAAAGCCTTGATCTTCTTGAGCTTCATCACTGATTCCTAAAGTCACTGAGCGTAGCCAAGCCTGCAAGGTTGTAACTTCTTCAGTCGTTGTTGAGCTTGATACATGCTCAAACTCGTCCAAGTACTCTTGCCAAATATCTAATAATTCGACAGCACGATCTATCTGTCCTGAGCACATCAATGTTTCTACGGCTTGGAACACCAATGTCTCCGAGCCAATATGACAAAGACTGCGAGGCGCTAGGTAATAGTTAAGACCTTCGATTTGACCAGAGCGAATAATACAACGCCATAAGCCATCAAAGGCGGACGGACTATGTGTATTTTGCCACAATTGTTGGTAACTAGAAAGCGCTTGAATCTCACCGGTCAAAACGCCATTTCGAGTCTGCTGACCTTCACCATTTTGCTCGCCAATATGCTCTTGTAATGCAGCCGCATTGAAAAGCAGACCTTGATCATGACCAGTAGCTAGCTTATATAATTTGGCACGTCTTTGCTCAATGATGAACGCACTACTATATTCACCCAAAGCCTCATATGTTTCACTAGCACGTCTTAGGGCATATAAGTGTGAAGGCGCATCAAAGGTGGCCACTTGAGCATATAGTCGGTTTGCTTTTAAGGTATCATCAAGATACGCACTCGATATATCAGCAATCGCCAACCTTAATGCTGACACAGAGCTCAGTTGATCTTGCTGATTTGGCTCATTCGCTTGCTCTATGCCTTCTTCAACATCATCGACTACACTATGTTCACCAACATTATCTTCAACTTGTGCATTGGTCATTAAGTCAAGACGACGTTCATACATGGTGACTAAGCGTCTCCAACGTCTGCGTTGCTCGTAAAGCTCTTCCACTGCAATCAATGAAGGAGAGAAATTAGGGTCAAACGAAAGAGCCATCAGATGATAATTTAGCGCACTGTCATTTTCGCCAAGCTCATTGAGTAAGCGACCATATTGGTAACAACGCCTAATCAGAGTATGCTTTAAGTAAGATCGTAAGTTTGCTTTAACCTCAGTATAAGCAGCGTCGCTTTCAAGTTCTTGAAGTTGACGTTCTAAGCTTTCAATTTCATCAGAGAAACAACGTCTTAGCGAGCTCATATCTCCGGTTTCAAGAGCAATCTCTCCTAATTTAGCTAAAGCCGGAGTAAAGGTTGGAGAAAGTTCGATCGCACGATTCAAAGCAAGTTTTGCTTCTTTAGGGTCAGCTTCTAGATATAAGGCAACTAGGCCACTTTGATACCAAAGACTTGCACTTTCATTGTGATCATTGGAGCGAGCTGCAAGTTGTTTAAGCGCACGTCTAACATGGCTGTAGGCCTCAAGTTTACGAGCTAAAGAGACAATTCTCATCAAAACAAAGCGCTCGTTAGCAAGACAGTAGTTCGCAACAAGATAAGCTTCAAAAGCAGCTTCATTTTGAGCCTGTTCATTTGCTTGTCCACTGGCTCTTCTTTCAAGTAGCCACCCTAATTTATAGGCAAGATAGCCGACATCTTTTGAGCGATGCATAAACTTACGCTCTCTAATGGCAGATGCTGAAACTTCTTCTAGGCCTAAGCGCAAACGTAGACTTTCAATTAATAGGTCATAATCTTGAGACTGCAAAGCTTCACGCTCAAGTTGAGCAATTAAGCTTGGGGTCGCGTTCTTACCACTTTCTTTGATGCCTCTGAAGATTGCTGAGCGTAAAGCATTTTTATCTCCTTGCGCGTGAATTAGGCGAAGTCTTTCACCCAAGAATAAAGCATGCAAAGAACGATCTTCAATGGTCATTAACAGACGATCAAGATGCTTTAGAGCTTGGATTTGATCACCACGAGCTAGATCACTCAAATAAAGTGCAAGTGCTAATTCAAGCCCGCTACTTTTCTCATGTCCCTTGATCGCTTCTTGTTGCCAAACCTCAAAGGCCTCTTCTGGTCGTCCTTCACCATAGAGCAAATGACCGACATGATGCTGATACACAACATCTCTTGAACTCAAGAATACACGAGCTTGCTCAGAACGTTCATGATCTACACGATCAAGCAAACGCTGAACTTTAGACTCTGCTAAAGCACTTTGAGGCTCATATTCTAAGGCAAAAACTGCACAATCCATCGCAAAATCGAATTGTTTAGCTCGCTCGTGCGCCAAAGCAGATAGGTCAAGCAGGTGAGTGATAGCCTCTGACTGAATCGCTGATTTTTGAGCGCTCTGATACAGCATCTCAAAGATATCATATTCATCTTCACTCATCTGCTCGCAATCAGAATATGCGGGCAAGGGATGCTCAATAAACCAATTAGACCTTAAAACGGCATTTTGTAGTTTGTTCGGCTGATAAATAAACTGTGGTACAGGCTCTTCAAGTACAGGCTCTTCAAGTACAGGCTCTTCAAGTACAGGCTCTTCAAGTACAGGCTCTTCAAGTACAGGCTCAAGATTTTTGTGAATCTCCTCTGTTTCTTGTTTGATTTCTGTGGCTTCAGCAACAGCTTCATGATTTGTTTCACTGTGCTCCTTAACGGGCTCCTCAAGAGCTACTTCAGGCTCAGCGGCTTCAGCACTTTCCTCAATAGACTTCTCAGCGGACTCCTCAATGGGCTCCTCTGAAGCGACTTCAGGGTCAAGGGCTTCAGCACTTTCTTCAATAGACTCCTCAATGGGCTCCTCTAAAGCGACTTCAGGGTCAAGGGCTTCAGCATTGTCCTCAATAGACTCCTCAATAGACTCCTCAATAGACTCCTCAATGGGCTCCTCAGCGGACTCCTCTAAAGCGGCTTCAGCACTTTCTTCAATAGACTCCTCAATAGACTCCTCAATAGACTCCTCAGCGGACTCATCTAAAGCGACTTCAAGCTCAACGGCTTCAGCACTGTACTCAATAAACTCCTCAATAGACTCCTCAATGGGTTCATCTAGAGCTACTTCTGACTCAGTGATTTCAATTCCATTCTCATCCATTCCAACTGTAGGCTTTACCGCAGCATCCAACTCTAAAATTTCGGAAAGATCCTCAAGTTCTTCTTTGGGTAATTCCGGTTCAAATGGTAATGGAGTGTCAAGAATTGAATGATCGGAGAGATCTTCCTGTTGAGCTTGTTCTTGTCCTTGCTCCGAAACACCACCCATAAACATGGTTTCAGCAAAATCAGCTTCAGCACTTTGGACGGGGCTTTCTACTGCTTCTTCAATGCCAAGGTCTTTCATCAAATCATCGATGCTATCTTGATCATCAATGAGTTCTTCTGAGTCCATTTCGCCTGACAAGTGCTGCGTTTGATTGGCCTCATCAATTTCAGCTAACTTTTGATCAAAGGCAGCTTCATCATCAAATAAACCATTGGGCAATGATAACGGTTCATTATCTTCATTACTAGAATCGCTCTCATGCTCAGGTAAGTCCATGGTTGGTAAGTCTTCTTGACTTCCATCTTCATCATCAAAAGCAATTTCATCCTCGGCAACAGGCTCGGCCTCAAGGGGAGGATCTGATAAAAGAGATAATTCTGTTTCAAGCGCCTGAAATAACTCTGCTGATTCATCAACATCAGGGTTTATTTCTTGATCTTCTTCAGCCAAGGCATCAAGCTCATCATCTTTGACGGGTGGTGCCGAAGTTGGGGCATCGGTAGGAATATGAATGACTTCAGCACCGGGTAAACCACTTGCTGCAGCTTGCATTTGCTCTTGGAAAGCATCTGGCGTCACAAACTCGTTCCCAAAGCTGAATTCATCTTCGTGGGCTGATCCGACTTCTTCTGGCAAGAAAATCGGAATGTCATCATCAATAGAGTCTGGATTCTTACTAAGCTTATTATCTTCAAGTTCTGGCGGTGGGGCAGCTGGTGGAAAGGTTGAAAATTCAGGAACCCTTTCCTCAAAATCAACCGGTGGTAATATAGTAGGACGCTCAGATTGTGAAAGCAGTCTTTGAGCCTCTTCTTTAAGACTTTCTGAGCCCTGAGATTGACCGGCTTGGGCTTCAGGTGGCTTAGACCAGCGCTTACGATTCCCCTCGATAATACGATCAACGCTTTCATCTGCATCAGGCTCAAATTCATCTTCAATAATAGAGCCAAGATTAAGACGATCTAATTTAATTTCTTCCGAAGCTTCGCGCTCTTCACCAAACTGAAAACTTAATTCTTCATGGGGCTGAAGAGACATTGGGCGTCCACTTGGTGTAAAACTATGTTCTTCGGAAGAATCTTCCGGAAGCTCAGGTGCAGGCTCTACAGATATAGGTGTTCCTAGACTGGTTGCAAACATCCCCTCAATATTGGAGATTGGTTCTTCATCAAGCCAAGACATCTCACTAGAAACTACTTCTGGAGCTTGGGCTTGGGGTGCCATGCTCATCGGATCATCTAAGCTTGATAAGAGGTCCTGGTCAAAGTCGAACTGAAGCTCTCCATCCTCATCAAAGCTTCCAGAAAACGGATCATCTTTCAAGTCTAGTGGACTCTCAAGATCACTCACTGGATCGGAGGGTAGAGGAGGCCTACTATCCAATTCAGTCTCAGTTCTAGGAATCTGAGGTCTTGGAGGTCTAGGAGATTGAGGGGACCCACTATCATTTGAAGTCAGAGAGGCAATAATATCATCTAAAGACTTAGGCCGATCACCTGGTCTTGGAGATCGCTGAGCCAGCTCTTGATCTTGGTTTAATTGTTGGGTATTTTTGGAGTCGTTCTGATTGCCGTTTGAAGCCATGAACTTCCTCTACTCGTAAATGGGGAGCGATGCAGTAATTCATGATGAGAAGCGCTAGAATCACGCTACGAAATGGGTATCATAAAAGCACATCAAGACCAAAAGGTCACCTGTTAATCAAGGATAATCATAAGTTTCTTTGTGGAGATATACAAGATGGATAAAGCCTTTATCACTGGAGGAAGCCGTGGAATCGGTTCTGAAATCGCTAAACAGCTAGTTTATAAGGGAATTAAGAATTTAATTTTAGGCTATAACAACAGTTATACTGAAGCAAAGAAAGTCGCTGACTACTGTATGGAACATGGGGCGACTGTAAACCTTTGCCAGATCAATCTAGCCAATATTGAAGATGCACAACTCAAGCTTAAAGAGGCAATCACTCAAATGGGAGGGATTGATATCTTAGTAAACAATGCTGGCATTACTCAAGATAGTCTAGCTTTACGCATGAATCATGACCGCTGGGATTCTGTGCTAGATATCAATCTCAAAGCCGCTTTTTTTCTAAGTAAGACCGCATTGAAACCTATGATTAAGCAACGTAATGGTAGAATCATTAATATTAGTAGTATTATTGCTCAAAAAAGCCGTGGTGGACAAGTAAACTATGCTGCAAGCAAGGGCGGTTTAGAAGCGATGACCAGAGCCCTTGCGGTTGAAGTCGCTTCACGAGGGATTACAGTCAATGCAATCGCTCCTGGTTGGATAGACACAGAAATGACTCAAGATCAAGATAATCAAAAACAAGGTCAAGGAGGACTTGAGAGCACAATTCCCGTAGGTCGAATAGGTCAAGTATCGGATGTAGCTCACCTAGCAGCTTTTTTAAGTTCAGCGGAGGCAAGCTACATTACAGGACAAATTATCGCTGTTGATGGCGGTTTGTCGGTGCGTATCTAAGCAAGATTATTGCTCGTGGGGATTAAGCTTTCCAGCATGAATTAAGGCATCAAGGCGTTGTGAGCGGCGACGTTGCTCATTGACTTCTTGCGCTTGTGCATTCATTGTTCCAGCGACATCTTCTCTGAAAACAACCTTGCCTGCTGCAATTTCACGCAATGCAGTGACTACTGGTTTGTTTTTAGATTCCACTAAAGGTTTGCTATTATTTTTGTGGAGTTGGCGATAGCGTTTAGCTGTTAAGTGAATCAAGGCGAAGTGATCAGAAACATGCTCGAGGCAATCTTCGATAGTGATACGTGCCATAGTAAACTCCATTATTTAAGTTGTGCACAGGTTGGTGCTTGTTCTTTAAGGGCTAATAACTTATAAAAGATGAGCGAAAAGTCAAGAACAATACGTGGCTAAACTTATAAGATCTAGGAGCTACACATCATGAAGCGCTTTAAATTTCGTTTTGCCGCCGTTAAAGACCAACGACAAGTTATACTTGATCAAAAATTGGCCAAAAAAGCCCAAGCTCTTGCTGAACTCAACCACGCATTTGCTGAAAAGCAGCATTTAGAACAACTCTATCAGCAAACTCTATATGGCGGTGCACAGGTCGGACAGCTCTTTAATGCTCAAGAAGAAACCTGGAGACAATTACGCTTATTCTCTTTGCGTGAAGAAATCCAAAGTGCGGAAAGAAAGATCACTGAATACGAAGAAAGACTCAATAAAATCCAAGAAGAAGTCACTGAAGCACACCGAGATCTCAAGGCTATGGAGGTGATTGAGGAAAAAGATCGTAAAGAATGGCGACATGAATATAATGTACACCAACAAAAAGAAACGGACGAGATCAATACCACTCGCTTTGGTCGCTAAATGATGGTCAGTACTTCAGTCAGCTTTTATTAGAAATCGCTTCCATAATAATCTTTACAGCTAATTCTTCCGCATTAGCCAACTCTATATCTTCAGGAACGCGCTGACCATTGGTGGTCCATGAAATTGGACACTTGGTCAATTTACTCACGTTATACACAGTGCCTAAAGCATAGGTTTCATCCAATTTGGTGACCGCAACCATATTATATTTAAGTGGTGAAAAACCTTCAACAATAGGTTTCAAATCTTGCTCACGAGTATTGGCTGCTACCGTCAATACTGTACGACCATTCCAACCTTCTCCAAATAGGTCAGAAAGCGCTTTGAGTTGCCCTTGCGTTTTGGGATTTCGGCCAGTAGTATCAACTAAAACGAGAGGTGTATCCGCCTCATCAATCGCTTTCCACATTTCTTCAGGAGTATGAGCTGCTTTAGCGGGACAGTCTAAAATTGAAGCATAACGACTGAGTTGTTCAACAGCAGCCATACGGAATGTATCAGTACTAATGAGAGTCACAGGTAATTCATGAGTCAGTTGAGCATGTGCTGCTATTTTGGCAATCGTGGTGGTCTTGCCAACACCGGTTGGCCCCACAAAAGCTAAGACATTTTTTTTGACTCCTGGTGGCGGAATGAGAGGATTAACACAGGTTAAATTATGTGCTAACACCTGTCCAAGATGAGCCAAAATATATTGCTTATCTAATTGATTCAGTCGAAGTCGCGCCTTGGTTTGCTCGATAAGTTCTTCGGCATATTTAGCCTCAATACCAGCGCCTTGTAGTTGGGCTTTGAATTGCTTTAAATGCTCAAAAGCAGGACCTGACATTTCTTCAGGATTTTGGTTAGATTTTATGTAATGAACAATTTCATTGAGACGTTCTGTCACAAATTGAATGGCTTCTCCACCGCCGGCTCCTTGAGACATGATATCTCTCACAGCATTTACACTTTGCCCTAAATTCATGGCCGGCGCCCCTGCAGGCTGAGTCCCTTGTATTGGGTGAGCTGACGATTGCTCAAGCCCCCAAGGGTCTACACCCTGCGGATTATAAGGATGATGTGCTTGTTCCGTATATTCGTCCTTTGGTGCTACTTTCCGATTGATAGGTGGCATCAAGTGTGGTGATGGACCAGAAGAAGACGTTGGTGTTTGCATACCATGAGCTTGCGGTCGCTGAGTATTGGTATAAGCTGCCGGACCATGGGCCGAATTTCTTCTTAGTGGAGGTGTTAATTGTCCTCCCATTGGTGGCGTAGGTTGTGCTCCTTGCTGAATAGATCGGCGAGTTTGTGAAATATTCTGAGGAACCGACTGTGGAATAATTGGGCCTCGGTCGCTTGAAAAACTATTAGGGTGAACGTAGCGATCTGCACCTTTAACGGGAGGATTTGATAAAAGTTCAAGTTCGGCCGGCATGCCTTGATGAGTGGGTTGTGTACTTCTACCTTGATAAGATGGATGTTGAGGTCCAGAATGAATAGGCCTTTGTCTTCTTCCACCACGATCTTGGGGCGGAATTGCCGAGTCATAATCACGCGATGATGGTGGTCCGACTTGAGCACTGCGATTTGATGCCATCCGAGGTGGTCTTGGGGAACCTCCTCTTGGTGCCGGTCCTCTTGGAGGCATTTGTGGCATTCTCTGACCTTGTTCAGTTCTTCTCATTGGGCTCTGATGATTGGTCTGAGGCATTGGTGCTGTGGGTGGCGCTTTAAGCTCACCGGTAGCAGTAATCTCTACAAAGCGACCAATATGATCCGTGCCACGCAAGGTATCGATGATCACAGCATCACTTCCCAACATAATCCGCACTTGTTCAACGGCCTCGGACATATCTCGGCCACGAAAGGTATAAGTGGGCATTAAAACTCCTCAATACTGAACATGTACATGATTAACTGTGATAACAACTGTGAAACAAAGCATTATCTAAGTGATTTATGTTGGCCTAGCCAATACTAATTTGTCCATCGACACTTACATCAATACCTGAAACAACTTCTTTGTGCGACAGCACCATTAGTTCACCACTTAAGTTTTGGGTGAGATTACGAATTGGTCTTCTCAGTTCTGGAGTAACCAACAGAACAGGCTCAAAACCCATTAACAATAATTGCTTTACATTATCTTCAAGACGCTCAAGAAAGGCCTGTCCGAGATCGGGAGGTAAAGCAAGGTGGAAATCACCCTCGATTTGTTTCATCTGCCCACGGAAGCGTTCAGCTAATGCACCATCAAGAGTGATTACATGGATTTTATCATCCGTACTTTTTGCTAAACTAGAAATATAACGGGCCATATCTTGGCGAACAAACTCGGTTAAGATTTCAGTATTTTGGGTCAAATGAACATGCTCAAGTAAGGCCCCAAAAATGGTTCTCAAATCACGAATTGACAACTGCTCTCGTAAAAGATTCTTACAGACCTTAAGAACTTCACTGAGTTGCATCTTTTCAGGCAGTAAAGAACTGACTACCTTAGGATTTGACTTTTTAAAGATATCGATCAGCTTCTGCATTTCTTCGGTCCCAACCAACTCGCTCGCATTCTCTTTAAGATGCTTGGAAAGGTGGGTAATAATAACAGTTGGGCTATCAGCAATCGTATATCCAAGATCTTCCGCCTTTGGAATTTGATCCTCTGCCACCCATACCGCCGGAAGGCCAAAGGCGGGGTCAATCCCATCAATCCCATCAATCTTCTCGATCACCTCACCACTATCAATGGCAAGATGCTTGTTGGGTACGACTTCACCATGAATCAGTTCTACACCGTTGAGAAGCAAGGAATAACCACCCGCGGGTAAAAGTGCATTATCTCTGACATGTACCGGTGGGATAATAATACCAATTTCTTCCGCAAAGTTTCTACGAATCTTCTGAATACGATTCAATAGATCTCCACCTTGCTCTTCATCAACCTGCGGAATCAGTCCATAGCCAATTTCTAATATAAGCACTTTCAGAGGTAAGATTTCTTCGATCGCTTCTTCACGGTCTCCCAATCTTTGTGCAGAGTCTTGTGGAGAGGCGCCACCATCTGGATTAAGTTCTAAACTCCCTGCAGCACCGCCACCTAGTGGGGTAGCCGCTTGCAAGCCCTGATCACCACCCACTGTGCGTGATAGCATGAAAGCACCTGTAGCCAAGGCACCAAATACAATCAGTGGCATACCAGGCAAAAGACCAAATAAAACCATAATACCGCCAACAAGTTTTAGCACTTCGGGTGAACTAAAAAGCTGAGATCCTAATTGATCACCAAGCTGATTCCCATCCGAGGCTCTTGAAACGATAATACCGGCAGCAGTAGAAATTAAAAGCGCTGGAATCTGACTCACAAGCCCGTCTCCAACGGTTAGAATTGTATATGTAGCGCCCGACTCACCAGCCGTCATCCCAAATTGGGTCATACCAATAATAAAGCCACCGATGATATTAATGATGGTAATTAAGATACCTGCGATTGCATCACCACGAACAAACTTGGAGGCACCGTCCATTGCTCCATAAAAGTCTGCTTCACTTTCTACTTCGCTACGTCGCTTTCTCGCTTGATCCTCTGAGATTAAGCCTGCGTTTAAGTCAGCATCGATCGACATTTGCTTACCTGGCATCGCGTCCAAAGTAAAGCGAGCACCTACTTCGGCGATACGACCTGAACCTTTGGTAATAACCACAAAGTTAATGATGACCAAGATAATAAAAACGATAATACCGACTACATAATTACCACCAACAACAAAATTACCAAAAGTATTGATAATTTGACCCGCTGACTCTGGCCCATTACCACCCTCAAGAAGGATCAAACGGGTTGAAGCAATATTCAGAGTGAGTCGAAATAAAGTTGTCATCAACAGTAACGCAGGAAATGCAGAGAAATCCAACGGGCGCTTCATATATAACGAGACAATTAAAACAGTGAGAGCAATTGCCAAGTTTAACGCTAGTAAAGTGTCGAGGAATATTGTTGGAATCGGAAGTACCATCAATAAAATGAGTCCGACGACACCGGAGATGAAGATTAAGTTTCCTCTATTCTCACCCATTATGCACCATTTCTCTTATTTGTTGATGGAAGTAAAACCTAAAAAAATACTGTGCTCTACAAAAGAGCTTGGTTCTGAGATACTCGATTTTGTTTGTGAAGTCGAGAGCCATGACGAAGTTGATAGACATAATATAAAATTTCTGCCACAGCCCTATAAAACTCCAACGGAATTGCTCTACCTACTTTAACCTGTCGGTAGAGTGCTCGAGCCAAGGTTGGGTTATCAACCATAGTGACATCATTTTGTTCAGCAAGTCTACGAATTCTTAGGGCCATTAGATCGGCTCCCTTGGCGACAACAATGGGTGCGGTATCTTTATCCTTGTCAAATCTTAGAGCGATTGAAAAGTGAGTAGGATTGTTAATGATAACATCAGCTTCAGGAACGGCTGCCATCATCCGTTGATTGAGCATATCTAATGCTCTTTTACGTCGCTGACTTTTAATCAGCGGATTACCTTCTGCCAGCTTATGCTCATCCTTAACCTCCTGCTTACTCATCTTCATTTTTTCTTCCATTTGAAAAACTTGCCATGAGTAATCAATTACAGCAATCACCACCATAATGAGTACAATATTGAAAAGAACCATTAAGATTCGCTCAAACATGTAACTCAGGCCTTGGTCCAAGGGCATTAAGGAGAGCTGTGAAATCTTTGCGGTGTCACCATTGAGTGTGTAATAGACCACCAAAAGGATAAAAAATAACTTAGTTAAACTTGTAAACAGATTAGCAATCGCCTGCTTGTTAAAAAAAGCTGGGATAAACTTAGAAAAGAAGTTTAACTTATCCAACTTAGGTTCTAAGGTTTTGGTTGTGACCAGAACGCCAACTTGAATCACATTACCCAAAATACCGACTGTTAAGACCCCGGCTGCTAAGGGAAATAGGATATATCCAATTTCATAAAAGATTCGAGCTGTAAACTGAAGTATGTTTTCATTGGAAAGATCAAGACCAAAACGGGTCTCAAAACATACTGTAAACACTCGTCCCATATGGTCATAGATAAAACGTCCAAAAAACAAAAAATAAGAAAGGCCAACCGCTAACACCAAAAGAGACAATATATCTTGTGACTTAGCAATTTGTCCACGTTCCCTAAATTCTTCCCGTCGCCTTTCGGTGGGTTCTTCTGTTTTTTCGCCAGCATCTTCCTCTGACATGACTTACCTTATCTAGTTTATATAATATGATTTTTTTATGTAGCGAGTTTATTAAGTAACTCACCGATCAATTCAAAGGAATCATAAATGATTCTTTGGAACAATGCTACAAGAGATGGCAAAGCTGCTGATAAAACATATAGGCCCGCAAGAATGTTAACCATAAAAGCAACCATGAAAATATTAAGCTGTGGCGTTGTTCGAGCAAGAGCTGCAAAGCCTGTATTAATCAACAAGACAGAGCAAGAAATTGGCAATGCAATTTTCATTGCGATCACAAATAAATTACCGCCAACATTGATGATATCATCAGCGATATGACTTGCATTAAACTCACCAGCTCCTAAAGGCAAAATCTGAAAACTCACTGCCAAAGCCTTTAGTAAAATCAGGTGACCATCCATTGCAAAGAAGACAAATAAGAAAATAAAGCGAATGATCTGCGATAAAACACCGATTTGCTGTGAAGTTGTTGGATCTACAACATTGGCGACTGCAAAGCCCATTTGAATACCAAAAAGTCTTCCGGCAAACTCTATTCCTGAAAATACTAAAGTAAGAATCAAGCCTATAAATAAGCCGATCACAACTTCAACGGCAATCAAACCTACATAGTGAAAGGTCTGCAACCCTACAAGCTCTGTTTTGACACCCACCGGTCCAAGTAAAAGCATACCTATCACCATGAGTGTAATGGCTTTAAGTTGGGAAGGGACCTGTGGAGCGGAGAAAAATGGAGAGCTTAAAAACAAACCGCTCAAACGACTTATAATCAGAGCATATGAAAGAACGATTGGATTAAGTAAGGCATATAAGCCACCTGGATCAAGCAAAGATCCCATCGTTTACCCTGGTATATTGGGAATGGTATTAAACACGCCAACTGTATAACTCACCATTTGATTGAGCATCCAACCGCCAAATAGGAGTAGTCCTGCAATGATCGCAACCATTTTTGGGACAATGACCAGTGTCTGCTCATTAATTTGAGTCACTGTTTGAAAGATTGCGATTACCACACCAACAACCAAACCAAGCATAAGTGGTGGAAGCGAAAGCATTAATGCTAAGGTAATTGCTTCAGTAAAAAATTGAATAATATATTGGGAAGTCATCAGTTAAAACTCTTTACCATATTGCCAACTAAAAGGTGCCAGCCATCAACCAAAACGAAAAGCATTAGTTTGAATGGTAAGGAAATCAGAATAGGTGGAAGCATCATCATACCCATCGCCATCAAAATTGAGGCGACAACCATATCTAACACCAAAAAAGGCACATAAATCATAAAACCGATTTGAAAGGCCGTCTTCAGCTCACTTATAATGAAGGCAGGGATCAGTTGGTAAAGATGAACATCTTCTTTACTACTCGGCTTCATATCTCCTGATATTTGTACAAACAATGAGAGATCTTTTTCTCTAGTATGCTTAAACATAAACTGTCGAATTGGAGGTAG
>CAKZRU010000092.1 GCA_937146725.1 uncultured Myxococcales bacterium
CTTTGCTTCGGGCTTTGCTTTGGGTTTTGCCTCGGGCTTTGCTTCGGGCTTTGCTTCGGGCTTTGCTTCGAGTTTTGGCTCGGGCTTTACTTCGGGCTTTGCTTCGAGTTTAGGCTCGGGCTTTGCTTCGAGTTTTGGCTCGGGCTTTACTTCGGGCTTTGCTTCGGGCTTTGCTTCGAGTTTAGGCTCGGGCTTTGCTTCGGGCTTAGACTCGGGCTTTGTCACAACCTTAAACTTTTTAGTTGCTCTTGTTGTGTTATTAATTTCACTTAAAGCTTTTTCAATCATTTGAGAGCTATGCACAAATTGGATATTGGCCCAAAAGTATGGATGATAGCGGGGAATACCACCAACGGTAAGATCAATCTTAGTGCTTAAGGCTTCCAATTGAGCAAAGCGTTCAGCGGTGGCAATACTACGACCTCTTTTAAAGGACATTAAGTGTCGGCTAAGGCTTTCTTCTGTAATTGACCAGAGAGGCCATGAGAAGCTTTCAACACCACGACTATATAAGTTATTAAGAGGGAGTGTAATCATTGAACTGGCAAGGTTGGCCTGCTCTAAATGAATCCACGATGCAGTAGACTCAAGAGGAGAGCTCACTAAAGTAGAGATCGTTTCATGTGCTTTTGCTGTCCACTGCTCAAATTGAGTTCGATCAAGAGGAAGAGACCAAAGTAGACCATTGGCCGCATCAAGTGAAACCTGTTGAGTATGAGCTGTCTGCATCACCTGCTCTACTGAGAGCATTAAGGGTTGAGAATTGAATACACAGCTTGATTGGTTTGACACACATGGGCTTGGATTAAAGGGACCAAGGCGTTTAATTCCATTGCTAGGTCGATCAATCGCTTGCTCTTTACTTAAGGAACGAACAGCAGTTAAGCCAGAGAAAACTGGTAAACTTTGAGCTAAGAACCTTGGACTCGGGCCTGTTGTATATTTTTGAGGTTTTTCGATAACAAGGGCACCCCAAGGATAGTCTTGGTCTAGATAAGACCACATAACAAGCGCCTGATATTTATTGTTTTTTTGTGTTTTGAAAAGTGAAGATGGCAAGATTTGACGAGCGAGTTGATGACTTTGTGCCCAAAGCTTAAAATGAGGGTCTAATAATTTTTTAGGGGGTCGTTTACTAGGTTTCGCCTCGATGACCTTTGGACTTTCACTCAGAGTAGAGCGCCAATCCTTGAGTAGTTTATTGAGCTTTTTACTTGAACTGAGTGCCTTTAATTTACTTTGGCCTAATTCATTAATACTTAAGCGATATATTTGGCCTTTAATTTCAAATAGATAAAGATTGAGCGCCTTTGGCACGGCTTTAAGAGTTTGCGCTTGGGGAAAGAGAGAAGCAATGATCGCTTGCTTTGTATCTGCTTCCTGTCGCATTGCCAAAGCTTGGTTTGCGCTTTGCAACAACTCTAAACTAGGGCTAGCTTGGCTTAAAAGGCTACTTAAGGCACTAGTGGCTTTAAGTTCTTGTTCAAGTAGAGACTTGGTATCGGTATCTAACTGGTCCAAGATTTCTTGACGTAGTCTTGGTAAGGGTCTTTGGTATGCTTCAAGAGTCTGTCGTAGCTCTAAGTCGGCAATCGCTTCTTTCGCTGTTTTACGCTTGATATTTTCTTTAAGATCAAGGATTTGCTCCAAAATACTAATGGGAGTTTTGGGAACTGCAAAAATCTGTGATTCAATCTGCCAGCCTAAAGTCGGACGTTCCGCTTTGAGCGCTTTCCAAATCTGTAAAGAGTTGAGGGCTAGCTTCAATGCTTCATCAAACTTTTTACTTTTAGCAAGCTTAAGTGCTTTAATACTGTCTAAGCGCCAAAGATAACGAGGGTCTTTAAGCTGTCTTTGTAAGGATTGTATAGGGCGTTCCAAAAAGCCAAAGTCCGATTTAGCATTATTCATAATCGAAGAATATAGCAGACACAGGCGTCCTTCGATCGAAGCTTTAGGACTATTGGTCAAAGTGTAGGCTTGTAAAAACTCACTTGCTTCTTGATAGCGTCCTTGTTGGGCTAGGAAACAACCACGGATAATTGCTCTTTGCAGGTGAAGCTTTTTAGCTTGGTCTAGCTGAGCAAAGGCTAAATCATTTTGTCCTTGGTCATGATAAAGCCAAGCGAGCTTAAAGCGATGGGTTGTATCTTCTTTAAGTTGCAATGACTTTTCTAAGCGCTGTACACCTTCTTCGACATGGCCTAATGCAATAAGACTATGTGCTGCCTGCGCATGAAGTTGAGCATGAAGTTCTATCGTTTCATTAATATCTTTGGTTTTGGCCAATAATTCTAAACCATAGTTGGCAAAAACAAAACTGGCTTTTTCGTTGGCTAAGCGATGATAAGCTTCACTAATAATGCTGACACAGGTCGCTAAAGCTGAAATACGCTGTTCTTTATATAGGACCTCACTCAAAGGCAGGAGTTGAGCAAGTGTTTTTTGCACATGCCCTCTTTCAAGAGTTAAACGAGCCTTTTCTAGATCCCAAGCTAAGAGTTGAGCGCGAGCAGCTTCGGGCTGTGGGTGGCTGTTTCGAGCGGTTTCAAGTTGCTTCTGCGCATCTTCAAGCTGACCGGTTGATTCATAAATTCGCGCTGCTAAAGCATGAAAACTAGCTCGAGCAAGTCTTTTATCAAGTAGATTTCGGCCTCGTAAAGCTTGAGGTAATAATTGTGAAGAATAGCGTTCATCTGTGATTAATGAGAAAAGTTTAAGCGTAATATCAAAGATGCCAACCGCTTCTCGATTTCGGCCTGCTTCATGGAGTGTTTCAACCGCTTTAACCAAGCGCTGAGTGATGTGAACAGCATTTACTTGAGCGTTTCGACTCACTTGGAAAACTTCCGGTTTTTCTAGGATCCCTTGTAGTTGCGTATTGACTTGATCCCACTGATTGGCTTGCGTTAAAAAGTCAGCCAAAGTGAGTTTTAAGCGAGCTTGTAAAAACCGTTGGTCTAGCTCTAAAAAAGCACTTTCCATGACACGCTCAAGGCGCTGTATTGCTTGATTAAGGAGTCCAAGCTTAGACAGAATCATTGAATCACTGACTAAAAGAACCGCCAAAGAAAGACGAGTATCTTTAGAGGATTTTGACTTAAAAATATCAATAATTCTTTTCATGTTTTTGTTGGCAGAATCCCAAGACTTGGCTTCCCATTGATTCCAGAGCTCAGCCAATGTTTGCTCACGTAAGGTGTTATTTGAGAGCGAAGGTATAAGAGAGTCTTCTTGAGCTTGTCCCTCTTTTTTGTCTTGGAGATAGCTTTTCAGAACTGACCAACGAGTCGTGTCATCACCAAACATAATCTTACATTCAGCCAGAGGTTGCGCTGCTCTAAGAAAAGCGATTTCATCTTTGGGGTTTGACATATATCCGGTGACGCCGGTTCTAAATAATGCTCGATATAAGAGAGCATAAAAGGTGGCTTCTTCGAGTTGGTCATCGCCTAAGAATTCGACACAGACTCGAACTCTATTTTCAAAGTTCATTAATTGATTTGCCTGAGAAAATAGTCGATCTTGTAAGCGATTAACTTGCTTGGATAACTGCACAAAAGCCGGTGAGTCTGAAAGACGTTCAAGCAATAATAAGGGACGATGCTCACCTTTTTCGGAGAGTCGTCGGGCAATAAGATTTAGACTGGCTTGTAATTCAGCTCTTTGAGCTTTGGGAAAGGCTTCGGCTGCCAAGGAGAAGACTTCGCCATAGAACCACATTTGTGCAAAGCCCGGAAACTGATCTACCATTTGAACTAGGGTGCTTTGTTGATTACGTTTTCGAGCACGCTCGAAGTCAACTTTCCACTGTTCTACAGGCTTAGCAGCTAAAGCTTGGTTCATTCCTAAGTTTATATCATATACGTTTTCCCAAGAACTTGGTAAGCATGTATATATACTGAAGATGATTAGGAAAATACTAAATTGACCGATCGCTCTCTTTAGCTTTAGTCGATCATGAAGCTTAGTTTGAGAAAGGGAGTCAGTGCTATTATAGTCGGCCCTCATGTATAGATATCTCCTCATTTAAGACACTGAAGTTTATCATGATTGATCATTTGATTTTATACTTCACATGACTTTGATCATCTAATAAAAAATAATACTCTACCTTTTCACCATAAACGACGACTAAGTGGAAGAATAATCAGCTTTGAACATGGGTTATGTGAGTTATTTTTATTTGTTTTCGTTTTGTGAGATTAAGATTCGTTATAAGAACACAAGAGTATTAGCTTGATGAACTAGAACGGTTTACTCTTTAGATGATGTACGTTTTTAGCTCAGTTTTAAGGTTAAATACCTAGATTTATTATTGTAAGGTGAGCCTATATGAGTTCTTTATCCTTAGGAACATCAAAAGAACTATTTGTAGAAGTTGTATTACCCAGGCCACTAGAAGGCACCTTGACCTATCGGCTGTGTATTCAGCACGATCACTCTGAAGCTCAAAATTCCTTGATGGGTGCTTGGGTGATTGTTCCCTTAGGTAATGAAAAACTTTTAGCATGTATTTGGTCGGTTCACACCCAAAGTGAGCTTGCCGGTCATAAGTTAAAATCTGTTTGTGCAATCTTGCATTGGATTAAGGCTCTACCTTCACCTTTGCTTCAACTATTGAGCGCTCTTTCTCGTTATTATCATGTACCTCTTGGTGAAGCATTGAATCTTGCTATGCCACGTTGGATTTCTAAATCAGCTTATATTCTTAATCCAGATCGTGGCTTAAAGAGAGAGTCGACAAAGCAAAGCGAGTTTATCTTTGAGCAGACGCAACAATGTTTAGAAGATTTGAAGGTTTATGATGATTTAAAAGGACTTAGTCAATGGATGCCATTAGCAAGAAATGCTTTTCCTTTTTATGTTGAACCTAAGGAATGGTCATTTTGGAAAAAGTCATCATCAATTATTGAACTGAAAGTACCACAAATACAAGTTCTCCCAAGCTTTAAATGGCGAAAGCAAGACAGCTTTGATCAACAATTTAAAGAGCGTGGTACAGTCAGGGAATTGTATCATTTATTCGCAGTACAGGCTGAATATGAACATAAAGAGATTCTTTCGGCTCTTTCACATCGCCAAGAAAAAACAATAAGAAAAACATTACGTTCTCTACTTGATCAAGGTCATCTTGAACTTCTTGTTTCACCGGCTCATCAAGCTTTTCAGGTCACTCAAGACTCTAATCAAACGCTTACAATTAAAGATCATTTAAAACCCTCAAAAATAGAGAATAAGGCTCAAGTACCCATTGTTTTAAGTCAAGAACAAACAGATGCCGTGCATGCGATTCAAGCGCAGAAGGGATTTGCAGTCAGTCTTTTACATGGGGTAACCGGAAGTGGAAAAACTGAAGTCTATCTCGAATTGATCGAAGCTTTATTAGAGCAAGGAAAACAAGCCCTAGTGTTGGTACCCGAGATCGGATTAACACCTCAAACAGTAGCTCGCTTTAAGCAAAGATTTTCTGTCCCAATCTATGCTTGGCATAGCAAATTAAGCCCTAATGAGCGGATAGAGACTTGGCATCATTTAAGCCAAGCCAAACCCTGTATATTGATTGGCGCAAGGTCCTCGCTGTTTGCACCTTTGCATAATTTGGGGATCATTATTGTAGATGAAGCTCATGATGCGTCTTATAAGCAAGGGGATGGCATACGCTATCATGCACGGGATATGGCTATTTTACGTGCTTCATTTGAACAGTGCCCCATTGTTTTAGGGACAGCGACACCCAGTTTAGAAAGTATGCAAAATGCATATTTAGGTAAATATCGCTTACTTGAGTTAAAGCAAAGACCCACTGGAGCAACGCTTCCCAATGTTAAAATTGTAGATTTAAGAAAGCATCGAGCGGTTAATCAAGAAGCCACAGCGATTACTTATATCCTTGCTCAAGCGATTTCAGAACGATTAAAACGAGGTGAGCAAAGTATTTTATTTTTGAATCGGCGAGGTTTTAGTCAAAGTATTCGATGTGTCGGCTGTGGTTATTTGTTTAGTTGCCCCCATTGTCAACTAGCACTTCCTTGGCACCTAAAAAGCCAAAGCTTAGAATGTCACCATTGTGAGTTTAAGGCTATGGCACCTGCAACTTGTCCACAGTGTTCAGCGGATACACTTGCCCACACGGGTAGAGGCACTGAACGCATTGAGCAGCAGTTACTTTCACTCTTTCCTAAAGCAAAAATTGCGCGCCTTGATCAAGATAGCTCTTTGGGTCCTCAAGAGCTCCATAA
This sequence comes from uncultured Myxococcales bacterium, assembly GCA_937146725.1. Classification (GTDB taxonomy): domain Bacteria; phylum Myxococcota_A; class Bradymonadia; order UBA7976; family VGTA01; genus CAKZRU01. The sequence continues at coordinate 6,243 of CAKZRU010000092.1, forward strand.
TTTAATGCATAGTGATCAAGTTGATATCTTGATTGGCACTCAAATGGTGACTAAGGGACATGACTTTCCAAGAGTGACTTTAGTGGGCGTGATTGATGCTGATGTAGGTGTTGACCTACCAGATTTTAGAGCAAATGAGCGATCCTATCAGCTTTTGTCACAGGTTGCCGGCCGAGCGGGACGTGCGCAGTTAGCCGGAGAGGTGATTGTCCAGACTTATCGACCGCAGGAAGAACGCTTATTAGCCGCTATGAGTCATGATTACCAACGCTTCTTCTTATATGAAATGACTTTGAGAGAAGTTTTGGCATATCCACCGTTTTCTTACTTGGCTAACATTAGAATTCAAGGACCAGCCTCGGAGCATTTAGATCAAACTTTACAGTTACTTAGTCAATATGTGAGAAACTGCCCTTTAAGGGGACGAGGTCCAAGTATTGCACCGATTAACATGTCTAGGGGTCAGCAACGTTGGTTGATTGTATTGATTGCTGAACAAAGAGCTGAATTGCATGCAGAACTTAACAAACTTAAACCACTGCTTAAAAAGCAAAGTAGACTTGGCGTTCGTTGCATCATAGATATAGATCCAATCGACTTTTTTTAGTCAGAGTTGATTAACAATGCTCACTTTATTTAACGGTTTTAATAGTAAACATAGCTTAGCTAAATGCTAACAAATTAGCTCGAAAGCTTGACAAAAGTTAGTCAATTGTTTAAGCTAAAAAAACCTAAATTATTAGGGTGATAAAACATATATTTAGTATCACAACAAGTTGATGCTGGTTCTACACTCTACCATGGTAAATAAGGGTTTATGTTCATTACCATAGTCTGAAGAGTACAGAGGGAAAACAATGATTAGTATTGAGATTACAGAAGAAAATATGAAAAAGCCTGAGGTTTATCAGGCAGTAATTCGCTTACTAGAAGCCATGAACAATGTTGAGTTTACGGCTTCTGTGAATGTAGAACCGAGCAAAAGGAAAGCCAAGGCTCGTCATGCAAGCGAGCAGGTGGGGACACCCAATATTGATGAAGAAGTTCGTCAGGCCTTTGAAGGTTCCATCAGCAAGGCAAAGAGTCTTTTCTTTTTGTCGGTGATTAAGCGTGCAGGAGTGGCTGACTCTAATGAAGTCGTTGCCGAGATGGAGAAGCATTATCCAAACTTTACCCGTAAATCGATTGGTGGAATCACGGGCGCAATTCGACGATGGTTTGACCAAAAAGGGATCGATTTACCTTACATAGCAGAACCAGATAAGAGCCGAAATGGTATTCATATCTTTTCTTGGACCATGCCTGGTGTGACTAAAGTCAATACTCAAGACTTAGCAGAGCAGATCAGTGAGCAATTTCAGTCCCAATTCGAAAAACTGGTTACCGTTGGTAAAATTGGAAAAAAAGACTTTAAAAAGGCTGCCGAGTACAATCGTTTTATGAAAGAAGTTGTGGCTTTAAATACCGACTTTTTCGAAAACAGTGGTAGCGGATTGATTTATCGACTTGCTTACACCAATCAGATGACCTAACAATAAACCCGCTCTATCAATCTAATACACAGGTCAGAGAGATCAGAGGGGGAAATATGATAGTGATCTTTAATAAAGAAACACGCCATTACACACTGAAAAACATGAGTCAATCCTTGTGGAAACAGAGCTTATGTTTGTGCCTAATGTTTTTATTAACAAGTCAAGTGTACGCTGAGTCACTCGCAAGTGTAAATGGTATACCGGTGAGCTCTCAGCGCTATTATGAACATTATCAGCTCTTACAAAAGACCCATCCTCATGCTCAAGGTAAAGCTAAGCTTGAACAACGCTTAGCGAAAAGAGCCTTACTTCCCCTGGTTAAAGAGCTCATTTTGAGGCAAGAAGCACAGCGCTTAGGCTTTGATTTGATGACTCTCAAAGTCAGTGACCCAATGAAAGACTTAAGACAGAAACATAAAACAGCTGAGTCTTTAGCACAATATTTACTCAAGGTTGGTGAAACAGAGAGTTCACTTCGCTTAAAGCATTGGATGAATGAAGCCACTTATCAATTGATGAAGGCATCGGGTGTATTGTCAGTGAGTCGTGAAGAAATCCAAAAAGAGTACACGCGACAAATGGCTGTGTTCAAGCAACCCGAAAAAACTAAGGCCTATCAAATCTTATTAAAACTGCCTGAATCGGCAAGTGCCGAGCAGATCAATCAAGGCTTTAAACGGATCCAAGATTTGCATAAGCAACTACTTACCGGCACTGAGTTTTCAATACTCGTGCAAAGACATTCTGAGGGGGCTTTACGGTCGCGTAATGGTGATATGGGCTTTGTTAAACGTGGTGACTTGGTACAAAGTGTTGAAGATGTATTATGGCAACTCAAGGAAGGTGAGTTTTCGATACCGGTCCGTTCCCGATATGGATGGCATATTATAAAAAGAGGCGCTAACATTGCGGCGAGTCAAAAATCTTTTGATCAGGTTAAGAACTTTTTGGCAGATGGTTTGAGACAGGCCAAGTACAGAAAGCAACGAAGATCTTTTGTTAAGGGCTTGTGGGCAAAGGCCCAGATCGATTCATCATTGAGCCTTCGTTATTAGTATTGATCACCAAAGGTTCATTCTCATACTGATCCTTTTAGACTTAAAGGTCCATTGATCTAAAACTTATCTCTTGGGAACTTATCTCTTGGGAACTTATCTCTTGGGAACTTATCTCTTGGGAACTTATCTCTTGGGAACTCATCTTTTTACATTACAGTTTTAATTATAATGACTTGTTCAAAGGCAAACTTATGGCAACACAGCACTTAACACATCGAAACTACCCCAATACTCGACTAAGAAGAAATCGTGCACAGAGTTTTTCACGTGACCTATGTCGAGAACATACCTTAAGTGTTAAAGACTTTATTTATCCTTTATTTGTAATCGAAGGTGAAAATCAAAAAGAAGCAGTGAGCTCCATGCCGGGAGTCGAGCGCTTGAGTATTGACCTACTTGTTCAGGAAGCCCAAGAGTCCTTTCAGTTAGGGATTCCGGCCATTGCAATTTTTCCTGTTACTCCGATGAGTGCTAAGTCTGAGCTTGCAGAAGAAGCCTATAACCCAAATGGCCTAGCTCAAAGAGCTGTGAGAGCAGTTAAACAAGCTTGTCCTCAGCTAGGCGTGATCACTGATGTAGCGCTCGATCCATTCACCACACATGGCCAAGATGGTTTAATTGATGAGCATGGTTATGTGATGAATGACCAAACCGTTGAAGTATTAGTCAAGCAAGCCTTATCTCATGCGGAAGCTGGCGCTGATGTGGTTGCTCCTTCGGATATGATGGATGGCCGAATTGGAGCGATTAGAACCGCTTTAGAAGCGGCGGGCCATGTAAATACTTTGATCCTTGCTTATTCAGCTAAGTATGCATCATCTTACTATGGCCCTTTCCGTGATGCTGTAGGTTCTGCTTCAAACTTGGGTGGTGGAAATAAATACACCTATCAACAAGATCCAGCCAATGGTGATGAAGCCTTGCATGAAGTCGCACTTGATTTACAAGAAGGTGCAGACATGGTGATGGTTAAACCCGGTATGCCATATTTGGACGTGGTTAGACGGGTAAAAGATACTTTTGCAGTGCCTACTTTTGCCTATCAAGTCAGTGGTGAATATGCCATGCATATGGCTGCTTTTGAGCGAGGATGGCTAAGCGAAGAAGCTGTTATGCTTGAGTCACTACTTGCCTTTAAAAGAGCGGGTGCCGATGGGATCTTAACTTATTTTGCCAAGCGAGCGGCTCGTTTGCTCCAATAGTTTTTACTCATAAACTTGAAAAGGCTATATGTCCAAGCCTTATGCTTTTTTGACAAACTCACTTTTAAGCATCATGGCTCCAAAACCAGGGACTTTGCAGCTGATATTATGATCGCCATCAACAAGAGTAATATTGTTAACTTTGGTCCCAATTTTAATCGGTTTGGGTGCACCTTTAACCGGTAAGGACTTGATGATTGTAACATCATCACCATTGGCCAAACGATTACCATTGGCATCTTTAACAATTAACTCATCGGCTTGTTTTGCTTGGGCTTGGAGATCGGCTTGGATTTGAGGGTTCCACTCATGGTTACACTCAGGACAAATCATAATCTCACCCATGGGATAGGCATATGGGCTAGAACACTGTGGGCAATCGGTTTGCTCTGACATGAGGTACTCCTTGAAAGGTTTAATTTAAAAAGCACGATATGCGGTAATTTTTGTTATAAGTCATCATGATTTACAAAATCACATAGAGAAAGCACCTTGTCTGACTCGACAAACCTACTTTCCTAAAACTATACTCCTCTACAGATCCCACTTTGGGTCACATCTATTGATTGGAAAGGATATCACTTTGAGAGTATTGCTTACCGGTGCCGCTGGTTTTATTGGCTATCATGTGGCGACAACCTTGCTCGAACGTGGTGAAGAAGTCATAGGTTTAGATAGTTTAAATCACTATTATGACCCAGAGCTAAAAAATGCACGAATTGCTCAATTAAAAGCTAAAGAAAACTTCAGTTTTTTTCATCAAGATTTAAGTGATGGCTTGGCTTTGGAAGCATTGTTTAAGCAATATAATTTTACTCATGTCATCAATTTAGCAGCTCAAGCGGGAGTGCGATATAGTCTTGAAGCTCCGGAAGCTTATATACAAAGTAATCTCGTTGGCTTTGGGCACTTATTAGAATGTTGCAGAAGATATCCGATAGAACATTTTGTCTATGCAAGTAGTGGCTCGGTGAGTGGTCTAAACGAAATGCTTCCCTCAAGCGTAAGTCATACCACCGGACATCCAATGAGCTTATATGCCGCAACTAAGCGATCTAATGAGTTGTGTGCGCATGCTTACTCACACTTGTTTAAGCTGCCAACCACCGGTTTAAGATTTTTTTCGGTATATGGTCCTTGGGGGCGTCCGGATATGGCGTTGTTCCTATTTACAGAAAAAATGCTTAAGGGCGAAACAATAGATATTTATAATTATGGGGATATGACTCGAGATTGGACCCATGTTTCGGATATCGTGCAAGGAATTATTGCTGCCCTTGATCATCCCGCTCAAGCTGATCCTGATTGGAGTGGTACTGAGCCTAAATTAGAAACAAGTAGTGCTCCCTTCAGAGTGTATCATCTTGGGCGTGGTAAACCAGTTTCTTTAATGGAAGCAGTTAAACAGCTAGAAAATGCACTTGGTGTCGAGGCTAAAAAGAATTTGATGCCAATGCAACCAGGGGATGTCAAAGATACCTTTGCAGAGATCACAGCAGCTCAAAAGGATCTTGGCTTTGCACCGAATATGGATTTAGAAGAAGGTATTTTAGACTTTGTTCAATGGTATAAAGAATATAAAGGGCTTTAGCTAAAAGGTTTAAAATTTATGAATAAAATTAATTATTTGCTTAAGTTTTTGAAGTTTGGGCATTTCTTGTCCCTAGCCTTAGTTTTGGGATTAAGCATAGGCTTGGTTGCTTGTGATAGTGAACAAGATACAACAAAAAACTCTTTAGATATGACTCTTGAGGATGCAGGCGAGCCAGAGCCTGATATGATCATGCCTGCCTGCGCCGGTGAAACAGCGGCGGGTGAGGCCACAGCGGGTGAGGCCACAGCGGGCGAGGCCACAGCGGGCGAGGCCACAGCGGGTGAGGCCACAGCGGGTGAGGCCACAGCGGGTGAAGCCACTGCGGGTGAAGCCACTGCGGGTGAGGCCACAGCGGGTGAGGCCACAGCGGGTGAGGCCACAGCGGGTGAAGCCACAGCGGGTGAAGCCACTGCGGGTGAAGCCACTGCGGGTGAAGCCACTGCGGGTGAGGCCACTGCCGGTGAGGCCACTGCCGGTGAGGCCACTGCCGGTGAAGCCACAGCGGGTAGCGAAATGAATATGAACTCCGAAGCGAGTTCCCGATATGATGGTGTTTACTTTGCGACTTTTGAAAGCGAAGGCTTTAAAACAGCTCTAGCTCGCGTAGAAGTACGCTTAGGCTTAATCGAAGGTGAAGTCCTTAATCGTTATGGTGAGTTCATTGAACTCGGTGGTTTTATTGATGAACAGGGCATGCTCAGAATACCGCCTTTAATCGGTACAATGGGCAGTACTTTTAATGCAACAGGCCGTGTTTCACGACTAGGGATTATCGAAGGAACATTTACGGTCACAGGCGCAGTTAGTCGTGAAGGAAGCTTTGCCGGCTCATTGGAAAACCAACCGATTTATCAACCCTCACCAGAATATGATGGTTTATATGATTTAAGTTTTATTAGAGCAGAGCAAGAAGTGGCGGTGACTTCTATGGCGATTGACCAAGGACGTTTTTCTTTAGTGGTCGTCAGTGCATCAGGGGCACGCTTTGAAGCCAATGGTTTTGTGAGTGAAGACGGGACCTTAGCTCTTTTAGGAACCGCGCCAAGTGATGTGCTTGCAGAAGGATTTATTGATCCTGATACAAAAAATATTAAAGGGATTTATGCAGTTGGCCGAGGAATACAAGCGCTCGTTGGCGATATTCATGGAAGAGAGGCGGACTGATGCAGGTATCTCATAAACAAATCCAAAGAAACTCAGAGCAATTTAACTCATATAAACTCTTACAAAGTTTTGATCGCTGGATTGTATCTCGACAGTTTCGTGTACGTAGTCTATGTGGATTGATGGTCATCTTTTTGGCTTTGGTCAGCCCTAATGCATATGCCGATGAAATCAATGAGTTTGATGAGGGTAGTGATGGTTGGACCATGTATCCTTCGACAATGGGTCGAGGCAGTGAAGCTGGGTGGGTGAATGTCACAAATGATGGTGAGGGCTCGATTCGAAATAATCCAACCGGTACTCGTTACACCTACTATTGGAAGCTGACTCGTGATATTGACCTAAGCAATCTTGAGTCTCCTAGTATGGAACTCAAGTATCACTTTAAAGGCCATAGCTATGACTATTTTAGAGTGCAAATTGGTGAGGAAGGTGCTCGCCGGCTTTCGGACTTTACTGTTTTACACGAGGCGACAACGGCAAGTGCTGAACCCACAGAGGCTTCGATTGACTTAAGTGAGTATGTCGGACATCGAGTAAGAATACAGTTTATCTTACGTAAGCCATATGGCGTTGTTGAACGTCGAATTGGCTTATATTTACATCGGGCAGCCATTGTCACTCCACCACAAATTGAGACCTTAGAGGACGTGGCCGGAGAACTTAGAGTTTCTGCCTTTAATGTACAGGTTTTTGGTTTATCAAAAATGGATAAAGCCGAGGTGGTGGAGGCTTTAACTCAAATTATTACTCGCTTTGATTTAGTGATGATTCAAGAGGTTAGAGATATTAGCGAAACGGCGATTGTAGAGTTGTTGAATAGAGTGAATAGCGTAAGCCCTCAACCTTATGCCCTTTTCTTAAGCGAGCGCTTAGGACGTACTAGTTCTAAGGAACAGCTCGCTTTTTTATATAGAGAGGATAAACTTCGCTTTGTCTCAGGAGAGACTGTGGCTGACCCTGATGATCTATATGAACGACCACCGGTTTGGGCTCAGTTTGAGTTTATTGAAAAGCAAAGTTTAATTCATATTTTGGGTACACATCTTGATCCGGATGCAGTGCCCACAGAAATTGAAGCCTTATACAACGAGTTTGCCCTGTATCAGATCAATGCTAACCAAGATGAATCTGTCTTAGTCATGGGTGATTTTAATGCTGGCTGTCGTTATCTTAATGATGATGAATTAGCCATGAGTACTTTATTCAATACTGAAAACTTAGTCTCTCTCATCGGAGATGATCTCGACACAACCACCACAAGCACTTATTGTCCTTATGACCGTTTGTTGGCCGGTGGGCTAGTCAGCGATCATGTGTTAGAGAGTGGTGTCTATCAGTTTGATCAAGTTTTAGGTTTAACCGGTGAGTTGACGCGAGCGGTGAGTGACCATTATCCTGTTTGGGCTCGGTTTGACCTAAGCCACTTGCCTGATCCAGATGCAATGATGGAAATGACACCTTAATTTAAGGCGTATCAATCGGCCACAATAGGCCATTAGCGGCAGCATGGGCTTGAAACACTGCCGGTAACCAATCGGGTCGAGCCCCAATCATCATCTCACACGGTGTAGCAAGCAGGTCAAGATCTTGATCTGAAAAGGATTTATAGCCCAAGGTTTTGGCATGCGCCCAGCGACGCCAATCAACCGCCCACCAACGCGGTGCCTGTCCTTCTTTCCAAAGCATGACCATAACGATTCCAAAGCCATTCCAAGCAATACGACGTGCCAGTGCCGAACCCTGTACCTCACCCACCGCTTGCAAAGGAATACGATGCCCCTTACGACTTTTGACCTCGATTAGACCCGAGCGCCCATCCGGAAGGGCCAAGTCAAAGTCAGGTCCACTTTTAGATAAGGGGGCAGCGGTAAACTGTCCATTACTTTGTGCGGCGCCAATACGTCGATAGGGCTCAGGTCGCTTTCTGAGTTCAGCTCTTTCCTCGGCCAAATACTGCTTACCCACAAGCATCAATAGTTCTTCGGCGCTTTCTCCCGCTTTTTTCGCGCGCCAGCCTCCGGAACGTCGATTAATAATGCTTTTAGCTTGCTGGTCTTGAGTAAAAGCTCTCCAATCGGGTCGTTTACCCATTTAGTATGTCCTCTAACTTAGCTTGATGGCTTGATTGTATTCACTGGTGACACAGGTGAGATAATGAGCTTTTATTGATAAGCAAGCATGACTTGAGCCCATTCTACATTTAAACGAGCTGCTTCTTCTTCAATAACTTCAATGATCCACTCACCTTCTACGGGCTCTCCTTTAAAATCAAACTTACTTGCTGTCCAACGACCATAGCCTAAGTCTTTGGGGCGATGCATCATTTCAACACTTTTTCCATTATGATGTAGAATCACCTTAAGGGCCTTAGAGTCTCGAGCACCAGCATTTAAATGGACTGTGGCGACTGCCACTTCACCTTCTTGTTCAAAGTTAAAACTGTGTCGAAAGCCTAACTCCTCATCATCATCAACCAAGCTATGTTGTTCGATATACTTGAGATTTTCATTTGTGAAAATACGGATAGGGTCGATACGTAAGGCATGATTGCCAATACATCCGGTGGGATCACCAATATCCTCACATTGCTTAGATCGTCCACATTCACCATTGACGATTTCAAAGCTATTTCCTCCAGAGCCTCTGATCACAATACCATGCACCTTGCCTTCATTATCAAACACAGGTGAGCCAGAATTACCCTTGTAAATGTCTAGGGTGGTGTTCATGTAGCGTTCTTTGTCGTCAGTGACTACATTCCCTTGAGTCAGCTTCATAGGTAAGCCACTTGGGTGACCAATCACAGTCAGCGGGGCACCACGCTCAATAAACTCTCCTTCGGTTAAAACGACCGGTTTACGATCAGTGACCGGACGATCTAACTTAATCACCGCCCAATCATACCAATATTCTTTGCTCAAAAGTGCTTCACCATCTTCAAATGGATCATATAAACGTCCTATGATTGACTCACAACGATAATGGTCTTTACGAGAAATTCTAACTGGGTCTTCGCTAGGAGAACTTTTTGCATAATCAAAGGCAAAGGACATTTGTGCACAGCGAGTATGGCCATTAACACAATGACCGGCAGTGGCCATCAGATCGGGAGCAATGAGAAAAGCAGTGCAATATCCAGGGGCAACTTGTTGAGCAAAGGGCTCGTCTTCACAGAGCGGAACACCATTGATACGTTGAAACTCTTGACTCATGGTTTTACGTGAAAAGCTAATGCTTTCATCGGTAATATCAAGCGTGTTCCTAATGTTAAAAACCATAGCGACAGATTGAGCAAGTTCACGTTCTTGTTCACTCACACTTGGGTCATTGATTTCTCGGCGTGAGTCTTCACCATAAATATCAGCTTTACCCGGAAATGCTGTTGACCAAGATTCTTCGGTATTGGCCGCTTCTTCTTGGATTTCAGAACAGGCAGCCAATGAAGTAAAAGCTAAACAGAGTGTAAGAGCTTTGGTTAAAGAATGATCTAAGTACATCATATGACACCTTTTTCTAACAGTAAGCACGTAAAACTAGCATAAGAACTGCTAAAAATCTATGTTTAGCATTGTAATTTATGCGGACTTTATGCGTAATTTGTCCATAAACTAGTAGAGCCTTTTATTGGCCAATTCCATTAAATCATTTAAACGATAAATCGTTACTATAACCCAAAGGACAAGTGTTTTATGTCTTCATCATATTCGGCACGCTCTCGCTATTATAAAACGGAAATTAATGGCCATAAATTACATCCTGAGACGCAAATGATGAGTTATGGTTATGATCCCTCACTGTCAGAGGGAGCATTAAAGCCACCGGTTTTTCATACAAGTACCTTTGTGTTTAACAATGCCGCAGAGGGTAAAGCTTTCTTTGAGGTCGCTTATGGCAAAAGAGAAAAGGGTGAGGATGAAGATCCAGGCTTGATCTACAGTCGTATTAATAATCCCAACCTAGAGGTCCTTGAAGATCGATTAAGATTATGGGATGGCGCTGAAAAAGGCTTGTCTTTTGCTAGTGGAATGGCGGCGATCAGCACATCATTATTAGCTTATGTGCGTCCGGGTGATGTTGTATTATATTCTGAGCCCATTTATGGAGGGACTGAGTTTTTAATCCGTAATATTCTCCCTGGCTTTGGGGTGACCGGAGTCGGCTTTACAACTTGGAATGAAGATCGTTCTTTGACGATTGCGACCGAAGAAGCCAAGGCAATTGCCAAAGAAAATGGTGGCCGGGTATCGGTGATCTTGGTTGAAACACCAGCCAATCCCACGAATTGCCTTATTGATCTACATGAATGTCGTGATACCGCACTGCATATAGAGCAAGAGCTTGGTCATAAACCATTGGTTATGGTTGATAACACCTTTTTAGGACCTTTATGGCAAAGGCCACTTGAGCACGGTGCCGACATTGTTATTTACAGTCTGACTAAATATGTTGGTGGGCACTCCGATCTTGTGGCAGGAGGTGTAGTTGGAAGCGAATCCTTGCTAGGCCCAATCGCTGGCTTTAGAACGATTTTAGGTACCATGTGCGATCCGCAAACCGGTTGGATGATTCTACGATCTCTAGAAACGCTTAAACTCCGCATGACTCAGTCCTGTGAAAATGCCAGAGTGATTGCAAAGTTCTTAAATGAACATCCGGCCGTAGAGTCAGTAGGTCACTTAGAACTGATTGATCCAAGCGATCCGGCAGCTCAAGTTTATAAGCAACAATGCTTAGGGCCAGGATCTACTTTTGCTTTTGATATTAAGGGTGGAGAAGCAGAGGCTTTTAAGGTTTTAGATGCCCTCAAAGTGATTAAGTTAGCGGTGAGTTTGGGCGGAACAGAAAGCCTTATGGAACATCCATTTACCATGACGCATGCTGATGTACCTAACGAGGTTAAAAATCGACTAGGTGTGACTGAAAGTATGCTCAGAATCTCAGTCGGTATTGAAAATGCTCAAGATTTGATTGCTGATCTTAATCAAGCTTTATCATTGATTGAACTTTAAAGTTATTGAAGACTTTCAGCGAGTTAAACTCAACACATGAGTTTTAATTAGCTGTAACATTCTATAGTATTGAATAATATTTAAGTAAGCTACAAGTCTTTGTCTAGTGCTGTAAGTCAGTACTGTTTTAACAGACTGTGCTGAAAGAGTTTGAATGAGCCAAGTCAATGCTTGATGAACGCTCATTTGTTCATGAACTCAACGCTAACATGATGATAAAGAGACATGATGATAAAAGGAGAAATGATCATGAAAAATCTTAAATTGATAAGTAAACTTAATCTATTAGCCTTGTTTTTTTCTATATTGGGGGTGGCCAATATCCAATCGGTAGAAGCTCAACGAAGTAAGCAGCCTAGACATGCAAAGCACAATAGGCAGCATGATCGTCAGCATCCTAATATGAGTCAACTAGATCAAAGAATCGAGCAAGAAGTTCTTGGTGTTTGGGTTGGTGATTATCAATGTGACCAAGACCACCATTCTTTGCTGTTAGAAATCACCCAAAATCGCCATGGCAAGTTAATGGCAGTCTTCCATGGCCTGTATCAAGATCAAGAGTATTTAAGTTTTGAAATGAGAGCTCAAGTCGCTCAAGCTCGACGAGCTTTAAAACTTGAGTTTGAGCCTGGACGTTGGATTCACAAGCCTGCTCACGATTTTATGCGAGTAGCAATGAAAGCTCGTATTCGTACAGACACTTTAAAAGGCTCAATTAAACATCAGCAATGCGGTCAAGTCAGTGCTCGAAGACTAGAGTGTGACTTTTCTGAAACTCACTCTTGTTCAAGACGAGATCGCGGTATTTTTGCCCAGTATCTAAGTCGTTTTGGTGAGCTAAAGCTAAATGAATCACAAGATTCAAGACATGGGCATCATCGTCGACGACGAGTGAAGCGCTTGGCTGCAGAAAAACGCTTGGCTGCAGAAAAACGCTTGGCTGAAGAAAAACGCTTGGCTGAAGAAAAACGCTTGGCTGAAGAAAAGCGCTTGGCTGAAGAAAAGCGCTTGGCTGAAGAAAAACGCTTGGCTGAAGAAAAACGCTTGGCTGAAGAAATGCAACCTATGGGCAAAGAGGAGTTTCAAGCGGCTTTACAACAGCTGAAAGCAGCTTCATTTGATCCTAAGCGACTTGAGATACTCCAGTTTATGATGATGCAACAAGTTTATCTATCTTCTTTGCAGGCAAGACAGATCCTTGAATCATTTACCTTTGATCCGAAAAAGATCGAGGCTTTAGTTCTGATTAAAGACCACATTTTAGATATTGATGGTGCCTTTCTAGTGCTTGAAGCCTTTACTTTTGATGCTCAACGTCGACGTGCATCCGAAATGTTATCTAGTCTTAAGCAAAAAGATCGAAATGCACGCTCAACTCGCCGAAGACAGCAAGCACAAGAAAAAGCTGAAGCGATATCAAGCGACTTATTCAATATACTCAAGCAAAAAATTCAAGATGAAAGCTTTGATCAAGGACGCTTAGCGCTTATTAATTTGGCAGTTCAAAGCTCTTATTTCAGTGCTTTGCAAGTGAAACTCTTATTGGATCAGTGGAGCTTTGATCCAGCCCGATTGGAAGCATTCATTTTATTGGCACCTAGAATCATTAACCTTGAACAAGGCTTTCTGATTACTGAAGCCTTTGTGTTTGATGCTAATAAAACTAAGGTGCGTAAACACTTAAGTAGAATTAAGCGCTAACCCCATCTGAGTCTTGGAACTCAATGCCCCAATTTTGATTGATTGATACTTCTCTTAGTCGGTTACGAGCTCTATGGAATCGACTTTTTAGCGCAGGAAGTGATAAGCCGGTCTCTTCAGAAATAGATTTGAGTGATAAACCTTCGACAAAGCGCTTAGCAAAAAGCTCTCGATCTCCATCTCTCAGTTCTCCTAATAGCTCATCGGTTTTATTCAAGAGTTCCTTATTAATCGTGACTTGATCCGGTTCTGGATCAGGGGCGATTGCATCTGATGGAAAAATCTCATCGGTAGGAATCATGCGTTTTTCACGACGATGCTTAAGTAAGGCTGTATTCACCACAATCCGTGAAATCCAAGAGTTTAGACGAGACTCTGATCTGAATTGGTCAATACGTCTTAACACCTGTACACAAGCCTCTTGGGTAATATCTTCAGCAAGTACTCGATTGCGAGTCACTTTCAAAGCTAAGTGATACATTTGTTGGTAATGTGCTTCAATGAGTTGGTTGAGCGCTTGCTTTGAACCAGCTTGAGCTTCCTTAACTAGGCGAGATTCTTCATCAGGCGTGAGTAATTTTACTTTTCGGATAATCATAGGACCTCACTTTAAACACTTAAGTATGATTTTATTAAGTGTGTGCACTTGTTGTACAAAGGTTGTACAGGTACTCTATGTTCTAAAATAGGAGCTGTCAATAGCTTAGTCTAATGTTTGTACAACTTTTTTATTTTCGGTGCAGTAAAGCAGAACAACTCATATAAGTATCTAGTTAATAAAGACTTGCTTCGATACTGAGCCTTTGCTGTAAAACAAGCATTTAATCAGTTAACGAAATGATAAACACTAAGATACAAAGTTTGTACAAAGTTGAACAAGGAATCAGTAAGCTGAATATAAGGAAATTAAGAAGTAGCTGTTACTACACCTATTTATAACCGGTTATATTCGGGGACGAGTGGTTTTATACTCGATAATATCTTCGTAATTTGCACCTTGAAAGATACGTTGAACAAACAAGCCAGGTAAATGAATGTCTTCTGGAGCAAGTTCACCAGTAGGCACAAGGTGATCAACTTCAACAATCGTTGTTTTGGCAGCCATTGCCATTTGTGGACTAAAGTTTCGGGCAGTTCCTTTAAATCTAAGATTACCAAAAGCATCACCATACTCAGCTCTAATAATGGCAAAATCGGCTTTAAGTGGGCTTTCAAACAGATAGCGCTTACCGTCTATTTCTCTAACTTCTCGGCCTTCAGCAATGATCGTGCCCACCCCTGTAGGTGTGTAAAAACCGCCGATGCCAGCTCCACCTGCTCGAATACGTTCAGCCAAGGTTCCCTGAGGATTGAGTTCCACTTCTACTTCACCGGCAAGCATTTGTGCTTCTAAGTCAGGATTACCGCCGACAAAACTACAAACGACCTTTTTTACTTGTCTAGACTGTAAAAGAACGGCGAGGCCACGCCCTTGATTGCCACAATTATTACTGATGATTGTCAGCTCTTTTACTTGGCTGTCCCTTAATTGACGTATGCAATTTTCGGCATTGCCACATAAGCCAAAACCTCCGGACATAACTCGAGCACCATCAAAAATATCATGAAGGGCTTCTGCTGCATTGTTAAAGACTTTAGTACTCAAATGATTGCTCTTTCTTAGCTGTGATCTATGTTTTGACATCTTTATCATAAGTTTTGATCAAGTAGAGTTTAGGTTAAATGCTGTTGCACACAGTTTAAAATAAGATCTAAGCCCTCTTGCAACTCTGTTCGCTTAATACAGAGCGGTGGGGTAATAAAGAGTAAACGCCCTTTGAGTAAGATATGTATTTTATGCTCATATAAAGACTTTTTTAAAGCCAAAAGCGCTTCTTCGGTGCAATGATCTGCAAACTCTAAAGTGCCGAATAAACCTAAACAACGGCTATGACCATACCAAGAGTATGTTGACCAACTTGCAAGTTGCTTCCTTAAGTATTCACCTTGTTCTTTAGCATTTTCGATTAAATTATCCTCTTGATAAGCCTGTATTGTAGCGACCGCAGTTGCACAGGAAATGGGATGGGCATAGCTGGTGAGCCCACACCATAAAATCTCGTCATTAAAGCGTTTGGCAAGTGATTGGCGAATTCCCAAAACGCCTAAGGGAGCATAGCCACTTGTTACACCTTTAGCCATCGTGATCATATCCGGAACAACATTCCAATGATCAACCGCAAACCATTTTCCTGTACGTCCAAAACCACTAAAAACCTCATCGGCAATGAGTAATATACCGTATTTATCACAAATCTCTCTGAGCTTTGGCCAATAGTCCGGAGGCGGAATAAAACCACCATTTGATCCGGTCACTCCCTCAGCAAAGATAGCGGCGATCGTTTCCGGCCCCTCCATTTCGATAATATGCTCAATACTCGTTGCGCATTGTAGAGCGCAAGAGTCAGGTTTAAGACCATATGGACAACGATAGCAGTAGGGATCTTCTGCTCTTAAAACCCCCCAAAGACCAGGCTCAAATGGTCTTCGTCGTGGGTCTCCGGTCAATGAAAGAGCTCCCATAGAAGCGCCATGATAACTGCGACGACGAGCAATCACTTTTTTGCGACCGGTTAAAAGGCGAGCAATCTTATAGGCATTTTCAATGGCCTCTGCACCCGATAGGCAAAGGAAGAACTTATTAATATCTCCTGGACTCACTTGGGCCAAGAGTTCTCCTAGTTTGGCCTTAGCCTCAAACACGGCCGCCGGGTGGGCACAGGCAAGTTGATCGGCCTGTGCTTTGATCGCTTCGATCACCCTAGAGTCTTGATGGCCTAGATTACAGTTAAAAACTTGGCTTTCAAAATCAAACCATCTTTCTCCAGACTCACCATAAAAAAATGCCCCCTGCCCACCACTGATTGGAATCGGAGTGGCTTGGTTTTGAGCGCTCCATGTATAAAAAACATGTTGAGCTTGACGTTGTTTGAGCGATGTCAAGTCTGATGCTGTATTCACCCCATCATTAGAGGATTCAGTGATTGTTGAAGACTGCTGAGTCATAAATATACCTTGAGATTGTTAAACTTGGTCAAGCCAAGAAAAAATAACACCTGTTTTAAGAGTACTCTTACTCACTAGAGTCTGAGCCGTTTCTAGGCTAAAACTCAACCAAATAAATCAAAACTTTGTGTCAACATTGTTTTGCTTTAAGTTTATGAGTGTTTTAATAAACAAAGTGTTGGACTAAATATTTAGTCTATCTTTATGGTGATCTATCTTTTTAAGGGTGATCCATTGTTCAAGGCCATTTAAAGCTTTCAAAGCCCCGAGAAGGGTATAATTTATGTCTGATTCCCAAAATAACACAGAGATGCAAGAACTTGAGCCAGTGAGAATACTGACTTTGGAAGACGAGTCCGGAGCTAAATTGCCGGTGGAAGTTGTCGTTGAGATCGAACAAGATGGTGAAGTTTATGTCTTGCTCACACCTGCTGAACCATTAGTTATGGTTTTACGTGAAGATAAAAACGATGAAGATGCCGCCTTGGAAGCTTTGGACAGTGATGAGTTTCAAGCGGTTAAAAAACACATCCATGATGCGCTCATCCAGCATAATGTCAGTATCAATGTAAAGGGCGAAGAATTCGTATTGGTGGGCGAGCCAGAAGAATCTTTCTATGCTGAATGCGATGTCATGGAAATTGAAGAAGCCGATGGCGCTGCAGAATATTTGGTTTTGGTCGAAGTCGATGATGGTAGCGCTCGTTATTTGGTCGTTATGCCCATTGAGCCTGCACTTTATCCCGGACTTTTGACCAGCGACAGTGAAGCTAGACTTTTAAGTGATGCTGAACTTGAAAAAGTCGAAAGTCTTTTCAGTGAAGTTCTTTCAGAGTGGGCTGAAGCAGACGAGGAAGATGAAGAAGCTTAAGCTAAACAACTTACTCTTCATCAAGTCCATCTAATAAGCTGTCGTCTTCATCGGCAGGTGTTTCAGGCTCGGGCGCCCAAAAGCGACCTAGCTCAAGCTGGTTACGATGTCCCTTGTCTTTGGTCCAATAGCGATCTGATAAAAATTGCAATTGGGCAGCTGATGTCTCATCGAGTAGTCGCCAAGCTTTGGCCGGTGGTGTTTGCTTTCTAGACTGGGCAAAATCAGTAATGACTTTTTTAACTTGGGTATCATCACCAAGAGCCAAAGCTGTGAATGCATATACTGAGTCAACTAGACGAACACCCGCTTTACGACCAATAGCAGCACTTTCTTCAAGGCGCTTATATACAACCTCTTTAAGTTGATCTGCTGCAATTTCTTTAGGGGCTGAGTTTGGTACACCCACCCACACCGCTGACTCTAAAGCCATGGGCATACCCCACCAAGTTTTGTTATCAAGGCATTTTGTTTGTCGAGCGACCTTGCGCGGTACATCTGTCGGTACATTTACCATCACTCCAGAAGCACGGTCATTTTGGACAGCTAATAATCCACCCATCATGCCCAAGAGTAAAACGAGTTGGTCATCAGCGTTTTTTACTTTGGCACAGTCTTCGCCAAAGAGTCGTTGCATACGAAGATAGGCATTATAATACCGTAAAGCGACCACACCATGGGCTCTTTTTTGTGCAACCAAAGCATCTTTATACTCGCTCGCATTTGCACTACGCTCGGCTCTGAGTGCTCTTAACTCAGCTTCCCAAACCACTTGTTCAGCACAAAGGGCAGCCGTCATAAAAGTAGGAATCGCCGCCATATCAGGGCGGTCGGAGACTCGCTCAAAAGAAAGCAGAAAAGGGCCCATAGAGGCGCCCATTTCACAAGCCATACTTAAATCTTGAGTACCTAAAACATACGGGGATAAATGCTTTACAGTATATTCAGACATGACATTACCGGTCATCCCATGGATGGAACAAGCACTAATACTCAAAGAAACACAACTGATCAGTAAGAGGATTCTTATTTTTTGTCTAATGATATTAAATAAATAGTACGAATCGAGTTTCATGGTGAATATCCTGTGTTTTACGAACTAAAAATACAAAAAAGCCCAGTCTTTCGACCGGGCTTTGATGCGTAGAGGGGGAATCGAACCCCCACGCCCTTAACGGGCACTAGGCCCTCAACCTAGCGCGTCTACCAATTCCGCCACCTACGCTGAGAATAGAAAGGTTTTACTTTAGTTTATCATTTAGGTCAAAGCTTTTTTTTTACTTGGTCAGAAAAAACAAAGACGAGATAAACAAATTATTTATGCGAAAGGTATTCCACATATTTATGAATGTAGACCGTGGAGAGTCTTATTCAGTGATTCTGTCCTTGGTTAAGGTTTGATTTAGCTGTGTCTAGTATGATCTAGAAGTTAGCAAAGAAATGTGTTTCGTATGTAGCTGGTTTTTGTTCATCATCATTCATAGATGAAGGCTTGCTTTCTGATCTATGAGTGCTAACCTAATTTTAGGTTAAGTAAACGCTTAGCGTTGATCAATGCTATCATAAAGGTCTAAGAACCCATGAGTACAATGTTACAGCCACATCTTTTGTTACAAGAACAAATCAAAGGCCGCTTTCTCCCTACTTCCCTTAATAATCGTTCTGAAATCGCGCTGACCTTTAGTGCGATGGACCAGCAAAATCGACGTCCGGTGATTTTAAAGTATTACCAACAAAACGAACATCGGGAGATTCAAGATCAGATCCAACGAGGAGTTATGCAACATGCTCAGCTCCGATCGGACTATATTGTCCCTCTGATCGACTTTGGGGTACATGGGCAGTATGGTGGGGTTTGGTGTGTGTTAAGCCGAGAGGAAGCACCCAACTTAACCCGCTTTGTTAAGGCAAAGGACGGTTTAGATGCTCAAACAACTTGCGAGATATTAATTGGATTGTGTGAGGCCTTGGCTCCCTTGCATGCGGAAGCTAAGATTCATGGAAACATCAAGCCAAATAATATTTTTGTGAAAGAGCGTTCCAACTTAGGGTTGCAAGTTCTTATTTCCGATATATTGGGAGCAAATCTCTGCGGCGTTCACAAAGCGAACGGTCAGCGTGTTACCTATAATGACCCTAGTTTTTTTACGTATGAACAAGCTTCGGGTAAAACAATAGATCAACAGACTGACTTAGGAGCCTTAGGTCTTTTGGCTTACTTTATGATCAACGCTCGTCTACCCTTTCAAGGACGGACCAACGATAAGATCTTAACTTCGGTAATCATTAGTAGTGGCCGAGTAAAAGTCAAAAAAGATGAAATTAAAGGCGGTCCAGAACAAAAAACAAAGCTTGCCAAGTTGATCAATCAATGCTTAGCCAAGCAAAGTAGCTCTCGTCCTAAAAGTTTAGAGTTCTTTAAAGCTTCGCTACAAGAGATCCAAAAGCTTGGGAGCGGTTCAAGTGCTATTCCCAACTCCTCCTTAGATGCTTTGGGACAAGTAGGGGATTCAGGCTTCTCTATGCCTAATCTCACGCCTAATCATTCCTTAATGAATCCTTTAGGTTTTGGCCAAACCCTTGGTTTTGATGCGATTACTGAGCAAACATTAAATCAATATCAAGCTGCACAAAACCAAGCTCCTAGCACTACGCCTTTACCGGCCTCTACTCCATCACAGACTCCTCCTCCGCTACCTGCACAAGCAACCGGATCGCACAAAGCGATCATTACCGCACCTCCGGAAGGCTTTGAAGCAGAGTCTTTTGATTCTTTAGAGTCTTTTGATTCTTCACTTGCTTCAAGTTCTCAAATTTCTCAAAGTAATAGCAGTCGCGTAGAACATACTCTCATGGCAGCACCACATAGCCTTAATAGTGGTAGCCAAACAATGATGGGTGGACTTTCCTTTGACCAGCTCCAAGAATTACAGGGAATGCAAATCCTAAATAGTTCAGAGCCTGAAGAAGTAGAAACGCCTCAAAATGAGGTTTCTGATACGCTTAATCTTGCTGAAGATACACGACCACTTACTCGTGATGAGCTTGCCCAATTAGGCGTAAGGGAAGCCGAATCAACTGATGTGCCCGCTCAATCTGGTGCTCAAGATGAAGTTTGGGGAGACTTTAATGATTGGCAAGGTTTAGCTCCAGAGCAAAGTACAGCAATAGAAGTAATGGGCCTAAGTTCTGATCATGAACAAAATCTAGCTAAATCTGATGTTCAGCAAAGTTTGGGTGAACTGAATGTAGATGAACTTGAGTTAGATATGTTGCTTGAACAGGCGGCGAGTGCACTTGCGAGTGAAATCGCTCCATCTAATGACCCTATTCAAGTCGGTGCTGAGCAAGCCAATTTAAGTCATGAAATAGATTCAAATGGGCCGGACACCTTATCTTCAGCCACCGAGGATATGCATCAGCTTGATTGGAATCAGCATTCAACCTTGTTTAATCAAGCTTTGGTCATTCCACAGCTTGAGATTGGTGAAACTAAGCAAGCAGAGCATGGTTTGAATCAAGCTTTACCTAATACTGAACAACACTCAGAAACACTCATCCAAACAATGAGTGATTTTGAGGCAACAGCTAAGATTAATGTAGCTCAAGATTTAGAAAGCCCAATATTTAATCAAAGTCTTTCAGATCGCTTTGAGGAAAATAGCCAAGGGATTGGTTCTCAAACCGTAGAAATAACTGATGCAATCGCATACCAAGCTATTGATTCTATCGATGAAAGCGGTTTTGAGATTCCGGAGTTATTTTCTTCGCCTGCTAGCAGTATTACTCCAGAGCGTATTACAGATGAGTTTGAGCTCACCGAGCGCTTGGAGCTTCCGGCTAATCTTGATGATCTTGGCATGGATGATGACTTTGCGGCTAAAGACGCCCGGATGTCAGGGTTATTTCCGATTCCTGATGGGATTAATCAGGAGCAAACCTATATTGAGACAGCACCACAAAAGTCTCGCATGGGTATCTTGGAAGGAAATGAACAACATTCTCCTATCCAAGAGCTTGATACCCAACTTGAATTTCAACGCCCTGAAGAAATATTCCCTGATGTACCCGAGTGGAGGTCATTGGTTGACTTGAAAGATAAACCTCGCGCTCTAAGCCAAGCCTTACTAAGTATTCCTCTGCCTTTATCAGGTCAATTATTACCTTTTTCACAGTTCCAACTCGAAATTGAAGGTAAGGAGCATGAAGAAGGCTTTTTTGTTGCGGGGCGTCCTACTCATACTCATGTGCCGGTGGTTTTAGAGCCAGAAGCTTTAGATTCCTTACAAGAATCGAATATGGTTTGGGAAGCTGTGGAGCAGTCTAGCGCAAGTCATTCCCAGAGTGATATTCACAGCCCACCACAACAAGCACAACAGAGTAAAGCTGGGCTAAACCTAATGATTTTGATCTTAGTTTTACTCATGATGGGGATTGGTCTTGTACAATTTTCAGGGATGAGTCTAGAAGATTTAAGTGCCTTAGTGAATGGTGGGCAATATGATATTCAGCCACAGACTACAAGGTCGATGCAGCCTAGTCCTCCCCAGAAACTGACGACAATTAAGTCGAAAGAAGCTTCCAGCTTAAACTCAGAACTTAATGTCATTATACCCGAGAGTGATGATATTGAGATTGAGCCAACAGTGGATCAACCTAAAAAGACTTCAGCTATTGACACAAAAGGCACTAAACAAAACGCAGTCAAAGCAAGCGCAAATACCAAGTCAACAAATCGATCATCAAAGCGTACTAAAACCAAACGCGCAAAAAGCCAAGCTAAGAAGGCAAAAACAAGGTCTACAAAGAAAAAACGTCGGCGTAAAAAGAAAAAGAGCGCTATCAAAGATCCTTTTGCGAACTAAAGTAAGTGATTTCAGCTAGATCTTATCTTCTTAAAAAGACTGACGATAAGTCTTAAGTTGGCATGATATGGTAAATCCAATTTAAAAAGCTTTAATGAACGAAAGTTTTACCGACCTTGTACTATGAAGATCAGCAGAGATGTTGAATCTGAATTATTTCCGGTGATTGGACGATATGTATGTCTAGTTTTTATCAGAGAACAACACTCTATAAATCTCAAGTAAGTCTATTTTTAAGTGATTTAAGTCATTGTTCTCACTTGCTTTTGATACTTTTGGGGATGGGCATAGCATCTTTAATTCAGGTCACAACCTATTCAAACTCTCATGCAATCCCAATACAAGAGTATAAGCGCCTAGCTGTTTTAGAACTGCAGGGTGAGCCAGGGTCCGTTCAGCAAAAGCAAGTATGGACTGACCAAGTTCGTGCGATCGCACTGCGTCTTCTAAAAGATAAAGAGATTTTGGTGATTGATCGAGATCAATTTAAGGTTTTGTTGGACCCCAATAGACAACTTAATGACTGTATAGGCTTATGTGCGGCTGAGCTTGCTAGAGAACTTGGAGCGCATTGGTCATTGAGTGGGCAATTATCTAAACTCCTTGTTTCAAAAACACAGCGAAACACACACAAAAGTCGTTTTAACTTGACTCTCAAACTGCACGATGCTTCGGGAGCCTTACTGGCAGTGCAGCAAAGAGGTTTTTCTAAGCTCTTGCATATCCACAAGTATCTCGCTCAGATGACAAATGCTTTGATAAAGCAAGGTTTACTCCCAATGTTGAATGACCATGTCCTAAATCATATAAATGAATTAGATGATGAAAAGGGTCATCCAGATGCCAATCTTGATCACACCCTACAAGATGAGAAAGATGTGAACTTGCCAATTAAATATGGACTCGATCGTTTTACGCTGATTAAGACAGAAGCCGGATCACTCTGTGTGAGTCCTTTAGTGAAAGTAAGCGAATATGAAAGTTGTGTGGCACAAGGTCAATGTACAGTTCGTCCAACATGGGGCAACTGTCGTGCTAAAGCTGATGAACCGGTTCGTTGTATTAACTTACAACAAGCTCTTTTATACAGCCTATGGAGCAGCTCAAACTTACCTAGTTTAAAGGAACTTAAAGTCTTATTTGCCCAAGAAGATTTAAGGCAAGAGTTTTTTGAATGGATTAGACCTCTACCCGATAGATCATCTCAGGCATTTAAGGCTTGGCAAGACTCAATCTTAGATCTTGACCCACAAAAACTTAAAAGCTACCCCAAGCAAACAGTCGCTCAAACTATGGATAAACAAAGAGGGCTGAGCGACATATCAACAAAGTCTTATCCGCCGGCATTTCAAGTCAGTCAGCTCTCTTTTAGAGTTTTAACCAAGGACTTGAACTCATGCCGTAAGCCCTAAACAGAGCCTAAGAGATGTTCAATAGGGTTTACAGGCCACTCATAATCTTCCAGTGACCAAGCTTATCTTTAGCCAAAGTTAGGCGGTTTTTATCAGCATATGTTTCCCAACGATCCCGTTCATTTTGGGTAAAAAGATATTGGCCTGAGTATTCCAAGTCAACCGCCGCACTTGCTTCCATTACATCAATCTTATTGATTTTGATTGAATACTTTACTGCCTTTACACTCTGCTTAAGGCTATGGAGTACATTGAGAAGACCTCTAAAGTCATAATCATCACTGGGATCATTGGTTGTACTCCCATTTTCATAATAATTATTGCTCACCATATCTTTGAGAAGCTCGAAGTTACGTTGTTCAAGTGCAATTCTATATTTTTCAATAAAATCAGCAACTTCTTGCTTTTTAGGAGTGTACTCGATCTCGGTTCCTTTAACAAAAGCGGGAGTGCATGCAGAAGTGAGCAAAAGGAACATGGCTAGGCAGATAGAATGAACTAACGGTAGTCGAGTAGTAAATAGATTTGTGTTAATCATAAGAGACCTCGTAGGCTTTAGAATCACCGATTTAAGTCGATAACATATCGTGGTGAACGCTAACAGAGCAAATAAGATTGTCAAGGGATCTGAGTGGAACAAGTACAAATTGTCTGTGATTAAATAAAGTAGACTTCAAACTTTAAGTCAAATGAACTACTCATAATACATGACTCAGAGTGCAGAGTAGTCTATAGAACAATTAAACACTTTTGAATACTTGTAGATTCCCTAGCTTTAATTTTTTACTTGCAAACGAGATATGTAAGTACTCAATAAACGCTAGAAAATGAACATATAGCGGAGAATTTTATGAAAAATCTTCAATCTAATCTAAAACGCTTATCCCCAATCATGTTGCTAGTGAGTACTTTGCTAGCTGTTGGGTGTAAGAGTGGAGAGCCCACTGAAGTGATTGCAGTAGGTGGAACAGAAATGTCTAACTCCATGACTGCTGGAACAAGCATGACCGCTGGAACAAGCATGACCGCTGGAACTAGCATGACTGCTGGCACAACAGTTCCAGGGACTTGTTTGGATCGCGACCGAGATGGCTTCCAAGATCGGAGTTGTAATCCCAATGTCAATGCTGGTGGTGGCGATTGTGATGACACCTCAAATGCAATTAATCCTGGGCGAGTCGAAAACTGCGCCAACATGATCGATAATAACTGTAATGGTTTATTACCTGCTCAAGACCCCATGTGTCAGCAGGCATGCGCCGATGCCGATGGTGATGGTTATCAAGATGCGATGTGCAACTCAAACCCAAATAATCGCGGCGGAGACTGTAATGACATGAATCCTAATGTTTACCCGGGGGCGATGGAAATCTGTGGTAATCAAGAGGATGATGACTGTAGTGGCGGTGATTTGCCTTGCTTGCCCAATTGCTCTGACTTAGATCAAGATGGTTTTGGCAACGGAGCAGATTGTCGAGGACTAGACTGTGATGATCGTAATGCTCGCATCAATCCATTCCAAAGCGAAATCTGTGGAGATGGGATTGACCAAGATTGTAATGGTAGCGACTTAGTGTGTCCAACAACGGATTGCCAAGATCGTGACCGAGATGGTTTTGGTGTAGGTGCAGGCTGTTTAGGCATTGATTGTAATGACTCTGATCCAAACATTAATGCCGGTGCGGTGGAAATTATTAATGATCGTATTGACCAAGACTGTGATGGCAGAGACTTAACCACCTTGAACTTGTGTGATGATCCTGATCAAGATGGATATGGTACAGGGACTGGCTGCTATGGTTTTGACTGCGATCAAAGCGACCCTCGCATTCATAGTGGCCGCACAGAGATCTGTGGTAATGGCCGTGATGATGACTGCAATCGTGGTGATCAGGTGTGTACAAGCATTGGTACGGGTACTTGCATTGATCAAGATAACGACGGTCATGGTGAGGGAGCGTGTCGCAGTGGTAGCTTTGACTGCAATGACAATAACCCTCAAGTTAATCCCTTTGCCGAGGAAATCTGTAATAATATAGATGATAACTGCAATGGTGAAGTTGATGAATGTCCGGGCAGAAACCAAGTTTGTGGTACGGATGGTCGCTGTGTAGGTCGTATCGGTTCTCCATGCTCTGCCAACAGTGATTGCTTAGGTGATCAAGGTCTGATTTGTGATTCAGGTAGCCGAGAATGCCGAGTGGATGTAGGTAATGATTGTTCGGTTAGCTCCGACTGTGTGGCCACTGCTGAATGTACTGAAATTGGATGTAATATGGGCGCTCGTTGTTATCAACTTGAAGGTGCATATTGTGAAGCAGCTTGTGATTGTACGGGCGCTTTACTATGTAATGCACAAAATAATGTTTGTGTTGAATGTAATGGTGATGCGAACTGTTCGGGAGAGGATATTTGCTCGGATGGTGGCTTCTGTATGGATGAGCGTTATGTAGGTGACTTTGGTGATAACACGGTGATTGAGTTCTTAGAGGTTCTTGTTGACTGCCATAGACAGTATCGAGGATCACCATCAACCAGAGGTTGCTCAAAGGTCTTTGTGGGGCGTGACTTAGGTACTTGGAATGGCGGAATGAACCTCAACTTCTTACCGACTGCTGAGGAAGTGGATGACTATGTTTGTCAAAATGATGGAGAGGTCGAAACTTATTTCTCGGTAGAAAATGGTTTTCCGGAAGATACTTACGGTCGCTTAACAAACCTCTTTGGCTGTGGCCTTTTTGATATTTGGAACATTTGGTGGGTGAGCACCATTCAAGCTGATACTGAGGTTTGTATTTATTACACTCCTAACAAGAGTGGTTTTGACTTCCCGAACTCTCGCAGTGAAGTTGTGGTCGTTGATCGCTGTGATCTTTCCACAATTGAATAAGATTTAAAACAGGATCCAACTTATTAACAGTGGTGTTATTTCTAGTTTTGGGAAGTGAGCTACAATCTTAGTGATAGCTTTCTGTGACGATTTAGGTAGATTTAGTATACAGTAATAAAAGACATACTAAATTAGCTTATAAAACGTCATTTAGGGAGCCTAAAGCATGTATACTCATGATCTGAGTCGTCATTGTACATCTTTATTAAACGCATTCACCATATGCTTAAGCCTGAGCATATTTAGTGTAGGAATCGGCTGTGAAGAGGCTCGCCGAGTTCGACTGGAGTCAAGCTCAAGCAATACTCAAGACACGGGTCTTGAAGCCGGAACTATGGCTGGTGAAATAGCCGGCATGGAAGCGGGTATAAGTGCAGGTGAAATGGCTGGTGAGGAATCCGGCACTATGGCTGGCAATATGGCAGGCAGTATGGCAGGCAACGAGGCAGGCCTTGAAGCCGGCGAAGCAATGGCTGGAATGGAAATGGCCGGAATTGAACCGGAGTACGCACCGAGCCGCTTAGAAGCACAAAGCGAAGTTTTGATTGACGGTTTATCCATTCTTGATGCTTGGTATCTTGGCGCCGTAAACGGTGTTGAAACATGGGTTTTACTAGCCGAACAAGGCTTGTTGTTGTGGCGCAATGTCACGCCACAGTCAGCTTCGGTTCAAGCTTTACCCGAAGGGGTCACGGTGCAAAGAGGAGAGCTTACCCCAATCCGTTTTGATCAAAGTCAAAACAGCGTACCAAATACAAGACCTTTACAGGCCTTTCTTTTAGCGGGAATACCTGCTTTGCTTTTTCCAAATGATTTATGGCTTGCCGCGCAGTCAAACGAGTCAAATGATTCTACACAACCATGGCAGAGATCGCCCCTCAGTGAACAGTTCAATGCTGCTTCCTCGGCTTTATGGTTTGAGGATGGACAAGCGGGTACACTTTGGTTAAGTCATGACATTGGCCTTTCTCAGTGGATAGAAGAAACGGAAACATGGAGAACACCAAACGTATTAAATTCTTTGGCGCAAAGTGTGATTCAAGCAGGCCCTTGGGCGAACTCCAGTCAAGCTTTATGGGCTTGGACTCAGCAAGAAAACTTGGTTTATGCCATTGCTGAACAAGCTAAATGGCATGATGAATCTTGGCTGAGTACAATCGCACCAGTTTTTGTTGCAGACTCTGTTTGGGGGCTTAAAGAGGGTAAACTATATGGAGGACTACTAGGTGAAGCATGGGCACATCTTGTCCATCCTGTTTTGTCTACACTGATGATTGACCATATTTGGTCAGGCTCACAAGCACTATGGTTTTTGGCAGAGCAGAAACTATGGCGCTATACCCCACAAAATGAAGAACAAAACTTGGGATATACATCTATTGAGGGTACTTGGCGTGGTGGCTTAAGCGATCAAGGAAGTGGCTTATACCTGTGGGGGAATCAAGGTTTTAACCACTTAAGTGTGGAGCAACTACCGAGTTGGGATTTAAGTGGGGATCAACTTGCATTAGATGCTTTGCATGCTGAACTGAGAAACATTAATGCAGAAGAAGTCACTGGTGCTTGGGCTTGGTTAAGTCAGGAAGCCCTAAGCGATCCTAATGTAATTGATCCACAGAGTTTACCCACAGAAAAAATCGACTTACAAAGCAATGACTTTGAACTTACTCTAGATCGAGAATGGCTGAGTACAAGTCAAATCACCGGTAATAGCGCTTGGTTGATTGCCTATGTTGAACGAGCAGAGCGTGAGCCTTTGTTGGTGCAAAAAAGCTTCACAATTATCCAACCACCAACTTGGACAGATGTTGAAGTTTTGTATCAAAGATCATGCCAATCCTGCCATGATGGACGAGGAGGGGCTCGTGACTTGAGTACAGCTACATTGTGGCAAGAAGGCATCGAAGAAATTATCTTTGTGACCGAAATGCAAAGCATGCCGATTGGATTGCCTCCTTTGAGCGTAAATGAAGTTGACATTTTAAGACGATGGAGAGACTATGGATTTATTCAATATTAAAGTAGAATAATCATATTCTCACCATTCTCAGTTCTACTGCTTAGAAGAAAACAATATATGCGTTGTTTCTGCTATATTTAGTTTGTAGCAGAGTGAAAGGAGATTAACTCCATGAAAACACCTTCCCTTTTTACTCTTAAGTGCCTAACTATATTGTTTATTTCAGTATGTTGTACTTCTGTTTATGCTCAATGTGTTGAGCCAGAAATCGAAGAGCAACACTTGATGTCAACAAGTGGACTTGAAATGATTTCTCCTGAGGAAGCGCTTAGTCGAGGTGCAGGAGATTGGTCTCTCAATGAGCATTTATCCGGAGGCTTAAGTCCAGCTCGCTATCTGCGAAGCTTGACTTTGGATCTGATGGGGCGCTTGCCTACCGCAGATGAGCTGAGTCACTTGCAAAATACCCAAGGGATTTTGGAGATGAGCCAAATTGATGAATGGCTTGCTTCTTCTGAGTTTGCAGAACAGGCCGCTCGCTTGGTACGCTCTCAGCTATGGAATAATATCTCTAACCTTAACCTGTATTCAAATAACTCAGGGCTGTCTCGTACCAACCAAATCTATTGGTTGCGTAATCCGGCTCGTTTTAATCGTGGTGATCGAGTAGCCTGCTTGGATCAGCCGGTCAGTTATGATGCAGACGGGAATATTGAAACCTTTGAGCAAGAGGATGGTACTTTTAGAGAAGGTTGGGTTTGGGTCAACCCATATTGGGCCCCTGAAACCCAAGTGAAAGTCTGTGCCTTTGATGCTTTAACCAATGAGTTTTCAAGCAATGGCTCTTATTGTGGTAGCAATAACGGATTAAATCGAACAGATTGTGGCTGTGGTGAAGGCCTTAAATGGTGCATTACCGGTCAAGTTCGTAACCAAATGACTCGTTCCTTGGCGGAGTCTTTGGATAGGCTTGTTGCTTCGGTGTTTACCGAAGGTGATTCATATTTAGATCTATTCCAAGAACGTCGTTTCTACATCAATGGACCGCTTGTTCATTTTTTCAAGCATCACCTCAGACTTGGTCGTTATACTCTAAACCCCTCACCTATTCCTGATTGGCAACTTCCAGACTTTAGCTATGATGAACCCGATCGCTGGACTCAATTGATCCTTGAGGGTGAACATTCGGGGGTCTTAACTCATCCGGCCTTTCTTTTACGCTTTCAAACCAACCGAGCAAGAGCAAGTCGTTTTTATGACACCTTTCTCTGTAGCCCTTTCCAGCCACCAGAAGGCGGCTTACCGGTTCCGGATGAGGCCAGTGTCCGTAATCCCGATTTACAAGAAAGAGCAGGCTGTAAATATTGTCACGCACTTTTGGAGCCTGCCGCTGCTTATTGGGGACGTTGGACCGAGCAAGGGATTGCTTATTTGAATCCAGAGCAATTTCCATCAGAACGAGACGATTGTCTAAATTGTGCGCTCAGTGGAAGTCAATGTAGTAACGAGTGCAGAACGCACTACATTACTTCGACTCTTTTGGAGCAAGAAGTACCTTACCTTGGTAAACTTAAGGCTTATAGCTTTAGACGAGATGAGCACTCGGTTAATGTAGAGCGTGGTCCAAGACTTTTGGCTTATAGTGAAATTACCGGTCAGCGTTTACCTCGTTGTGTAGCGCAACGTACTGCAGAATGGTTGCTTGGGAAAAATATGAGTGATGCCGAAACCACTGCTAGAGATCGTCAATGGCTTGATGAACTTGGCATTCGTTTTTCACGCAATGGTTATCAATATCAAAGCTTGATCAAAGATATCGTCACTGATGAGCGTTACAGGAGGGTCAAATGAGTCTTCAACACAGCTATTTTAAAAACATAAAACAAATCTTAGTTCTCGCTTTATTAGTGATGTTTAGCGCTTGTACTGGACATATTCCTGATCCGGTTGATGAGCTTGATTCACAGGAAACTTCAGAAATGTCTCAAATGACTGAGACGACTGAGACGACTGAGACGACTGAGACGACTGAGACGACTGAGACGACTGAGACGACTGAGACGACTGTGGATCCGGAAACTAGCGAGCAGACTGAGCAAACTACACCTCCGGAAGAAACGGTAGAACAAGAGCCAAACGAAGAAGAAGTTGAACCTAACTTTGATCAAATCGACCGTGAGTCTTTTGGTGAAGATGAAGGTGAGGTTGTTCACCTGTTGGAGCCTGAAGCTGTACCGGTTTTAGAGCGCCCAAGACGACGTATGAATCTTGAGCAACTCGATCGGGCAATCCAACAAGTCAGCGGTGGCTTGGTGTGGAGTGAAAGACAAAATAATAATGATGTGAACTTATTTGAGTCCTTGTCTTCCACCTTGGGGAAGCCTGACTATATTCAGCAAACCCATGAAGATCTAACCCCTTCATCATTGTTTATTAAGTTCTTAGATGATGCGGCTCGTCAAGTATGTGGAAAGCGTATTGATTTGGATCTAGAAGCCATTGCCAATCCACAAAATGGAGTAAATGATCCTCAGATAACTCTTTGGGGCACACTCGTTCCCGAAGAGACTTCTCAAGCAGATGCTGAAGCCGTCAATCAACAAATTAGAGCCTTGGTTTTACGTTTTCACTCACATGATTTACCACAGGGAGAATCTCCCCGCTTAGCGTATTGGCGTTGGTTATTCGAGACAGCGAGTCTTGTTGATCACAACCCAATTTCCGGGTGGAGAGCACTTTGCATTGGTTTAATTACTCATCCTGATTTTTACAGCTACTGAGGAGAAAGCTCATGAGATTTAAAAAGCAAAATCAGCAGTTAGCACATGCTCAACAAGAGCATGGACGAATCACAAATCGTAAGCAAAAGCATTCCTTATCTCGTCGTGCTCTTTTTAAAGGTTTAGCCGCCGCCGGTGGTGTGTTTGGTGCAGAAGCTTTATTTGGTATGAGCGGTCTGAGCGATGACTGGGGATCATTTACGAAACTTGCGATGGCTCAAGATGCCAATGGCTTTGATACCACTCGAGATCGTTACTATATTTTCTGCTACTTTAGCGGTGGTTGGGATATTTTAGTAGGCCTTGATCCAAGAGATCCGGGAGTCTTTAGTGATGAGCGCTTAAGAAGTACCCTGATTCAACCAGGATATGATCGACTTGATGGGGCGGATCGTAATGTAATTTACGCACCTAATGGCATGATGTTTGGTCCTCATATTGGTGAGCTTGCAAACCATGCCGATCGCCTTGCGGTGATTCGAGGCATGAGCATGGAAACCTTGACACACCAAGCAGGTCGTCGCCGATTTTTGACCGGTCGTCCACCCAGTGGTTTACAAGCTCGTGGTTCTAGCGGTACGTCATGGTTATCGGCGCATCTTGGCAACGATGAACCAATCCCAAATCTATCCTTGCGAGTTGAATCTTTTAATGTAGACCAGCCTAGCTATGCTTCCGCCCTACGCGTGAGTAATACCTCTGATTTACTCAGAACATTAAGTCCGGCTGATCCAGTGTTACCACCTATGGTTGCTCGACAAATCAGTGCTACTTTAAGTGATTCAAGTATCTGTACTCAAGCCCAACGTTCTGCCTTTTGGCGCAACGCTGAAGAAGCAAGACTGAAAGCCCAAGAGATGACAGCTGGTGGTTTTGCTGATCGCTTTAACTTTAGTCGACCTGAGTTTGCCGAGTTGCGTAGCTTGTACGGAATGACCAATACCAATGATAGTGTTGAAGTTCGTGGTGCGTTAGCTGTGCAAGCGATTTGCTCTGGAATGAGTCGCTGTGTAAGTGTCGAAGTCGCCGGTGGACTTGATACGCACTTTGATAATTGGGAAAGTGATCAAGGTCGTAACCAAGAACGCGGTTTTAATGTGGTTGCTCGCATGGTTAATGACCTGAGTAACCGAGAATATAAGGGAACTGGTCGCAGTTGGTTAGACCATACTACAATTGTAGGCTTTAGTGAGTTTAGTCGTACTCCTTTACTCAATGCTAATGGTGGACGAGATCATTCACTGACCAACGCCTGCTTCTTACTTGGCGGTGGTATTCGAGGAGGTCAAGCGATTGGTGCCTCTTCTAATGTGGGCATGCAACCTACCGCTTGTGACTTACAAAGTGGACGCTCTGTCGCCAATCCAAACGCTGGAGAAGTAATTTGGCCTGAGCATATATTGCAGACTTTATTCCATGAGGTGGGCATTCCGGAAGAAGTTGCGGACTTAAGAGTTTCTCCAATTGCAGCCCTAATTTAATCTTGAGTAAGTGCTTGGGTCCGCTTACTCATTATAAAACAAGCAGTAAAAGTGATCTTTCAGCCAAAATATCTTAAGATGTCCTTGAACTCAGCGATCACTTATCTTCCAATAAGATTTGAACATCTTCGGTTTAACTAAGTTTTCAGGAGAAAACAGTGTTTTCATTGTTTCGTTTTTTCATCCAACCTTGGTTTAAGCTGAGCTTAGTTCTTATGGCTTTAACATTGGCCTTGAGCGCGTGTTCTAGAAGTGGCCTAGAGCCGGTTCCACCTGAGCCCTTACCAGAGATTGATCATTTTGTTGATATTGAAGGTCGTTTTTGTGGTGAGCCGCCCGAAGAAGAGGCCTTTCCGATTAAGATTCTTTTTGTGATCGATCAAAGTACCTCTTTGCAATGTACTGACAGCCAAAATCGACGCGTGCGTGTTTTAAATGAGCTTGTTAATCGCCTAGCACCACAACCAAATATATTTTTGGGCTTTATTGGTTTTGCAAATTGGTCGAGAGAGCAAGGCTTTACCCAAAATCCGCAAGAGATGGCGCCTTACTTAGATCCAAGTCAAGGGCTAGGACCGGCCACAGATTATCAAGGTTCTTTAGCAACAACCCTTCGCTTACTTGAGGGAGATATGCTGGCAGCAGGCGTTGCGGTAAGAGCACGTACCCGCTACATCGTCACCTTTATTAGCGATGGGGCGCCAGAACCAAGATGTCGCTTGGGCTGTGAAGATGACCAAATGCGCTGTAGTGATGGAATAGATAATGATGGGGATGGTCTGGCTGATATGAGCGATGAGGATTGCGAAGATATTGATGATATTAGTCAGCGCCCAGATTCTTTATATGGTGTATGTAATACAAGTGCGGAAGCCCGAGCGCCCTTTAGCGAAGACTACGTGGGCATGGAAGGTCTATGCCCAGCATATAATCAACCGGAGCAACTCCAAAAACAAATCGATGACCTAAGAGCTTTGGAGACAATTTATGGAGTAGGTGAGGTGACTTTGAACACTGTGCTTCTCTCTTCTCCTCAAGAGGTCATCGAATCAGTCTGTGGGCCTGCAGCAGCTAATTTTGGATATAATACGGAACAGGCTCGGGTGCTATTAAGCGGTATGGCAGATGCAGGTGGAGGTAGTTTTAGAGATGTTAATCTTGCTGACACAGATAACACCTTTTTAGACTTTGACTATAGCTCCTTACGTTCTTCCTCTTATGTTCGTGAGTTTTATGCACGCAATCCCTCCTTTATTGGTGAGCCCTTACAGGAATGGGGCGGACGAGTTGACAGTGATGGAGATGGCTTAAGCGATTTTGAGGAATATCAATTAGGAACTAATCCCTTGGCTAAAGATTCAGATGAAGATCGCAGTGGTCGTGTGGTTGGGGATGGCTATGGTGACTTGTTTGAGCTACGATTTAAGGGGAGTGGTTTTGATCCGCTTGACCCAAGCAAACCGGCTCTTCCGTGTACAAGTCGTGGTGATCGGGATGGTGATGGTCTAAGCGATTGCGAAGAGCTATTCTTAAATACAGATCCCTTATCTCCAGATACAGATGGAGACTCACTTCTTGATGGTTATGAGTTATTTGCCGATACCAACCCTTTAAAAGCCGATGCTGAACTCGATACCGATCTTGATGGAGAGGTGAACCGAGATGAAATGAGGGCTGGTACTAATCCAAGAGTCGCTGAACCGAGAGTTAGTCTTAATAAGGTGCGTTATGATGTACAGGAGTTAGGAGAACTAACGGTACTAGATGAGGAGACATATCTGAGTTCTGAACGACGCTGTTATGACTTTGTCGTTCGTGATATTCCCTTGATGACCACCTTGGCTGATGAACAGGTTAACCGAGGCTTAAATCGGATTTATCTGACATCATTTAGCCAAGCTCTTTCTAGTGCGGAGGCACCATCCAAGGTAAGGCAAGCCTGTGTTGAGGCGGTAATGAGTGGCCCTAATCGAAAAGAGCCCGGAGATCTGATTGATTTAAGCCCCAGTGCTTGGCAGGAAATGCGTGATCAATTATATTTGGCTGTTGATGATATCAGTGACTGTGTTTGGGCTCAAGAAGCTGGGGCCAATGGTAGTATTTCTGTGTCGCGAGACAAAGTGGTTGACTTGGTCAAGAGTTGCTTGCCCGAAACGATAGATGCTCAAGGCTACCGCTTTGATCAAAAACAAGTGCTTGAACGAATCTATGAGTATTTTGATCGACGAATGTATATTAACTTACCCCAAGACCCGATCAATCTTTTTGTACCTCTTGCTCAATTTGAGCCGAATAAGCACTGCTTTAGTCCTAAGCAGGTCAAAGAGCTTACAGAGTTTTTAACTCAGCTTGCTTCAGTCACTTGTTCTTGCGTAGAGAAGACGGCGCAAGACATGGAAGTTGAGTGATATTTATGTTTGGAAAAAGACAGTTTAGCACAAAGATAAAGTCAAGAAGCTACGTTGGGCTTAAGTACACATTGATGGGCTTAATTTGTTTCAACGTTTTGTCTTGTAATCGACTAGATTGGGTGCCGATTGAAGATGCCTTGCCCAAGTTTGAAAGACAGCGTTTTTCTATCTCAGGCGAATTGTGCACTTCTCCTTCGGAAGATCTAAGCTTTCCTTTACGCGTTCTTTTTGTAGTAGATGGTTCGGAGTCGATGGAAGTCACCGACCCGCCCAATCCCGAAACCGAAGAAAGCGGTCGTCAACGAGCGGTTCGTGAAACCTGGCAACGCTTGTTAGAGCAAAGCCGTGGTGATGCTGAAACTCGGGTGGGGATTATGAGATTTTCAGCTCAAGCCGAGTTTTTAACCGGCGAAGATATTGATGGTGATGGCGTCAGAGATAGTTATTTTACTCGTCGTCCGGAGCTTTTAGAAGTCGCTACAGAAAAGCTTTCGGTCACCGATCGTACAACCAACTACTTAAATGCTCTTGATACCGTTTATTTGGCTCTTAGAACAGAAGCTTTACGCGCCGAGGGAGAATCATTGGGGCGTAGTCGTTATGTTGTGATCTTTTTATCGGATGGTTTACCCTCTGATGGAGCCAATAATGGAAGTGGATCAGCGTCCTCTCAAATTGAACTCAAAATCTCTGAAATTCTTAAATTAAAGCAGATCTTTGGCATTGGAGAAATTAATTTACATACCCTATTTTTATCGACCGAAGAAGGCTTAGTATTGGATCAGGCTGCTCAGGACTTATTAAGCGATATGGCTGATTTAGGGGAGGGAAGCTATCGTAGTTTTCCTAGTGGTGAAAGTCTCAACTTTCTTCATATAGAATTGAGTCGAATCAAACGGTTATATAGCTTAAAAGCACTGGTTCCTTTAACCTCACATTTAGTACAAGGCTCAGAGCAACAATCAAAGTCTTTAAATAGTGAATGGAATCAAGCGAGTTTTATTGATGCAAACCAAGATGGCATACCAAGCTGTGGAGAACCAATGGCCGACAGTGATATGGATGGCCTAGCGGATTTGTATGAAGTTCGCTTAGGGACAGATCCTTTTAATGCTGATACAGATGGGGATGGCTTACGGGATCGTGTGGAATGGCTCTATCGTCGCTCAGGCCTAGATCCTTTGGACGCAACTGATGCTAGCTGTGATCCGGAAATGCTTGGGATTATGGATAGCGATGGAGATGGATTAAATGATTGTGAAGAAGCTTTTTTTGGAAGCTTGGCCAATCGGGTGGACAGTGATGACGATGGGATACCAGATGGGGTAGAGTTTCGCTTTGGCACCAGTCCTCAGCAAAAGGAAGCGCAAACAGATCTTGATTGGGATGGTACGCAGAACTCAGTAGAAGTTTTAAATGGCTTTGATCCTTTATGTGATGATGCAGCGATTCGTTCAAGGGTAGGATATGCCCGTGAAATTGAAGAAACGGGCGTGAATGAGCAACAAAGCTGTTATCGTTTTAGCGTGCGAGGTTTGCCCGCTTTAGCAAATATGACTTCAAATATGAGCTCAGCTGATATTTATGATGATGAATCATCTACTAGACAAGCAACAGTGAGCGAAAATCGAGTTTTATTATACGCTGGAGAAGGTGCTTTTGATGAAAAGTCAAAGGCGAGCAAGTGGCGCGTTGCCTGTGTGCTTGCGCCCATAGATCCAGAAAACGGTTTACTTCCAAAAATACAAGCAATTTCAGCTGAAGAAAGTGCTCAATGGGGTAAAGAATTACGCTTTGAACTCAATGATGAAGACTTTGTGCCCCTGACTCAGTTTAGCGCTGATGAGCAGTGTAAGCGAGAAGCGGTTAACGCTCGTTAATCAGATGATGATTTCAGAGGGTTTGAAGGCCTTAGAACGTAAAGGATACATAAGATGTCGGCCAAGGTTTTTATACGTTTTTATGAACTTGGGATTTATCTAGTCATACTGTTATTAAGTGTCTTATTAAGTGCCTGTGATAATGACACTGAAAACGGTCGTTTGAGTAATGTAGAAGCTGACCAAGGTTTGGCAGGTCCAAGCTGTGGCTTTGATCAAGATAATGATTACCCAAATGCAAGACAATTACGGGCGACCCAAAGTATTGATGGTCAAGTCTGCCCCTTGGGAGATGTAGATTGGTATCAACTTTCAATAGAGCAGACTGGGATTATTAGTATTGAGGCTAAAATGGAGACTCCACTGAGTCCATTAAATCTTAGCTATGAATTATATCGTATTCAAAATGGGGAAACGCGCGATATTGTTGCCCAGTCTCTTCCCACAGAAGCATCCACTCAAGTCAAAACCACCCATTGTGTAGCGCAGGGAAACTATGGTTTACGAGTATCGGATTTAAATGGAGATGCTCAAGATAAGCAGAATTATTACGAACTTAGTTTTGATGTGTCCCCTGATCCAGATCAAGGAGAATTGGAACAAGAAGGACCGGCAGAAGGAGTGATCTTAGGCGAAAGTACAGATGCAAGTATTGAGATTCAAGCGCGCCCTTTACAGAATGGCATGGAAAGCTCGGGATTTATTGCATGTCGAGGAGATCAAGATTGGTTCAAGATAGACCTAGAAGAGCGAGTTGTGCTCAATTTAAAGCTTTCTATGCCACTCACCCAAGTTCAACCACAACTGACCTTATATAGTCCTAGCTTAGAACGTGTACTTACTTTAAATCAGGCCAACGCTGCCTTAAGTGAAACCCAACTTGAACGGGATCTTTCTCTTACTCAAGCAGGGACTTATTACATTCATATTGAGGATATGAGTGGACTAAGAGCTGATTTAGAGAATGCTTATACTTTGCAGCTTACTGCTGAGAGTGACAATGATTTAAATGAACCTAATAATGTTGCTCGTTTGGCAACATCTATTGCCATGGCCGCCTTAGAGTGTGGGTCTGAGTGGAGTCCATGGATTGAAAAAGAAGGAGTTGTGGGTACTTTGGGTGATATTGATTGGTTTGCGTTTGAAACCGCTGGTTGCCAACCCGGTATTTTGGAAGTTGAACTCGATTTAAATGATGAAAACTTAAGTAATGCCGAATCCTTTGAATTACAGCGCACCTTGGAATTATCGGTTAATCTTGTAGAAGCCCATGAAATGAGCATGTGCCAACACGGAGAAGCCGGCGCAGATGAGTCTTGTCGCTTACTTTCAAAAAGCTGTTCCTCAGCTTGGGATTGTGCCGGAATTTCAAGAGTATGCCTTCCTGAAGGTGTGTGTGCTGGAAGTGTATCTTGCTTACCTAGTAATCGCTGTGCTGCTAGTAAAATTGAGCGTCACTATGTTTTACCCGAAAATGCAACCGAGTTAGCTTTACCACCACATAGAGTGCGCTTAACTGCTCCACTTACAGGAGATCAGCTGAGATATTTAAGAGTGGGTGACTATGGCGGGAATTCAGCGCATCCTCAAGCTAACTATACACTCAAAATGAGAATTCGCCGTGAACCCGATCAGAATGAGCCATCCAATATCTATACCGATGAGATTAGACGAGGAGACCGAGTGAGTGATCATTTAGGTTTAGCCCGTAGTCGAAATGTAGTTTATGTCCATGATCATTCATCCGGTGTGTATGCACCACCTCCCTCTGAGGAAAAAGAAGCAGGTGAGTCTATGGCGGGTGAGTCTATGGCGGGTGAGTCTATGGCGGGTGAGTCTATGGCGGGTGAGTCTATGGCGGGTGAGTCTATGGCGGG
>CAKZRU010000093.1 GCA_937146725.1 uncultured Myxococcales bacterium
ATGCTCCCAGCCTGTAAGCTCGGTAACCGTGACCGCATATCCGACACTCTTAAGCGCTTGGGCTCGTACAACGTTGGTTAAATGGGCTCCAAACTCACGTCGATGGTGAGCGGCTGACCACAAACTAGCTAAGGCATCTTTTCGTGAACTTTGCTTTAGCGCCTGAGCAAATTCCGCTTGGCAACAGGGGACTAGTGATAAGTAATCTGCTTTGTGGGTAATACCGCGAGCGATCGCATGATCGGTAGCTAAATCACAAGCATGTAGCCCCAAAACTAAATGGACTCTGTCGGGCAGTGTGGCCTCCAAAGCTGAACCTTCGATCATTGTAAAGTTGGGATAACGATCTTGAGTCGCTTGCTTGACCTTTTCCACTAACTCTGGGCGTGATTCCACTGCGATGAGTTGACCTTTGCCATGGACTCTAATCCAACGATCGTAAAGGGCAAGCGAGACAGTCGCGCGTCCGGCCCCCATATCGACAATGATGGGATGATCATATCTTTTAAAGATATCATTAAGTGCCGAGGACATCTGATTAAGTAAATGATTCACTTGCTTAACTTTGCGCCTTGCCGAAGGGCTGGCCCCACCTTTTTGAGTCAAAACACCCAAAGCAATGAGGGTATCAATGGTGACGCCTTCCATAAACTCTGACTTGACTTGTTCCGGACTTAGCGGCTGTCGCTTGCTTGACTGAGCACCTTGCGTTTTAGACTTACCTGCTTTTCTTTTTCCCATCAGCACATCTCCAATCTTATGTAGTGGGAGTGCTTACTCTCTCGAGAGCTTCAAAGCAAGGATGATTAGAGCTAGCAAGTGACTTTAACGCTGCTTCTTGCTGTGTAGTTTATTATACACTCCATACAAGCTAAACAGCATAATTGGATTCTTAGATATATCTTAGGGTTTTAACTTTTCGGCTCTTTTGACTAGATCTAATAATTCGCTACGGTAGCCTTGCTGGTCCTTACCAAGTGAACCCTTAATGATGTCTGTCACCATATTCCATTTCTCTGAGCGCTTGCTCTGAACAAGATGCTTGGAGTCTCGTAGCATCATGCCAAAGGAAGCCACACCAGCAGAGAATCTAAAGTCCTCAGAAGCTTCTCTCCAATCACCATGATCACCAAGATGAGGATGAGTCATAAGTGTGCTTTTATCTCCATCTGGTTTTTTATAGCGAAGCTTTACGGTCAACCATTCATCACTGCCCTTAGTTTTTTGCTCTTGATATTTAAGTTGATCAACCTGTCCTGCTTGACCCGCCACATCTTCAGGTGGAATCAATTCATACAAAGCGGTTACGCTATGGCCTGCCCCTAGTTCACCAGCATCTTTCTTATCGTTATTAAAATCAGCAGCTGCCAAAATTCGGCTTTGATAACCTAGTAAGCGATAGCGACCTACCTTTAAAGGGTTAAACTCAACCTGGATTTTAACATCTTTAGCAATGGTAAAGAGGGTACCTCCCATTTCGCTCACTAAGACTTTTTGGGCTTCAAGAATACTATCGATATAAGCGTGGTTGCCATTGCCCTTTTCAGCAAGGTCAGACATAGTCGAGGATCGGTAGTTACCGCGTCCAAAGCCAAGTACGGTTAGAAAAACTCCGCTTTTTCTTTGTTTTTCAATGAGTCTAACTAATTCAGCTTGACTACGAACCCCAACATTAAAGTCACCATCGGTCGCTAAAATAACTCGATTGTTTCCGCCCTTGATAAACTGTTCCTTGGCAAGTTTATAGGCCAATTTAATGCCCGCGCCTCCTGCGGTTGAGCCACCAGCACGAAGCTTAGAGAAAGCTTCAATAATTTTTCGGCGTTCAGACCCAGAAGTCGGTGGAAGAACAAGCCCTGCTGAT
Source organism: uncultured Myxococcales bacterium (assembly GCA_937146725.1). GTDB lineage: Bacteria > Myxococcota_A > Bradymonadia > UBA7976 > VGTA01 > CAKZRU01. Next base: position 1,865 of record CAKZRU010000093.1, read on the forward strand.
CCTGCATAAACTACAATAGATACTTTATCTTGGGCTCTTAAAGTCCCGCTGAGTAACATTAAAGCCTGCTTCAAAAGTGGTAAGCGATCAGGGCCATTCATCGAGCCCGATACATCCAATAAAAAGACAAGATTGCTTGGTGGGAGTTTATCAGCATCTATCTTGCGTCCCTGTAAACCAATATGCATGAGTTTATGCTTAGGGTTCCATGGGGCTTCAGCAAGTTCTGTGGTTACAGAAAATGGGTGCTTATCTTTTTCGGTTGGTGCTTGATAATTGTAATCAAAATAGTTGATCATTTCTTCAAGTTTTACGGAATCCTTTGGGGGAAATTGCCCATTTTGGATAAAGCGTCTTAGGTTGGAATAGCTGGCTGTATCAACATCGATTGATAGGGTAGATAAAGGCTCAGACTTGGGATCCTTAAAGCCATTTTCGTCAATCTTTTTATATTCATCTCCGTCAGGTTTCTCTGCTGAACTTTGCTGACTGACAACAGCTTGAATGGGGGCTGATGAATGCATCATGCTTACTGAGCCTTCTTGAAGATATGCTCGTCTTGGTCGTCGTCGCGCCTTACCTTTACCTCGTCTACCACTTATTCGCCCATAGCCGGCTCCACCACCGCCTGCTCCTGTGCCTACCATACCAAGACCACCTACACCAAAAGAAGCTCTACCAAGTTTAGCTCTTTTGGGACTTGGGGCTCGCTCTCTATTTTTTAAAACGGCAATAGAGTCACTGGCGGGCTCGGCCTCTTCAGCCAAAGCTGGCCGAGATGTTGGTTTGGCTTGGGCCAAGGGGGCTTCTCGTTTAGCCTCGTCTTTGGCTTTTTGCTTGTTTTGTTTTTGCTGGCTTTTAAGGGTGATCATCACGTTGGTAAATGCACTAGTCACCATAATGGACTTAACTTGGCTTTGATAACCGCTTGCCCTGACTTGTAGGCGAAGTGCCCCTTTAAGAGTGGTGCTGAGTTTAAACTTACCGAAGCGATCGGTTTTGGTTTTTACCCCTGCATTGCTTAAAGCAACGGTAGCACCTTGAATACCTTGCCCATTATCCGAAGACACAACACCTTGTATGGTATGCTGTTCTTCTGCGTAAGAACTCAAGATTAAAGTTGGGTAAAGCTGAGTAAAGCTAAAGACAAGTAGTCCTGCAACAAACAATGGAAAGAAACGAAAGCTCTTGGCAGATGTAGAGCTAAGTTGGCTTGACATGATGACCTCCTTAAATATCGATCGAGTTGAATGTAAGCGACTGAATCGTTGGATTCAAAAAGCGCTTACTGTACGAACTGACATAAAAAGAGGTCTAAAGTTTATTTTTTATTTTTATAATTATTTTGTAGGTGCTGGAGCAACAGGAGCCGGTGCTGGAGCAACAGGAGCAGGTGCTACTGGAGCAACAGGCTTCGCACTTGGGGCTACCGGAGCTTTAAGGCCTGGGAAGCTTGGGCCACCTTGGCCAGCAGCCGTAGCTTGATTAGCAGTCAAGCTCATCATCATCATACCAATAATCGCTTGGATTTGATTGACTTCTTCTTGGTTAAGTGGAAGATCGATCACAAGTTCATTGCCCTTAGCTTGCGCAGAGAACTTGTTTACCATGTTCATGAACATTGCGGCTTGAGGAGATTGCTTAGCCTGATCAACAGTAGCGATAAGCATTTGTGCCGCTTTGCTGGCTTCTTCAGCAGTACCAAGCTCAGTAATCAAACTTAAATGTAGGCCTGAGGCAAAGTCAAGAAAGCCACGCAATGCATTCGCATTGGCCATCGCTGGATTACGGAGTTGCATATCTTTACGCAGTGCTTCTGGGAATTGAGCAGCAAACCACAGGTCACCACCATTGCTTAGTTTAGCCTGCTGTGCAGCCAAGATGCCACCAAACTTATTGGCACCTTTAATCGCAGTTCTGATTTCTTCCGGACTTCCCATTAAAACGCCGTTAGAAACGAAGCTTAAGGCTGACTTATTAGCCGCACTGACATGTAATGTTTTACCATTAACAGTTTCGGTGACAAATTGATTACCTTCAGCGGTTAAACCCTTCAAGAATTGCTCTTGGTTGAAGGTACCAACAATATGCAAAAGCATCAAAGGTTGCTCACCACGAGCTTTAAGTGTGACCAAACCGGTTAGGGTCTGTACATCTTTAAATGGATCTAGGCCAAATTGGGTTTTAAACTTGTTAAGACCTTCTTTGGCTTTTGGATTCATCATCAGCATGCCAAGAAGATTTTTAGGCGTTTGTCCCTTTTGAAATCTTTGCATATCAAAATGGAAAACTACATTACCATTGCCACCAAAGAATTGTGTATTACCTTGTGGTGCCGCAAAAGCAAGTGTGCTCCAAAGGAGAGTAAAAAGAAGAATCATGAGCTTTTTCATGGAGATTCGCTTTCTGACTGAATTGTAAGTCATGAAAAGGTATTTGGTTTGTGTGTTTTTTACAGATTTTTTAAATTGGGTTCAACTGCTAGTAAGCTAACTTTTCAATAAAAAAAAGTGACTTTGAAGTAAGATCAAGCTTGCCTAATAGCACAAGGTCATCAACGATCATAGAGCGACCTCTATTCCAAAGGGGTCATCCAAACAATTGATAGTGGATTCTTTAGGATTAAATAAAGAAACTTATATGCTGTATGTTTTTGAGGAGTGAGATATGTCTGTGACGCGTTGGGAACATCGAGCCGGAGAGATCGGACAGGATTTATTCAAAAAGATGAAGGGCCAAAAGCCAGGGGTTTTTAATAAGGCTTGGTGGCAGGGCCAAGTTATGGAATGGTCCATGAAAGATGAGGACTTTAAAACGGAGATGTTCCGCTTTGTTGATGTGTTTCCGGTTTTACAAAATCCTGATGATGTATACCGACATCTTGAAGAATACTTGATGAAGCCCGGCCTAAATGTCCCCGGTGTGATTAAAGCTGCTCTCAAGGGCGCAGGCGTTGGCTTTATGAAAGGTATGGCGACCAAGCAAATCATCAAGCAGATGGAGGGGATGGCCAAAAACTTTATCTGCGGTGTAGATGGCAGTAATGCTTTGAAAACCTTGGGGGCACTTCGAAAGCAAGAGCAGGGTTTTACGGTTGATTTATTGGGCGAAGCGACAACTTCCGAAGAAGAAGCAGAACAATATGTTGCTCGCTATCGTGAGCTGATCATTAGCCTTTCAGAGCATACATGGAAAAGCTATCCCAAACTAGATAGTGATGACCATGGGCATATTCCGCAAGTCAATGTTTCGATTAAAGTCAGTGCCATGTATAGCCAACTTGATCCTATCGCATTTAACGAGAGTGTTGAAGCGGCCGCCCAGAGATTAATCCCTCTTTTTCAATTAGCCAAGGAACGTGGAGTTTTCTTGAATCTCGATATGGAGCATTATGCGTTTAAGGATTTAACTTATGCCTTATTCAAAAGAGTGCTTTCTGATCAAAGTCTTGCGGGCTATGAGCATGCAGGCGTTGTTATTCAGGCATATTTACGAGACTCAGAAAAAGATTTACGGGATTTGATTCAGTGGGCCAAGGCTCACAAAAAGCGCGTCACGATTCGCTTGGTTAAGGGAGCATATTGGGATTATGAAACCATTCATGCCCATCAAGAAGGTTGGGAAGCACCGGTTTGGCTCGATAAGGCTGACTCTGATGCACATTTTGAGTTATTATCAGCCATTATGCTTGAGCATCACGCTTATATTCGCTCAGCGATCGGTAGTCATAATTTAAGAAGTATCGCTGTGGCTTGTGCTGCCGCAGAGCATTTCAAAGTGCCGCTTAATGGCTTTGAAATTCAATGTTTATACGGTATGGCTGAACCGATTAAAGCGGCCTGTGCTAACTATGGCTTGCGAGTAAGAACCTATGCTCCGGTTGGTGAACTTATTCCAGGAATGGCTTATTTGGTACGTCGTTTGTTAGAAAATACCAGTAATGAGGGTTGGCTTAAGCAGGGCTTTTCTGATGAAGCTGATGCAAGCGTTCTTTTAGCACCACCTCAAGCTAAAAAAAGATCTGGTATGTTGAGAAATATACCTGTCACTATCGAAACTCTTGATCAATTGACTCCTTTTTCAAATGAGCCATTACGTGATTTCACCTTTGCGTCGGTCAGGAAAGGCTTTAATAGCGCTTTAAAAAGAGTCCAAGCAGATTTGGGCAAAACTTATCCATCAGTGGTTGCCGGAGAGGCCTTAACCGAAGGTGAGAAGTTGAGGAGTTATAATCCTTCTCACAAAGAGCAAGTGATTGGTGAAGCAATCCTCTGTACCGAGGCAGATGTAGAACGAGCGGTGGCTTCTGCTCAAACCGCATGGCCGAGTTGGGAGCAATTAGGGGCAAAAGGGCGTGCTTTACGCTTATTAAAACTAGCAAGCTTACTGCGAAATCAACGAGACGAATTGTCGGCGTGGATGGTTTTAGAAGTGGGTAAAACTTGGCGAGAAGCGGATGCCGATGTTGCTGAAGGTATTGACTTTTGCGAATATTATGCCCGTGAAATGCTGAGAGTGGACACTCCCATTCTTATGCAAAATATTCCTGGAGAACTCAACCACCTTAGCTACACAAGTCGTGGTGTGGCAGTTGTGATTGCTCCTTGGAATTTCCCCTTTGCGATCTTAGCGGGAATGAGTGTAGCGGCCTCCGTTGCCGGAAATACGGTTTTGATTAAGCCTGCTGAACAATCCATGGTCATTGCCGCTAAGTTTGTAGAGCTTGCTCATCAAGCTGGTTTTCCGGCTGAGGCTTTTCAGCTCTTGTTTGGCTATGGTGAAACAGTTGGGGCTGCTTTAACCAAGCATCCACAAGTACAAACCATTGCTTTTACCGGTAGTCGAGCGGTTGGTCTTGAGATTTACAAGCAAGCCGGGATCACCTATCCCAATCAACCGAGCTTAAAACGTGTGATCTGTGAAATGGGTGGTAAAAATGCCATTATTGTCGATAATGATGCTGATTTAGACGAAGCTGTATTGGGTGTATTACGCTCAGCTTATGGTTTTGCTGGTCAAAAATGTAGCGCCTGTTCAAGAGTTATTGTCGTTGACCCATTATACGATATGTTTGTTGAGCGCTTGGTATCGGCTACACAAAGCTTATTGGTTGGTGATTCAGCTGATCCTAATGTCACCTATGGACCAGTCATCGATGAAGAAGCCTTTACTCGCCTACAAAAAGTCATTCAAGCAGGTAAAGAAAGAGGCCAACTGCTCTGTGGCGAAGTCCCCAGTCAGCAAGCAGGCTTTTTTATTCAACCAACACTGATTACTGGACTAGAGTTTAATGACCCGGTTGCTACCGAGGAGCATTTTGGCCCTGTGGTGACTTTGCATAGGGTCAGTAGCTTTACTGAGGCAATTGAGCAAGCTATGAACTCACCTTATGCCTTGACGGGTGGTTTGTTTAGTCGTTCTCCGGTGAATATTGCTGAAGCAAGAGCAAAGTATACGATTGGTAATCTGTATATAAATCGAACTATTACCGGAGCCATTGTAGGCCGACAGCCCTTTGGGGGCTTTAAAATGAGCGGTGGTGGTACCAAGGCGGGTGGTCCTGATTATTTACTGCAGTTTTTAAACTCTCGAACCATTACAGAAAATACTCAAAGACGTGGTTTTGCTCCACCAACTGAAGACTAAAGCGAACGAGTAAGATGACTAAGAAGATCTATTAATTTAGCGACCAAAGACCATTAAAGAGAATCAAATCTCATAATGCATGCTCTTTCTATGTCTCATCTGTAATTGGTAGTTTAGGCTTTACATAAGCATAGTTTGCATGGATGATATGTACTGTAAAACCTTTAAAATACTTTAGCAAAAGGGATTGCTGTGAACTCAGCTTTGAGCATAAAAAATAAACAAGCTTCTGCACAAGCTGTTGGGGTCAATATACATGGATTGAGCAAGTCTTTTGGAGACCGCTGTATTCTACAAAATATTAACCTACAGATTGAACCGGGATCTTTTCATATATTGATTGGTCCTTCTGGTTGTGGAAAAACAACACTTTTACGTTTAATTGGTGGCTTGGAATCATCGGGACAGGGTGAGATTTCTTTTTATCAAGCAAACTCATTCATAAATCATCAAGATATCCGAAATAAAGCCGATAAAAGCACCCAAAAAAGCTTTAGCCGACCACAAGCTCATGAGTTGAGCTATGGCTTTCAAGAACCCCGATTACTCCCTTGGCGCACTGTAAAAGATAATGTTGCCTTGCCTTTTGAATTAGCTCAGTCACAGGACAATTACGAGTCTCAAGTTGAGGAACTCCTAGCAAAGGTCGGTCTAAGTCATGCAGCAGAGTTGTATCCCAATCAACTTTCTGGGGGCATGAAAATGAGAGCGGCCATTGCCAGAGCATTGGTGACCAAGCCTAAAATCTTGTTATTAGATGAGCCTTTTGGTGCCTTAGATGAGATTACAAAAAATCGCTTAGATGATGAATTATTACAGCTTTGGAAAAGCTATAAAATGACTGTGGTATTAGTCACTCATTCCTTATCAGAAGCTGTTTATTTAGGTCAGAAAATCCATATTCTTTCGGCAAATCCGGGACAGATTGATCACACTCTTGAGGTGGACTTTGCTGAACGTTCTTCGGCCTTACGCTTAAGTACTGAGTTTACAGAGACAGTGGCCAAAGCACATCATTACCTCCAAAAAGCTGAAGGGCTACACGCATGAGTCAGCATCTTTCAGCAGAAAAACGAAGTTTTACCGACAGAGTCAAGCAACTTAAAAATAGTATGCTACCTCCTCTGGTTGGTGCCCTTGTATTTTGCATTTTATGGGAAGATTTATGTCGCCTGTTTGCAACACCAAGTTATGTATTACCAGCCCCCAGCCATATTTTGGCCAGCTTGGGTGATCCGAGTGTTCAAACTCTTTTATGGAATGCCACTTGGCAAACGGCAACAGCGGCTTTGTTAGGCTTTGGCCTATCGGCCATATTGGGGGTTTTGTTTGGTACCTTATTAGCTTCTGTACGCTTTTTAAGAATTG
>CAKZRU010000094.1 GCA_937146725.1 uncultured Myxococcales bacterium
AGCCTGTGATGATAGCGAAAATATAGTCACTGAAGCGGGTGAACAAGCTGGTGAGCAAGCTGGTGAGCAAGCTGGTGAGCAAGCGGGTGAACAAGCGGGTGAGCAAGCGGGTGAACAAGCGGGTGAGCAAGCGGGTGAACAAGCGGGTGAGCAAGCGGGTGAGCAAGCGGGTGAGCAAGCTTCTTTGTATGAGGAAGGACTGAGCCCAATTACTGTACAAGGCTGTGATGCGAGTCAGTTAGGTCAAAGTGCTATTTTAATTCCGGAAGGAACTCTCACACAAATTCATCCCGATGCAGCTTGGGATGGTGAAGCCTTTTGGATGACATGGAACATTCCGAATGAAGAAGGCAAGTTTGAGACTTGGGCCGGTCGCTTTGATTGTCAGTTTAACTTTTTAGTTGAGCCGTTTGCTGTGGAGCAAATCCCCGGCATGAATGATGTTGATCCATCGATTGCGATCAGTGGTGACCATGTATTAATCGCTTGGGCTCGTGATAATAGCTTTATGGGAGACAGTGAATATAACCTCACTACACAAATTGCGACTTTTAATCGAGTCAGCGGTCAGCCGGAAGTCGCTTCTCACCCCCTACAAGTTAAAACGATCGAAGCGATGAATCCTGAGCAAGCCAAAGCCACAGTGGTTGAAGGTGAACTTGATGTGGGCAATCGTTGGATGGTCAATGTTAAAGCTCATCCGGAGGGAGGCTTTGTTTTATCAGGTTCGTGGGGAGATCCGGCAGTAAACAGTTTTAGAACATATTTAGTACATCTCAATGAGCAAGCTGAACCGGTGGGGAGTGCATGGTTGGCCGAGCCTACCGGACGAGATCAAGGGCAAGCGGTGCTAAGTGTTTCTCCAAGAGGTCATATCGATATACTTTGGCAGGGTAATGATGCCAATGGTCAGCGTGGGGCTTTTATTCGGTCATGGCGTAAAGATTTACCCGTTTTGGCTTTGGATTTTGTAGGCCGTGATTGGATCAGTGCTCATGTGATGAGAGCGCCTTATTTAAGTTATGAAGAAGGCTTAAATCAGCCAGTACTCAGTCAAAGTGTTGATCGTCCTTGGGTGGTGGGAGGTAATAATGCCGGACAGCTCACCTTGATCGATGATATGGGAGCAGAATCGGGGATTTCGGGAGGTCGTCAACCCTATGTGGGCGTGACCTTTGCGCCAAAAGTCATCACCGGTTATCAACGTATCCAAGGAAGCGAACACAAGGTTTGGCGTCGTCCAATCACAGCTGAACGAAGCATTGATTTACCCGAAGAACTCACCATTACCCCAGATGCAGCCCCCTATCCCTTATCCCTCACTCACTTTAAAGGTGGCTCTTTATATCTTTGGGCCGAGGGACAAAATCCGAATTTTTTAATCAGAGCAAGTTTAGTTGCCGAGCCTTAAGTTTATAGCTTTTAAACACTTTTTGCCGACCAATAATCATCCGATATAAAATGAGTCAGATTCAAGATAAAAAAATCTTGACCTTTTTTTATAGATCAGTTATTTCTCACGGGTCTTAAAGACGCCAATACTTTTTTAAGTATTTGGAGAGGTGGCCGAGTGGCTGAAGGCGCTCCCCTGCTAAGGGAGTAAGCGGGTGACCGCTTCGGGGGTTCGAATCCCCCTCTCTCCGCCATTTGCACTCGTAGCTCAGCTGGATAGAGCATCGGTCTACGGAACCGAGGGTCGCAGGTTCGAATCCTGCCGAGTGCGTTTTTTTGTGGGTGCTTATGCATTCGTAGCTCAGCTGGATAGAGCATCGGTCTACGGAACCGAGGGTCGCAGGTTCGAATCCTGCCGAGTGCGTTCCCCCACAAAAATGATTAATGAGAGATCTGAGAATAGAGCTTGAATAGCACTTGGTCTGAAGTTATGTCTTCAAAAAGCGTCTATTATTTTTTTGAACGCTTCTTACTCTTATTTTTAGCTTTTTTCTTGGTTTTAGCTTTTTTCTTCAGGCTAGGCTTGGCTTCTTCCGGCTTGGCTTCTTCAGGCTTGGCTTCTTCCGACTTGGCTTCTTCCGACTTGGCTTCTTCAGACTTGGCTTCTTCAGACTTGGCTTCTTCAGACTTGGCTTCTTCAGACTTGGCTTCTTCCGGCTTGATCTCGCCTAAAGATTTGACTACACGAAAGCCAATATCAAAGCTTGAGGTTGTGCTCTTCACTCTTTCGGGACGGTTTAGGTTTACAACCTTTGGACTGGTGAGCAAGCTACCCCCCATAACACCGGTTCGTAGCTCATAATAAGCGCCAGGCTCTCCGGTTTCTGAGATGATGACCCATTCTGCCATACTACCTACAAGATCACATAAACCTTCATTAGAGTCGCCAAACCTAAAGCTGCAGACAGGACGTAAGGCGGTTTGCCAGCCATAGCTGTCAAACTTAAGGTTAGCATGCCTTTTGGTGATGTCTGCCTTACCCCAAGGATAGCGGTTGCCTCCATCATAAGTTGCTGCCCACATCCATTGTTCAACATAGGGGAGTTCACCACCTACAAAATGAGCAAAAGCCCGTGCTTGATGAAAGTCTAAGCAGTTCATAGGATCTGTTTCATGTCCTTCTGCGCCCCACACGCAACCTTCATTCATTTTGATCCGCTGACATTTTTCGGCCTTAACACACTGCTTATATTGTTCATAGGTGACTTCGCTTGCCGAAATCAAAAAGGCTGGAAAGTCGGGGCTTGCGGTGAGTAAGCGCCACTTGAATCCGGCCTTTTGTAAAGCTTTAGGGACTTCTTTTTGATATTCGCTCAGCTCTTGATCAAGTTGCTGACTAAGCTTTTCAACCTGGGCCACTTTTTCATCATAAGCGGCTTGTTCTGCTGCAGCATTACTAGCGTACATGTAGTACCCACCGCCAATGACTAAGGCAAGAAAGGCAATTATGATGGTTTGTTGGCGTGAAGCACGCCATTGTATCGCCTTGCGTAATTTAAGTTCCTTAAAACGTCGATCTCTGACTCTTTTTTCTTGGGCTTGCTCTCGTTCGGCCGCAAGCTCATCATAAGGTAGAGCCTCGGTCTCGGTTTCGCTTTGTGTTTGTGCCTCTTCGTATTCGAGCCGATCTTCCCAAGATTTAAAAGGGCCATTAATAACCACTTTTACTTCGCGAGCGGAATAAAGACGTTCTTGGTCATCACTATGCAAGCAACGTTCAAGTACCGGCTTAAGATCTGCAGGCACTTCATCATTGATTTGTGGTTTTTGATTGAGGCTTTGTCCGGTAAATAAGGCCACTAAGATACGACCTAAGGCCCAAACATCACCGGGAGGCGAGATTTTTTGGGAGATTCTACGTTCCGGACTAAACAGTCTTGGAATGGCTGTTGCTGGTAGGCGAGGCACTAAGACTTGAAAGTCATGTGTAAAGATCATCTTTTCGGGGGCAAAGCCTTCTCCGGGCTCTAGTCGCTCGCTGTGTAGTTGGCTAACGCCCTCCAAAAAAGTACGAGCATAAGCAATTTTTTCAAGGTCATTTAAAGGCTCAGCAACTAAGGCTAAGGCAGCAATACCATCATTACCCTCATGCTTAAGCCAGGGCAGCTCTTTATCTTCTTTACCGGTTTTAAGTCCAATGAGTCTGTGGATTAAATAACGACCTATACGCCTTTGATATTTGTTGAGCTTTGGACGAGCTAATTCAGCATAGCCGGCATCTTGAAGCATCAGATTGATCGCCCCAAACACTTCCTCACGCTCTTTAACTTTGCGTAAGGTGATGGTTAAACTACGAACCGCTCTTGCGGCTTCTAAAGCGACTGTTTGTACGATTTTTTGTAAGGTGGGTTTAAATGAGTCCCCACTTAAACCTAAGATTGACTCATGAATTGTTTGACGAGCAGTACTAGAATAGCATTCATTCCAAATAAGATAGACTTCGCTTAAGGCAGAAAGCCATTGCGTAGGCTCGTCTTCCGGCACTAAACTTTTAGCCCAACGAGTCATTGCCAACATTGCTTTAGGATAAGCAGTGGGATTTGTCATGATATCAAACCAATCTTTTAAACGTTTTATGCATAGTTAGACACATTAATCGTGAGGATAAGTCAGCGTCACCAAAAAAACACTCGGCTTAAATCAGTAGAAACAAAAGAATTAATCATACATGTATGTAAAACGGACTTTGTCACTATCTGTTAATGTTTTTAACGAAGAAAACATGGAATAACAAGCAAAGCTTGTGTTTAAAATACTTACTTTTATTACAACTTTTAAAGCTTTGATCGGTTAAAATAATGAAAAATCTCACACTTATTGAAGACGTATGGACCATTGATCGTGAGCATGTTGATGTACTTATTGAAGATCAAGTGATCAAAGAGATCGTGCCTCATAAGACAGGAACTCAAGTCAATAAACCCTCACAACTTAAGCTTATTCAAGGTCAAGAAGGCTTGTTATCTGCACCTTTTGTTGATGCTCACTTTCATTTAGATGCTACCTTGAGTTTAGGTCGGCCTCGCTTAAATGAGTCGGGGACTTTATTTGAGGGGATTCAGATTTGGGCGGAGCAAAAGCCTTTATTGAGCGAAGAAGATGTGTATGAGCGTGCCAAAACCCTAATCCACTGGGCGATTGCTCGCGGGACTTTAGCCATGAGAACTCATGTTGATATTGGCGATCCTCAGCTTAAAGCTGTACGAGCTTTGCTCAAGCTGAGAGAGGAGATCAAAAGCTTTTTTGATTTGCAGATTGTCGCTTTTCCTCAAGATGGCTACTTACGGCAAGCGAATGCCAAAGCCCTATTAAATGAAGCCTTAGATTTGGGCGTGGATGTAGTTGGTGGGATTCCGCATTTTGAACGAAGTACCCGTGCCGGACAGGAAAGTATTGAACAGCTATGTCGAATTGCTGCTGATAGAGGCCTAAGAGTTGATATGCATTGTGATGAAACCGATGATCCACAATCAAGGCATATTGAGGCACTAGCTGAACAAACAATTCGTTTTGGCTTACAAAACCGAGTCACTGCATCACATGTCACTTCTTTGCATTCAGCCCCCAATGACTTTGCCGCCAAATTAATGCCCTTATTAGTAGAAGCTCAAGTTCATATTGTGGCGAATCCTCTGATTAACATTACCTTGCAAGGCCGTCGGGATAGCTATCCTCGTCGGCGAGGCATGACCCGTGTTGATGAGCTTATGGCAAGTGGCGTGAATGTGGCCTTTGGTCATGATTGTGTGATGGACCCTTGGTATGCCTTAGGCTCAGCCGACTTACTTGAGGTTGCGCACATGGGACTGCATGTCGGTCAACTGACTTCTTTGGCCGGTATGGAAGCCTGTTACCAAGCTGTGACTCAAAATCCAGCGTTTGCCTTAGGTCTAAAAACGCCCTCAGCAAAAGGGTTTGCGGTGGGTGATCGAGCTGACTTAGTGCTACTTGATGCTGCCAATCCGATCGAGGCGATTCGGTTACGAGCAAATCGTCGTATGGTGATGAGTCGTGGACAAGTGCTTGCCGAAACGCCAAGTGTAAAGACACAGTTGAACTTGCCTAACCAAGAGCAGCTTACGGTTGATTTTCGGCTTTAAGCACAGATACATAGATCTTAAGATACACAGACCTTAAATTAAGGTGCTGACAGAAACTTAAGTCTTTGAAAAAGCCATTCGGGCATTAGTTTGACAGCTAGCATAATCCAGCGCCAAAAACCGGGCACATACAAAGTATAGTTACGGCCTTTTAAGCCTTTATTGATCAATGCAGCAGCTTTATCAGCAGTAATAAAGGTACCATTCTTTTCATGGTCTACTGTCATGGGAGTATCTGTTGGACCAAGCTTTATATTGTATAGTTCAATGCCTGAACAGATATACTTGGAACGCAAGCCTTCTAAATACAAACCAAGTCCGCCTTTGGCCGCGCCATAGGTAAAGTTTCTCGGTCGACCGCGATCACCGGCAACCGAGGTAATCACAGCGATTTTTGCTGGGCTTGCTTGGGCTTGTAAAAGAAGATGTAAAGGATTTAAAAGGGCAATCACACTGACTAAGTTCACCGAAAAAGTTTGTAGCATCGCTTCAAGCTCGGTTTCTGTTTGAGCTTGTGTGGGTAATAAGCCATGGGCAAATAACACAAGATCGATTTGTCCTAGGCTTTGCTGCGCCTTGACAATCTCACTTTGAGCCTGTTCGGTTTCAATAAAGTTAAAGCAAGAAGACCCAACCACACAAGCACCTAGATCTTGGCTAAACTCTTGAAGCTTGCTTTCGTTTCTAGCGATTAAATAAAGTTGGTCTCCTTGCTCTGCTCTGAGCCGAGCAAACTGTTTAGCAACGGCTGAAGTTGCTCCAATAATAAGTACTTTCATAATGTCTCGCTTGTGGATTGCTATATCAAATATAAGGTGAATAGATAATGAACTCGTCAAGGTTAAGTCTTGAATCTATATCTTGATGTGCATCATTGAGCAAAGGGATCTTGTTTTGGATCGCACAGATACTTCTGTTCAATAGAGAGATATGGTTGTAAAAAGCTTCTTAGAAATCGTTTTCGTTTTAGAGAGTCCCTTAAATAAACTAAAGCGTCCCAAGCAAAGGATATAGAGCGCATGCGTTGCCCCGTTTGTGATCATGAAAATCAAGCGGGCTCACCCAAGTGTGAAGCCTGTGATGAAAGCCTAGAACTGTATGATCAAGCCAAGGCCGTCCAAAAGTATGAGCGAGCTTTTGAAAAACTGACTAGCGATGGAGTGCTTTCTGAAAAAGGCGCTCAACAGTGCTTGAAACTTAGAGAAAAACTTTTTATTTCAGACAGTGTACATGAACGTCTTATGGAAGCCTTAAATGGCTCTGATGATAATCAGGACTTACAGGTCTCTCTAGCGATTTCTTGGGCGAGTGGCAACTGCGTTGATGTGGCCTTGATTCATAAAGGTGACTTTACCTTTGAGCAGGTTGAAATTACTGTTTTATCCACACTTAATCAAAGAATCACTCGAGAGCGCTTAGAGGACTTGGATCCGGATGAGCGACATGTTTTTCAAGCGGAGCTTTATGAAGAAGGTAAAGAACCTAGCTCATTGATTTCATTGGGGGTTCAATGCCAAATCAAAGCGGTGGATATTACGGATGAACAGGTCTTTTATCGCTCGCCACTTCTGTCTCTATCCGGTGCCGAAAGTGAACTTGTTGATCTTGAGGGTAAGGCCGCGCTTTCCTTTGTAGAATTGATCGAGCGACGCGCTTTATTTAGCTTACTTGGTTCGGAAGGTTGGCGCGAACTAGCTCTAAGGCCGATCTCTGAAGATGACTTTTTTCTATGGGAAGTCCAAGTTGCAGCGACCAAAGATTGGCTTAGGCGCTCTAGTGCTGATGGCTGGCGCGTTGGTGATCAATATCAATGCGATTTGGGAGAAATACGCTTCAACGAGCGCCTATGTCCCGGAGGCGTCTCATGGATTGGTGCGCCCTTAGGTGTGGGACGAGATTGGGAAACGCCCGCTCATCAAGTGAAGATTACCGGTCCATTATGGTGTTCTGAAACCACGGTCACTCAAGCGCTTTGGCAAGAAATCATGGGCGATAACCCAAGTGTGCATCGAAATGGTAATTATCCGGTCGATTCTGTGTCATGGCAGAATGCTATTCAGTTTTGTAATCGTCTGAGTAAGCGTTTGGGTTTAAGTCCGGTGTACCATATTGCAGAGGATGGTCGTGTTTCTCGAAATCGAGCAGCCAGTGGCTTTAGGTTGCCTACTGAAGCGGAATGGGAGCACTTAGCTAAAGGCGGTTTGGATCGCATATATGCCGGCTCTAATCGCCCGGACCAAGTTTGTTGGTCTATTGAGGATAGTGAGCAAAAACCGCATGAGGTGGCCGAAAAAAATGCCAATGCTTGGGGTCTTTTTGATTTTTGTGGCAATGTTTGGGAATGGTGTGAAGACTACTTTTTAGAAGAAGCCTATCGTAAGCGAGTGGGCGTTTTTAGTGATCCCTGTGTAGAGGTCAAATCCCAAAAACAAACAAGTCCAAGTCGAGTAAGGCGAGGTGGAAGTTGGGCAACCAACTCTCAGGCTTGTCGAGTCTTTACGCGGGCTGATGGCTTAGAAACGTGGTCAAGCCAGTTTGTGGGTTTTAGAGTGGTGAGGATTGAACGTCGAGGAGTCATTCCGGCCGATCGCTTGGTTTCAGCCGAGCAGGCATCTTGGGCTCATCTACAACAGGGACCGGTGTACTTGGCGTGCGTGGGCGGTTCTCCACGACGCGCTTGGGCCATTCGACTAGAGGCTTTGGGCGTTAAGTTGACGCTTGAGGAAGCGGAAGCCAGCGTGGTGATTATGGTTTTACCCCGTGAAACAAGGCCAAGTAAGCTTAAGTTAGAAAAATTAGATCAAATACGTCAACGTGTCAGAGGAGTTGGGGCAGTCGTTTTAGAAAGCAAGGAAGCCGAAGCCTTAATTGAGGCCCGAGAAATCGAAGTACATCAAATCGAGCAAAGCGAAGAACGCTGGAATGAATTATATGGTAAGTCTGTATTACTTGTAGGACGCTTTAGCTTAACGCAAAAGGTTTTATCGAAGCGTTTAAGTTCACGAGGGGTATTAATAACTGTGGATCCAGAACGAGCCGAGGTATTGGTTGCCGGTGGAGGAAAATTAGCTCAAAAACGGATGTTAGAGTTTAATGCCAAAGGCCGTTTGGTCTTGCACGAGGTGGAATGCCTAGCTATTTTAGAGGCTCAGCCCACGATCTTGCTTTAGCTGAACCATACTCAAGTAGCGCATTGAATAGAATACGTAATTCGAGCCAAGTTCTATACCCGCCAAGGGCTTCGTCCTAGCCAAGAACTAAGGCCAAGAATGGGTAGCATATAAGCAAGTAGGCCCAAGGCCAAAGCCAGAGCGCCTAAAGTACCATGATCGAGTTCTAGATAAATGGCCAAGGGCACGGTTTGAGTGATTCCAGGTAAGTGACCTGCAAAAAGTAAGGTCGCTCCAAACTCACCAATCGCCCGTGCCCAAGACAGAGATAAAGCGACTAGCAAGCCTGGAAGTACCATAGGAAGAACAACTCGACGCCAGCATTGCCAAGGACTAGCCCCCAAGCTTTGTGCCATTTCGATCAACTCCGGAGAAATCTGTTTAAATACTGCACTTGCCCCCATAATATATAGCGGAGAAGCGACCGTCAGTTGAGCGGCAATAACAGCCCACCATGAAAAGGCAATACTTCCTAAAAATGGGATATGTTGACCAAGCCAAGAGTTTGGGTTGAGAGTGCTTAATAATGTCAGCCCTACAATAGATGGCGGTAACACTAAGGGCGTCATGACCAAGATTGCAATAAGCCCTCTTACACGTTTATTGCTCTGTGTAGTCCTTTGTGTGTTTTGAGCTAAAAACCAAGCGAGTGGCGTACCAAAAATCAAAGTCAATAGAGTCGTCAAGCCGCTGCTTTCCAAACTAATACGCAAAGCGCTCATTGAGCTTACTTGACCCTCATTCCATAACCAAGCAAGGTGAGGTATGTGTGCTAATAGCGCTAAACTAGGGATGCACAAAAGAAACAGGAGCGGCCCAGAAAGCAAAAGAGTCCAATTGGTTTTCAAGCTAATTTGGGGCATTGGTTACAGTCTACTTCTATGCGATTTGATCAAGCAGTAAATTTAGATTCACAGCAGAGTTATACACAGTGATCTTTGGGTAACAAGTCAAGAGATTACTCTTAGTAAAGCAAACTGTTATACTCAAGTTTGCAGCCTTAAGTAATTGTATTTATTGTTATATGTTGGTTGATTTATGCATGGGGAAAGAGACCATTAAACTTGGCACGATCTATGCTAATTTATTAACTGACTCAATATTAAGGAGATCTAAAATGCATAGACCAAACACAACAATTACGACATCAAATACATATTTATTCTGTATTTTTTGCTTATGCTTAAGCTTGTTCGCTTGCCACGAGGAAAACGATAATCTTGCTGACAGTAGAGCGGCCGAAGAACAGGTAAATCAAGCGGGCACAGATCAAAGTAATCCGCAAGACCCTGCTCGTAATGATGCTACTAGTGAAGCGGCGGGAACCGAGTTTATTCCTGGTGACTCGAACGGAGATTATGAAGATGGGTCAGCAAATATGGACCAAGGTGTGAGTCCGGGTAGTAGTGAAGTCGCTGATGAAGACGCTGATGAATCATCAAGTCAAACTTGGCAAGAAAGCGAAGCCGCTCAACGACAAAGTACTGTCGATGTTGGCGGCGGTAATGAATTACAACTGCATACCCAAAGGGTGATC
The DNA here is from genome assembly GCA_937146725.1 of uncultured Myxococcales bacterium. Classification (GTDB taxonomy): domain Bacteria; phylum Myxococcota_A; class Bradymonadia; order UBA7976; family VGTA01; genus CAKZRU01. The sequence goes on from CAKZRU010000094.1 coordinate 10,260, forward strand.
ACCAAGGTAGAAGGTCACCGAGCGCGTACGGTTGTAGATCAGATCTTTTATAGTCCTTATGAGCGTGATCTTGAAGGCACTTTTAAGTATTCATTACCCGTAGGTGCGTCCGTATCTCATTATGCGCTGTATATGGGACGGGTGCATGGAGACTTTGATCAATTAGCGAATCAAGTGGCTAGAGAAGGCATTGATGATACCGAATCTAGAACACTTTTTGCCCTCTCAACCGAAGAGTTAGTTAATCTTATTGGTGTTGATGAAGAGACTTGGGGAGAACTGCGCATGGGCCGAGTGGTTGCCCAAGCTGATGGCCGAGAAGCTTATGAGGATACTACTCGTCAAAACATAGATCCGGCCTTGGTAGAGCAGTCTAGTCCAAATCAGTTTCAAGCTAGAGTTTTCCCTATTCCGGCCCAGGGGTATACACGCATTGTTTTTGCCTATGACGAAGACTTAGCTCGGCTAGGCGATGAATTAGTTTATACCTTTCCCTTTCCCGAGGACGAACTTGCCCAGCTTTCATTTCAGTTGCTAGTACAAGATGAGCAAGAAGCTCATGCAGAAATCGAATCATCCTTACCTTTATCAGCTTGGACCGATCCTGAGATGAGTTCTGAAGAAGCTGAGATGAATCCTGACGAGGGCAATGGAAATGGTACAGGTGAAATCCAGATTGCTGGCCGAGCTTGGCATGGAGAACAAGAGGGAATGGGGCCGGGTGGAATCGTTCGCTTACGCTTGCCTACTAGTGGCAACTTGGAATTAGTTGTGGGTGAAGATGAAGCACTACAAGCCTTTAGTGGACGTATCAAATTAGAAGGCTTAGACAGCTTGGTAAGTGGTGAGCAAGCGAGTGCCAATCGTGCTCTTTTTGTGCTTGATACCTCGCTTTCCTCTCAGCCCACACGCTTTGGGATCAACCGCCAACTCCTTGCCGAAATCCTAAGTCAAAATTCGGAGATTACCCAATTTGCAGTACTAAGCTTTGACTTGGGGGCGGAATGGTTGACCAGTGGCTTTGTGCCCAACACCGCTGAACAACGAGAAATGATCCTTGGTGAAGTTGACCAAATCTTACTTGAAGGCGCCACTCGTTTTGAGTCGGTGACCCAAGCGATTGAAGCAGCGGATTGGTTGGGTCAAGGAAGTGATCTCTTTTTACTCAGTGATGGTGCGATTAACTGGGGTACGCAAGCTGTCGACCAAATCGCTTTACAACTGAGCCGTGTGAACCGAGTTTTTGCTTATCGTACCGGTGTGGGCGCCGAAAATCTATCCTTGTATCGTCGCTTAACCAAGAACGGTGCCGTTTTTAGTTGCCTAAGCATGGATAGCCTTCCTAGCTGTGCAACCGCCCATAAAGCAGCGCGACTTCGCCTGAGTGAAATGAGCGTTGAAGGCTTGGGTGATCAACCGGCCACTGTGCATGACCTTGTTTATACCCACAAGGGTGGTGATGTTTTTAATGGCAGTGAGTTAAAGTTTGCCGGTCAAATCCAAACAAATGGCCAAGCCCAGCTTAAGATCATTCTGAATGACGGACAGCAAGATCATGAACTCACTTACCCCATCGAGCTTAATCGCCAAGCGGATCATTCTTTGGCACCTAGAGCTTGGGCGGAATTACTTGTGTCTTTGTTATCAGAAAGTGGCCAGCCACAATTACAAGAGCTTATTTATGCCTTAGCTCAGCGCTATACAATCTTAACCAAAGAGGTGGTTTTGCTGGTTTTGGAAAGTGATGCTGAGTATGAGCGTTATGACTTAATGACAATTTGGGAAGAAACCTTGGCCGGCATTGACTCATTGGTTACTTACTTAGAACAAGCGATGAACGCAGGCACTTTGTATATGCCTTTAATCGAACAGGTTTTACAAGGGATCAATCCTCAGATTCAAGATGCAACCGGTGTTGACTTAGAAAGCATTCTTGCTGAACTTGGCTTAAATCTTTACGAAGTTAGCTTACCAACTGTGGCTTATGAGCATACTGCTGTACGTGGAACTGACTATAGCAACAACCAAAGAGCCTCGGCGGATTATGGTATTTACATGACCGAAGCCGAGCAACGCTTTGCTGATGGTTTCACTGCTGCGGCGGCTAGAGCGCTTTCAAGCATAGTCGAAAATGATAGTGCCAACGCGGTCGCCCTACGCTTGGTCGCCTATCGCTTATATACTTGGGGCCTTACAGGACTTTCGGCCGAACTCTTTACCGAAGTGCTACGTCGTCGTCCGTATGAACCACAATCTTACCGAGATCTTGCCTATGTGAGTCGTGATGAACGCCCTGAGCTCGCTGCCTTACTTTATGATATCGCCGCTCGTGGTCAATGGGATAGCCGTTTTCAGCAAATCACTGTTCTTATCGCCGAAGAATACAGTTTATTTATTCGTCAACTTGCACGCCGTGGGCATTCATTGGCGGCTAGACTTAGCCAAAGAGCCCGGAACTTAAACCTACCCAACCACAACGAAGATTTACGCGTCATTCTTTCTTGGAACACCGATAATGTTGACATTGATTTATGGGTCACCGATCCAAATGGCGTTAAATGCTACTATGCCGAGCCCAATAACGGCCGTGGCGGACTTTTACTAGATGATATTGTACAAGGCTTTGGCCCAGAGCGCTTTGCCCAAGCCGATGCCGATGCAGGCGAATACTTTATTCAAGCACACTACTATGGCAATAATGGTAATCGACTAGAAGCAGAAACCTTTGTCCATGTGACCGTCATTAAATATGCCGGAACCGAGCAAGAAGAAATCCAAGAGTTTGATGCTCTTCTTGCCGAAACAGACGCTGTCGCCGATATCGCTCGTATTGTATTTTGAGTTCTGTAAATACTGAGTTCCATAGCTTATAAGAGCTTTCTTTTGGAAACTTTACTGTCCATCAATGGATCAGTGATCTTGACTTGGATGCGTTTTTAGGTTGTTGAAATGATCCGATCAACGTCTCTGAAATAAATAACATAAGCAATGACAGCAAATAGTAAGCTAATACGGAGAAATAATGAGTTTAATTTATCGTTCACTAGTAGTTATGGTCCTTGGTTTCGCGATGTACTCAAATGCCGAAGCAAACCCAACCTCTTTTAACTCTACAGCGAAGCCATCAAAGATGATGAGTGGTGTGGTTGTTGAGACGATGAATGCAAGTGGTTACACTTATGTCAGCGTAAAGTCACCTGATGGACAAATCCTGTGGGCAGCAGGCCCTAAAACATCTTTGTCCAAAGGACAGACTGTTACATTTAACCAAGGGACTATCATGAAAGGGTTCAAGAGCCCTACGTTTAACCGAACCTTTAAAACAATTTACTTTACAACCGCTTTTCAAGTGCTTGGAAAGCCACAATCAGCACAAAACACTCAAAAAACCAATACAGAGACTCAAGTCAAACCATCGAATAACAAACTACCTAATATTGCAAACGGTGAATATTCTGTTGAACAGCTTTTTGCCCAGTCAAATGCCCTCTCGGGCAAACAGGTTGTTTTTAGGGGGAAGGTCGTAAAGTTTAACGCTGGGATCATGGGGAAGAACTGGCTACATATTCAAGATGGTTCAGGAACAGCTGCAAATAAAAACCATGATATCACTGTGACAACAGACGCGAATGTTGCAGTTGGAGACAACGTCGTTGTCAAAGGAACCATGGTGACCAACAAAGACTTTGGCGCAGGATATAGTTATATAGTGATCATTGAGAATGCGGATATAAGCAAAAAGTAAAATATTAATCAGTTAAGTTGTTTACCTCTCATCAGTTTAGGTAAAGTTGAATAGCGATGAGCAACCGAACAAAGGGACGAATAAAGAAACAGCAAAGTATGTCGAGTAGGCAGGGGGAACTTCCCCCCCCACCTCTCACAGAACCGTACGTGAAACTCTCGCCTCATACGGCTCCTATGATTCAAGTTAAGGTTTAACATCTAAGCTCCACATATAGAACAGATTAGGATCTCTTTCAGAAATCCTTCTGAGCCATTGGCGAGCTTGGAACAAACTTCGTTTAAAGCGTTTGTATCGTTTTCTTGCCCAACGGGTAAGTAAGCGATTTACATCGTCAAGGAGTAGCCTTAGAGGCTCCTTATATCCTTTACCGAAGTAGTTCACCCATCCACGAATGCAAGGATTGATTAACCTGGCGATCTCGTTGATAGACCATTGTAGTTTTAAAGTTGTCAGAGACCAAGACCTCATGGTTTCGTAAGCCTTCCTTTTTGCCTTTCTACTCATTCCGGGTAGAAAGCCAACAAAGAGATGACCACTACGATTCATCGCACCACGAGGTTGGAAGGTGAAACCAAGAAAATCAAAGCAAATGGCTATGCCACTTACTTTGTTTGTTCCATTTAAGCAGTAAACAATCTTTGTCTTTTGAGGGTGTAGTTCAAGACTACACTCTAAAAGACGTTTCCTGATCGCATTTAAGATCATCTGAGCTTGTTTTCTGCTCTTGCAATGTAACACAATGTCATCAGCATATCTTTCAAAGGGGATGTTTGGATATAATCTTCTCATCCACTCGTCAAATGCATAATGCATAAATAGATTTGCTAATAAAGGACTGATTACACTACCTTGAGGTGATCCTTTTTCCGGATAGACCATGTCGTTTTCTGTTGTTTTGATCGGAGCTTTTAACCACCTTTCAATGTACAGGAGAATCCATGGTATTTTACAATGAAATCGGACTGCTTTCATCATCAGTTCGTGGTTTAAGTTATCAAAGAAGCCTTTGATATCTAAATCCACTGCCCATGGTGATTGCCAGCACCTCTTTTTAGCGGTTTGAACGGCATCTAATGCTGACTTATTTGGTCTGTATCCATATGAATCCTCATGGAATTTTGGTTCTATATTGGGTTCAAGATACAGTTTAGTCACCATTTGTGCGACCCGATCTGCCACTGTGGGTATCCCTAGTTTTCTGACCTGCTTATTCTCCTTTGGTATCTCAACTTGCTTCACAGGAGGAGGGAAGTAACTGCCTGAAGACATTCGGTTCCAAATCTTGTAGAGATTCCCTTCAAGATTCTTTTCGAAGTCTTCAAGACTTACCTTGTCAATTCCTTCAGCTCCACGGTTTCTCTTTACCCTTTTAAACGCTTCTCTCACTGCTTGTTCAGCGATGAAATAAACCTTTGCTTTTGTACTCATCGTCTTGCTCTTCCTATTTCTAGTTGGCTTGACATGAGTACTGAATCATTCAGCCCCTTCGCTCCATTCGCATTACTGAACTTCGTCACTACTACGAGCTGATCCGCCCCTGTGCTTCGTATTGGTACTCTACCTCTCATGAGTCTTTCACTTGAGGGTCTCCCTTGACATCGAAACGACAGGTTCCCGTGTTCCCTACAAGAGCCTATATCTGAGCTCACGCCTCCTCTACGCCGGTCACCACTTGGGCAGTAAACAGGTAACTCCCAAGCTTTATCCCAAGCTAACGCCAAGAGCTTGGTTTCGATGACATCTTTGCACTTTCGACGCTGCATCGGAGGTTCACTTTCGTTCGTCTTCTCAGCACACACCTGATGGAGTCTTTTGCTCCACCTTTTCCTAAAACGCTCCCCACATGCACTCTTAATACACATGACTCTTAGGTGGTTTGAGACCTGATCCTGTAACCCGATCCCGAAGGGCCTACCTTCATCTCTTGTAGAGCATAGCTCTCGGTTTTGATTCTTCCTTGAATCTAAGGTTTTCATTTCTGATTTCCTTTTTAAACTTCGTGCTTTCACGGCACACAGGCTTTGTTGCATAAATAAAAATACATCTAATCAATGACTCATACAACAGCGGTCTTTTGATGAAGTATTCATGCAACCAACTTACAGGGAAGAGTTCTCTGGCGAGATTACCTTTAAAGAAACACATAAAATCAGCCAAGTCTCTGCTAGTTTCAGCACTAATAATCAGATGGAAGTGATTACTTAAGAAGACGTAATGATGAAGTTGAATAACCCCTTCATATTTATTCAAGGCATAGCCAAGTACACCTTTAGTAGTTGCCCTGATTACTCGAGTTGGTTTAAGAAAGGTAAAACCTTGTAGGCAACGGGATACAACGTGATGCGTTGCCCATTTCTGAGACTGAAAACGTAAGTGAGAAGGCATAGGTACTCCTTTTAGAGTCAAAGGGTTCATATACCTTCTCGCCAAAAAATTGGCCTTGTTGCGCGATTTGGAGAAAAAAGTTCAAACGTGGTCAAAATTGACCGTTTTTTTGGGTTAAAATATTTTGCTGATACCCTTTAGCTTTAGATACCTTAGCTACCTTGATGATGATTAGGGTGTGAAAGTTCCCCCTACTTAATTGACTTAATCATTCCAAGTCTTGACTGAAAAAGTAGAGATTGCTGAGATAGATCGGCATCCCCATTAGGTTCGGAGAGAGGTTGTCAATCACCAAATAACCGATATTGCGAGCAGAGTTTGGTGGGAACAGCTCATCTAGCCGTACCTCTAGGACGCTCCATTGCAGTGGGATTAGATTATCGTCAAAGGCAAAGAACTTGATACCGTCGACATCGTCCACATCGGCATCCCACCTCTGATTTGGACCAAAATCACGCATTTTGATGCTCAAGTGAGTTACACCGGGTGTCCATATCTCAAAATGCAACACGTCATACTCGGTTAAGTCTAGGGTTGCGTTTGGAGGCATCTCGAAGATTGTGAACCAGTGCGTTGATGTCTCAATCCGTAAGATCTTGTCACTTGGGAGCTGCGTGGAGCCTTCGGGTAGCTGATGCTCGAACTCAAAGGAAAGTTGTTGGGACCATCCAGGAATCCAAGTGATATCGCAGGGAGTACATTGATCTTGGCCTGCTCCCCACGTTGGCCAAGCGCATGGTGAGCTACCTCGGCATTGATCTGCATCACTAAGCGAGTCTTGATAATCGGGGATGGAGGAGTAGAGGCTAAGCACTCGCGAAGGGTCCGGATGAGCACGCGTACTCCAAGGAGATGAAGAAGGAGGTGTCGCCTCAAGGTCAATGACCGCAGGAGTTCCACCATCTCCCCCACCCGGAGGAGGATCTTCTCCTTGATAAGAGCGATCGATCAGCTCTTGGAGTGAATGTTTGAGCGGCCAAGCATGACCACATTCACGATACCAAGCACCCGCAGCTCCATTCACTGGTCCGAAAGGGGTGATTAAGGCTCGACTGTGACCCGAGGAGATGATGCAAGATTGATCTCTGTCCATCAACCCTGTTCCTTGAATCGAGCGGATGGTGATCTCGGTGATTGGGGTCATTTGTTCCTCTGAATACTCGAGAACAAAGAGGTCAGAGAGTACGTCTTCATCGCTCAAGACGACCTCGAAGCTGAGGCTGATCTCAGCTTGTGTAGGGATAGAGAAGACGTAACCATATACCCCCATGTAGTTGGGACAATCAGTTCCTTCACAGCGAGGCAGTACCCCATAGGCACCTGCCCCACCGCTTTGAGGTCCATGGTTGGTCCAAGGGATGGTGTAGGTGAGATCTCCCTCCGAGTGATTTGTGACCGTGAGCATACCTCGATTGGGTGAATAAATCCTCACAATTCTCAACTCGAGCGGTCGTCCAAGAGCGTCTTGTGCCGTGTTATCACACGCGTACCACCCCTCACCAGCATATGGAGTAGAGCTTTCACATCGTGGGTCAGCTTGGATATTGAAGCCGACGTTTTCTGTAACATGGGTTAATACCTGATTATCTGGAGTGAAGATGAGTGTGGTGGTCGGATAAACACCAGAGTAGAAATGAGGGTTTCCCGGTAGATAAGTCCCCTCAGACTGAGACCATTCAAAGAACTGACTCGTCCTGAAATCAATAAGAGCAAGAGTTGTAGAGAAGGCTGTTTTCATAATTTCCTCAAATCCCCTATCTTGTATAGGTTTGTGATAGCTATATAGTCCGGTTCACTATTTTCGATGATCTGCCAAGCCTTCTTTAACAAGGAATCAAT
>CAKZRU010000095.1 GCA_937146725.1 uncultured Myxococcales bacterium
CTCGCAGGACTCTCCTTCCGCTTTCCTATTCAGTTTGACTCCGGTCGAATGATCTCATCTCCTCCCGCAACCCCTAACTTCTTCTATGATTATAGTTACTCATACTATCATCTGATGAGGAGGGGGGTATTTACGAATGAGGCTGATCGACAGTATGACATCGTCGTTCAAGAAGATGGACCTCTAACATCGCAAAACCCCATTGATATTGTGGTCAATGTCTACGACGTTGATTCGGAGACTCGAGAGAGAACCTTGGTTCAGAGCTATGATGATATGCTCGTGACAAATAGAAATATGATGTTGGGAGCGGATGATCAGGATGACCAAGGACGCGATGGTGTCGTGATCGCATTTGGATCGTCTGCAGCCCTCTTCGGCTATGGTTCAAAACCTAACCCTGACATCAACATAGGCTTTAACTTTAACGCTTATAGCGATCCCGAGAACCGTATTGCAGTCTTCGAGATCACAGAAGCGGGTGAAATCGATGGTGGGGCTGAATTTGTGTATTACTATCAGGATAGTCCTGATGATATCATTGATTCGGGATTGGTGACGAGTGGAGAGGTTCTCAGTAATGGAATTAGCTATGTCGCTGGCCTAGCTAACGGTGTTGCTTCTGCATCTTTTGCTAAAGGAGAGAAGTGGTACTCAGATATTCGAGCGAAGGCTCTAAGAGTCGGAGACATTGTGACGGTTGCAGCAGAAGCGACGGACCTTGAAGTTGGAACAACATGGAGCATCACCGCTTACAATGACGCAGAGTGGCTCATAGGTGATGAGATTAAGATCAACGCAAGCCAATCCTATGATTCAGAAGAACGCACCCTCACAGACACTATTCGCTATCAAGTAGGTGATGAGGTGTTAATGGGAGATGTTAAGCTCACCGGAGTGGGTGGCTTTAAGACAGGCGATCTCATTAAGATTAAGACGAGAGGCTATGTTGGTGAGGTGACATCAAGTGGTCTCTACACCGCCGCTCAGCGACCGACAACTTATGACTTTACCGTCACTAAAGGGGGGAGCCTAAATGAAGCAGAGATCGCTTGGCAGAGGCGAGATGGCTTAACTGATACCGAGAATGGGGGGAGAGGGGTTATTTCGGGAGAGGCGCTTAAAGCAGATGAAGCGATCTATATCGAGGAGGGGATCTCGCTTTCAATCGGTGATGTTCTCAATGATCAAGGGGAGTCAATCGCTTATCTCGCTCAAGGTGATCAAATTGAAATCTCAACAGGAGAGAAGCTCACCTATCACTTTGCGAGCCAGATTCAACTCGACAGCGCTGAAGAAATCGTGATCGCTTATCAAGCGAGTAACAGTGAAGCCTCTGCGGATGATATTGGAAACACAGATAATAAACTGGGTCGGCTCACTTTTATCGGTGATCCTTTAATGAAGGACCGGCCAGGAGACAAAGAGCTTAGCCTCGCAGAAGGAGCTAAGAGCGCTTCACTTGACCACTCACTCGCCACAACAAGTCTTCTTACACCAACGGCCATTCGAGACACGATTAGGACCATAGACCTCTCTCTTGATGAACTAAATGAAGACAGATCGACGGTTGGTGCTGCCTTAAACCGAGTTGAGCAACGCAGTTTAACACTCTCTCGAAAGATGATTGATTTGTCTAATATCCACCTAAGACTTACAGGATTAGATCTTGCTCAAGAAACTGCTCTTTTAGCGGCCGAGCAGATCCAAAAAGAAATGAGTCCTTTCTTACTTAACAAAATTAAGGCACGCTCACTTGTCGCTCTCGACCTAATCAATAGGAGACGTGGTGGCAGATTTTAGTCTTTAGACACATGTAACTTTCTATTATTAAACATCAAAATGGACGATTTGTCTGATGCTCAAACATATTTTCTACTTGGGACTAATCTGTATATTTCTTATCCAATCAAGCTGTAGTCCAACGGTGTCATATCGTTATTGGGCGACTAAAAAAATCGCCCCTAAAGATTACAAGGTCAGTGAAAACTTTAAGCTAAAAACAGGGCACTTTGCTAAGCTACACACCAAGAACGGTCAAGTATATGTGCTTAATAAATGGTCGTTTGACAAATCTGATAAAAGCAAAGAAATCATAGGTTTCGGCGTTCTTTATGATCGAGATCGACAGCCTATCAAACACGGAAACTTTATCATCAATGTTGATCAACTTACCCTCATCGAAACAACTCATCCTAGACAGTTTAAAAGGACATCCAAGCTTTTGATTGGTCTTGGGGTAGGAGTCGCAGTGGTTGGTTTATTTTGCATTGTGGCTACCAAGGCTTGCTTTGGCTCATGCCCAACCATTTATAATGGAGAGCTTAAAGCAGAGGACTTAGAATCATCAGAGCTTTTGGCTGAAGGTTTTAGTGATGCAATTGCACCAAGTTTAGAGTCAAGAGACTTGGACCCTTTGGTGAGTACACGTTGGTCAGCTGAACATAAAAACGTAACCTTAACCTTAACGAACGAGGCTTATGAAACTCATGCTATTAAACAAATGAATGTATGGGCGGTTGATTTACCTGATCAGCGCTTTGTAGATATGGTACATACACCTATGCCCGATGAAGCACATTTATATCCTATTACTCAATCTTTTGCGCCTTTAAAGTGCCAAAGTTCTGCAACGGGTAATTGCTTAGCACAGGTCAAAAAGGCCGATTATCAAGCTCATTTAGCGCCGGCTCACTCTAAAGACTTAGGACATAGAGAGCATGTGATTCTCAGTCTACCCAATCCGTATGAACAGTGGAATGCGCAATTCGCTGATCAACACAGTCAACAAGATCCAACAGTGAACAAAGATCTAAGGCCAGCAGTGGTCATTTCATTACGTAACAGCCTTTTAAATACCTATATATTTTATCAATTATGGTCTTGGCTCGGCCTAAGAGCTGGTGACTGGCTGATGCACTTAGAGAGTTTGATGCAAGCCGGTGTCGACAACAAAAGCACTGTAGGTAAATCAACCTTTAAACGAATCAGTGCTGCCTTGGGAGATTTACATGTAGAGCTTTTGAATGGTGTTAACAAATCAGGAGAAGAACAGTGGTTGTCAGTGGGTCGCTATGACGAAATTGGTCCGTTAGCCCAAGAAAAAGTGATTTTCTTGCTACCCAAATCTCTACCACAAGGTCCATTAACTCTTAGACTAACCAATGCTCAAGGCAACTTCCGATTAGATTATATTGCGAGTACCTTAGCAGGCAATGAACAGAAAGGACGCTTACTACATCCTAGTGTGGTTCGTAATCAACAAGGACAAACTAGAGATCAACTTTTGGAGTTACTCAAAGAACCTAAAGAATACTTAGTCACTTATCCTGGGGATCTATTTTATATTGACTATTCGGACCCTAAAGGCACAGAGCAGAGTCGTTATTTCCTAGATTCGACAGGACATTACGTGGAATGGCAGCAGCCTTCTTGGCTCAAAGAACAAAATGAGGCTGCTTTTATAGACTTTTTAATCGATCCAAGTGCTGGACTTAAAAAATTAGCCCCAAGATACAAAAAACTTGAACCCAATATTGAGAAAGGATTTTGGAATAGTCGCTTTAGGATGACTGGAACAAGCAATGAATAGGTATAAGAACTTTGGTGTGTATAAATGTTTAAACAGGCCACTGATTATAGCCCATTTGGGAATACTTATCCTAAGTACTCTTTTTTGCTTAAGCTGCCGTTCTCCGCTTAGGAGATTGACCACTACAAAAGTCAAAGATAGTCGCTTACTTTATCCTCATAAAAAGCCATCAGTGAAGGGTAAAAACATAGTTGTAAGTAACTACTGTGCCGAGCAGATCTGTCTTACTTCTGGTGAATTACTACATATTAGCTACAAGCGTATGTTACTCAAGGGCACAGACTCTCAGTGTCCTATACAAATTGAAAACTCAGATGTTGTCAGCTTTATCCTTAAAGAGCACTACAAAAAACCTCAAGCTAGTGTATTTACTCCAGTATTTTTGACTAGTTTAGCGACGATCTCTAATGGGTATTTCTTGGTGCTTTCTTTACCAATCACTTTATTGTTAGGGGGGATGGAAATAGCAGAATATAGTCATATTGCCGATCACTTGACTCTGAGTGGCTCAGATCTTTATGCTTCTGGTGTAATCAGTAAACTCAGGTATTTCTCCCGCTTTCCGGATACGTTCCCTCAACAGGCTTATAACGACTGCACAATTCAGAAGAAGACAGTTGTTTCAAAGCAACAAGAAGACAATGTCAAGGTTGAGTATGAGGAAGAACAAGAGATCCTTGGATTTGCAGCTCCTTCTGATTTGATCAACAAAGAACAAAAAATTGATAGTAAATCATCGAATAAAGTCATAGGTTTTTGGGAGTATTACACTGACTTACGCCTCGAATTGGCATTTGGGTTCAACTGGTATGAAATCTACCAACTGATAGGAAGAGTCCAAGCACTGATCAATCTAAATACAAGATTTAGAGCCTTGCTCAATGTTGAATATAGTAGTGATAATCATACTGGATTGCGTGGTGATGATGATACTATCTATGATGGAAAAATTGGTCCGCATATTGGTTTAGGAGCAGAAATTGTACTAAACAATAGCATTTGGCGCTCCTATGTACTCCAAGGCTCTTACCTTTTTTCAAATGTGACTATGTTAGATATCCCTGATTCAAACTCTCAGCTCACCACTGGGTATGCTTTAGCTCAAGGGTATCAATTTAAATTGGGCTATCGCAATCAAGGTTTACTATCAAATTATGGATTTTATCTTGGTTTCACCGTAATAAATCCATTCACAACGACTA
>CAKZRU010000096.1 GCA_937146725.1 uncultured Myxococcales bacterium
CTGATCGCTTAAGTCACTTAAATCAAGCTCGCCACCCGCTAAATAACAATCACGCACAACACCCGATAAAATATCAAAGCATTCATCTTCATATCGTTCTGCGTTAGTACCTAAACTCTCCCCCATTTGGACTGAAGCATTGATCAACAAGCGCCTTAAGCGCTGATTACGCTCATTATGGGCCTTTTTTAATAGCCAAGGTGTGGCCACAATCCACAGTGAGCTTCGCAATCGCTCAATATCGCTTAAGTCTTTGAAGGCATGAAGCAACTTCGTCTCTTCAATCAGTTCTTTTAGCTGTCTTAATAAGTGTTCTTCTTCCGCGATACCATATACTTGATTGCCAAACACCAGCTCTATGTCTGGCCCCTTGCTTTGTACCTCGGAACAAGCTCGCTTTAAAACCGCTCGTAAGGCCGGACTAATAAACTTTTGCACACCTTTGGTGTTCAGTACCCCCTCAACCGCTTTCACAAAAAGAGGAAAGCCCAAAACACTCAACTCGTTAATCAGCTTTACCAAATCAATATGCTCGCTTGAACTTGGCTCTGGGTATTGTTTGATCAGCTTGTTAAATGTCGCTCTCAGCTTAGTCGCTTTAATTTCATGTGGATGTAACATTGGGATTGGCCTTGGTTAGATTATGAAAGAATTACTTAATTTTTGACCTAGTTATTAGTTATTAACTTTGCTTTTAACTTATACATTTAACTAGTTTGTAAACAAGTAACCTTAATTAGACTCAAGCATGAGCACAACAGTGAGCCTTGTTTATCAAAACCTCATGTTCAGAAGCACTTTTAGTGAGCCCTTGCCGTTTGAGCTTTATGATCTCACACTAAAGTATTCGCTTTGAGGGTAAACTGAAATCAAGCTGTCACCAAGCTGATAAAAGGTCTTTTCGCGGTCAGCCTTAACTATTTTCAAGCTTGGATAACGTGCTTCCACTGTTTCAGAATCCATGATTTCACAATCGATCATATCTGGTAACACTCCGGTAGCACCGATATAGAACACCAAAGGACAGATGACTTGCTCATAAAGCTGCTTAGCGCTTCTTTTAATCAAAGACTTTAAACGATACAAAACAAGTTCAGCATCATCATCGCTGAGAGTACGTGCTTGAAAGGCTTTAAACTGAGCCAACAGCTCATCATCAGCGCCGGCTTCTTTAAGAATGTCACAAATGACTCCCTCTGAACCAAGCTCCAAAAAGTCTTCAAATAATGGCATCATGATCGCATCGGTTTCATCGAGTTTAGTTCTAGCACTAAGGGACTTGATGCTTGCTTTAAAACCTTGACTCCACCACAGGTTTAAACCAGGCTTTTCCGCTTCGCTTTGATTAATAAAAATCTTAAAGCGTCTAGCTAAGTAAGCATTGGCCGACTTGAACTTACTTAGATTTAGAATACTTGTACTGCCCACATCAATCTTATAGACAGTACGGGCATCGACAAGCCCCTCTGTAATCGCTTGATCTAGGTCTGCAAAGACCGGAGTGGTTGGCATACTTAAATTAAGCTGAGGCGTAATATAATGCTCCTGCAAGGCCTTGAGTTGCTCTGTGGTATAATCTATTGAGGTATTCTTAAGTAGAGCATTAAACATGGACCTAAGCACCTTGTAGCGACACAAGCGATCAAAGGCTTCTTTAAGGCCATCTAGCTTAAATCCATAGTCGACCAAAGGCCTGTGACTCAAGTTGATCGTATAAAGCTCTTTGGGCTTGTATTCGCCCTCAAGTACACCAAGTTCAACCAGTTGACGATGAGCAAGCTTACTTTCAAGCTTTAAGCTTAAGCTCGGTACACTTAAAATACCACCGGTCACCAACTTGTAAGATCGAATGGTTTTAAGCTTACCCTTAAGATCAATGCCTTCGACTTCAGTAATGGAGTCTTGGCTTTCTCGGTTGATCAGCTCAACCTCTTGGGCAAGATTTAGGTCAACTTCCGCATCATTTCGATTGATGGCAATAGAAAGTAATTGCGCACGATCCGCATCACCAATCACTTTGGTATCAAGCCAAGGCTCTATGAGTTTACCTTCTTCATCACGCGTCCCTTCAATTCGATGGATAGAGGCGCGTTGATAGTTTTGAAGCAGGGCTTTTAAATCAACTTTAACATGAGAGGCATGACGCCCAAGCAACTGAAGAATACTCATCAAAGAGGCGGCTGACGTATCAAAACCAAAGCTTTGGCTTCGCGCCTCATCACTTGGCAAGTCATTAAACGCGATCTGCTCAAGTGTATTAGAAAAATAAAGGATTTGCTCATTGGTAAGTGCTTTAGCATGCCGTTCTAAAAGCTTGGGGGCTTTCATACTCACTAAGGCATATTTGGCCATATTAAGCTGTCCAAGTGTCAGCTGGGCCTTGGCAAAGGCAGCCACCGCTTTGAGGCCTTCTTGAGCCAAACCACATTCCGGGGCTGATGAAGCTTGATAGTCAGCTTCCGATATCTCTTTATATCGATAAATCAACTGTTCAGCATCAGCAGGTACACCACGAACTTTTAAGTCCCCATCTGTACCATTAATCCGTTGGGCCTCTTTGCTGACAAAGACTTGGAAATCATAGTCATCAATACTGCTAAAGTAGGTATGAGATTGTGTTTTTACTAGGGTGTTTGTTGAGTTTCTTAAAGCGTCAAAAATATCTTTAATATGATCAGCTTGTAAACAGCGACCACTTAGAGAATTTGCGATTTTGCTTAGTAATTTAAAATCGGCATTAGAGCGATAAGCAAAGGTGTTCACAAATACATGATCATATTGCTCAACCTTACTGATCAGTTCATCTAGCCGACTGTGCTCACTATGCACACTACTATCATTTGCATACCCATCGGAGTGTAAAGAAATACAGGTCAGCTCATCCTCTTGGACTAGACTTAAAGCCTGTTCCAAAGCTTGACTCATGCAGGTTGCCCCACGGGTTTCCAAGGCCTTGACCGCCTGTAGTTCCTGTGAATTCGCCTGGTTAAGCTGACTGACCTTAACTCTAGAGAAATGGACGATCAAATCACCTTCAGAAGCATAAGAAAGTAATGAAAACAAAGTGTCCGCATCGTGATATTCCTCAAGAACAAAAAGCTTTTCAATCATGGCTTTCATTTCAGCCATATCTTCAATCATGGAGCCTGAGGCATCAACCACAAAGATATGATGAGAGGGCGTTGACTCTAAAACAACATCATCATAGCGAACAGCTTGGCTATCAACCAAGTAAAACTGCTGGGGCTCTCCTTTGTAATTACGTAGGGCAAACTTGTTGTTCATTGGTGATCCTTTAAAGGTGATAAGAATGAGCTTTTATTGATTAATGAATAAAACGACTAAGTACATGTTTACAAGAACTTTGCGATGTCTAAAACTATTCCCAAACTCTCGAGTATATCTTAAACGGTTAAGAAATGAATTAAGAACAGAATCTCAGTATTTTTTCTTATTTCTGATCACTGATTGAATATATCCCACCCCACCTTAAAGCATCCTTAAATCATGTTCATTTTCAGTCGTTCTTGAGTGGCAATCGAACCACTTCGGCATCCTCGATTGATTTTCGAACTTGGATCTTAAGTGGCGTGCCTGCTTTTCGCATATCATAGGGCACATAGCCCATGCCAATCGCTACCCCAAAACTAGGAGACTTTGTACCACTGGTCACTCGGCCAATGGTTTCACCGGCTTCATTCACAATATTGTAGCCTTGACGAGCAATCGCTCGACCTGCCATCTTAAACGCAACCAAAAAACGAGGAATGCCTTCGGCTTTTTGCTTCACCAAAGCTTCTTTGCCAATAAAGTGCTCTTTTTGAAGTTTGGTTAACCAAGAAAGGCCTGCCTCAAGTGGGGTTGTACTCTCATCAATATCATTTCCATATAAGGCATATTTATGTTCGAGGCGTAGCGTATCACGGGCACCAAGTCCACAAGGAACAGGCCCATGTTCAAGACCCGCTAAAGCTCGCCATACTTTGGGGCCGGACTCAGCAGCCAAATAAAGCTCAAAACCATCTTCGCCTGTATATCCTGTGCGACTAATAATACACTGCTCTCCGGCCACTGCACCCTCGGCAAACCAATAGCGTCCAATTGCGCTCAGTTCTACTTCGGTTAATTGAGCTAAAAGAGCTTCAGCTTGAGGACCTTGCAAGGCGATTTGTGCATATTCATCACTGTGATCGGTTGCTGTTGCCCCCTCGGGTAAATGCTCACTGATCCAAGCAAAATCTTTTTCGCGATTCGAGGCATTGACGCAGATTAAAACCTTTTGACGGCTCATACGATAAACAACCAAGTCATCAACAATGCCACCATTGGGCATACACATGGCGGTATAACAGGCTTGACCATCAGCAATCTTTTCAAGGTCATTGGTAATCAAGGTATTGACCGCTGCAACCGCATCTTCGCCGGTGACGATCACCTCGCCCATGTGACTTACATCAAACAGGCCCGCATGAGTACGAACCGCATCATGCTCTTTTTGGATCCCGGTGTATTGTACCGGCATTTCCCAGCCTCCAAAGTCAACAAATCGTGCACCATGCTCACCATGACATTCAAAAAGTGGGGTTCGCTTCATAATTAACATACTCCAATAGGCTCAATTAAGTCTTAGATTGTCATGACACATGAGCTTAAACTTAAATTAGGGGTAGAGGGTAGCCTAGGCTAAAAAGGTGTTTCTTAGATGATTTAGAACCTGTTCTATCTCATCGGGTAATGGAGAGCTAAAACTCATCCATTGTTCAGTTGTTGGATGTACAAAGCCAAGCTCGGCCGCGTGCAAGGCATGTCGTTTTAAGCCAAACTCATGGCCTAAGTTTCGTAAGTCTTGCACATGCTCAACACGTCGCTTAATGCCATAAAGCTGATCAGCCACCAAAGGACTACCGGCTTCGCTTAAATGAACTCTAATCTGATGCGTGCGGCCGGTTTCTAGTTTCAACTCATATAAGGCACAGGGGCCAAGTCTTTCTTTAATCCGCCAATGAGTACAGGCACGCTTGCCATGAGTACGCTGACTGGTAAACTTAATCCGATGATTGGGATGGCGACCGTAAAAACTCTCAATGCTTCCCTCATCTTCGTCATGCGGTTGCCAAGCTAAAGCCAAATAACGTCGAGCCACTTCTCGTGCCGCCAATTGCGCACTCAAATGATGATGCGCTCGCTCGGTTAAGGCGACCATTAGCAAGCCCGAGGTATCTCGATCAATTCGATGAATGATACCAGGTCTAAAAGGCAAGCCCACCGGCGAAAGTTGCTTAAAGTGTTTAAGTAAGCCGTTGACTAAGGTTTGATCGGGTTGACCGGCTCCTGGGTGTACAACAACGCCTGCCGGCTTGTGTACAACCGCGATTTCCTCGTCTTGATAAACCACAGAAAAAGGAACATCCTGAGGCTCAAGAGTGGCCACTGGAGTTGGTGGTATCTCACAAATAATTGTTTGGCCGCCAAGTAGCTTAAGGCTTGGCTTAATGCCTTTGTGAGCACCTTTGATTTTTTCATTACCCTTAGGTTTGACCTGCACACATCCTTGCTTAATCCAAGTTGTGACTCGACCTCGACTCACCTCGTCAATGTAAGAGGCCAAGATAAAGTCCAAACGCTCACCCTCAAGATGTTCAGGCACTTCAAACCGAAGCAAATCCTCTGAACTTGTCATGCACTCCCTCACTTCATCCGCATATTGAGCGCTTTGATCGACTGATCGCACTCAAACAACCTACCAAATTGTGCACTCTAGCTCGGCTTGAGAAGCGATCAGCACATCGACTAAGGCACGATCTAAAAACTTATAAGTCTCAATGATCTCTGCTGAGACCCGTGAGGCATATAACTCGCGTCCTTCTTTGATTTCTGACTCTAAAAGATCAAATAAGCGATCCTCTTTGATGCCCTGCTCTACCTTATCTCGGTTATAGAGTAAGATGTCAGAGGCGATGGTTCTCGCCAATCTTTGCGCTGATCTTAGTTGCATTTGATCTGCCATAAAAGCTCTCCACTACGAAGCTATATATAAAGAGGAGTTTTGAGCCTATTTATAGCATGTGCTTTGAGCGCAAGCAATAGAACAGCTGAGTTATCAACGAGAGTCATCAACAAGGATAAAAAGCTATAAACTCTTGAGATACTCTAATAGATCACTGCGTTCTTCATCGCTTAAGTGATCAGCAAAGATATGACCTTGACTACTATACCCTTCGACTTGAGTATCATATACATTAGGATCATTTAAAAGTTCATCATCATTAGGCACTGTATAAGGCCAACCCATATTGTCAAAGTCATAGGCAGTAGAGTCAAAGTTTCTTTGCCAACGGACTGGACGCAAGGTGCTATTTAAAAGCGTTTTTAAATTAGGCACTGAACCATTGTGCAAATAGGGCGCACTGGCCCAAATTCCATCTAAGGGTGGAGCAACATAGCCAGGCAAAGGAAAAGCTTGTAAACGATCTTCACCTTCAGCATCGGTTTGAGCATACCAACTGCGATTTAACCACCGTGATAAGTCAGGATTCTGATTGGCATAACTCGCATAAAAAGGATCGGTTCCCACCGTGTCTAAAGAGACTAATAAATTAGGATAAGTCTCTTGGCTAGGATCTTCATGATATGTGCCATGACAGCGAGTACAGTTTGTTTCAAAGATCTGCTGACCTCTTGCTTGAGCTTCTTGATCGATATCACGTGGAAAAACAGGAGGCTCAAGCTCATACATCCACGCTAATAAGTCATCAAAGCGACTATGGATATCCTTGGCCTGTTCAACATTCGCAATCGCCACCACACTGGTTTGCATGATCATTTTGGCAAAATCACCACGGCCCATACCGTTATAATAAAGAGCTGCTTTTTTCTTAACATTCCACCAAGGCGGTACATCGCTGGCATAGCCTACCGCCGGAAGATCAAACAAAGGCTCATCTTGCCACGCAAAGGTATTAGGATCGCGCATAGATGCTGCGGCATCTTCTATACGAAAAGCAGGATTCAAACCTCTAAAAGGGGCCACAACAAAGGGTGCTACTCTAGCCGAGCCCCGCCTAAACTCTAAATAGGCTTCCGCTTCTGGGCTATCCACACCAAACTGCGTATTAATGATATTATCAATCACCGGAATTAAAGCACTGTTGCGATCTTGGGTATAATTAGAAAAGGTATTTCCTAAGCCAATGATCAATTCACCCTCTAAGTAGCTACTGTGACAACCAATGCAGGTGATGCCACCGATCACGCGCACTCCATTAGGTGCATCAAAGGCATTAAAACTCCGTCCTAAGTTTGCATTATCTCCTTCTCTCATCAGTTTGTTTCCATCAGAAAAATCTAAATTGAGAATTGTAAGCACTTCTGCCGGAATACCGGTACCAATAAAGTTACCATAGCGTAAATATTCCCAGCCTGCTTCAGCATCACCCACTCGCTGTTCCTTAGGCACTAAGGCGAGTTGTCCGTCTTGACTCAATTGTGCTTGCTCAGCAAGCCAGGGATCGGCTTCTGTTCCGGCTTCTGTTCCGGCTTCTATTCCGGCTTCTGTTCCGGCTTCTGTTCCGGCTTCTGTTCCGGCTTCTGTTCCGGCTTCTGTTCCGGCTTCTGTTCCGGCTTCTATTCCGGCCATAACCTGCATATCTAGCTGCTCAAGCATCATATCAATGGAAGCTTCAACATTATCAAGTGTAGTGCTAGTTTGTTCTTTACAACTGTATAGGGTAAAGCAAAGGCTCATTAAAATAATGACTGTTTTCTGCATCATCAACTTCCATAAATCTTGAGTTTTTGTTGTATAGAACGGCGTTCTGAAATCACAGCCGTAATCACAGCTTTTACACCGGCTTCATCCAAACCAAACAATAAGTCACCTTCTTCAGCCACAGCATTTAACCCTCGAAGAAGCAAGTCAGACCGCTTAAATGGGCAGACAAGCTCTTTGCTGTACACTCGTTTTAAGATTGCTTTAAGCTGTTCATCACTCAGACTACTTAGCCCACTCGATCTTATTTTAATCATCAATTCGCCTTTTCTATTGTACCGTTTATTCTCATATTAAGCCTTTTGAGACTCTAAGCTACAGGCTAAAATCTCCACCATCATCATCTGCACTAAGGTGACTGATTTCTTGCTTAAGCTGGTCAGCTTCTTCTTGAGTAGCTGTAGGATCGTGCGCTAAGTTCATCTGTAGGATCTGCCCCTCTTGAGCCGACTGTGGAAGCAGGCTTAAGGGTAATTCAATACTCAAGTTATTTTGAGTGAGAGAGGTCAATGTCGCCCAATCTTCATTCATTTGATCAATGGTCCAAGAACTATTGACCGAATCGAGTTGCTGCTTATTGTCAGTCATTTTCCACCTAGTGTACCTATTTCATCTAGTTTAATTGATTCATTTCTCAAGCTAAACGCTTCTATTTTTACATATTAATCAGTGTTACTTGTTTCTATAGACCAAGAGTTAGACCAAGACCTCTCTTAAGTCCGATTAAGTTTTCCATTTATTTATTGCGGATTCTCCTTGACCTTAGCAAGAAATTACTTTGAGAGTATTGCAGAACCTACTCTGAGCTCTTTTGGGCTGAGTTCACTCTCCTTTTGCTCTTAATGTATATTTATAGAGCTATTTCTAACTTATGATGATTAGAGGTTATGATGAGCAATCCTAGCGATTTACTCTATACAGAAGACCACGAATGGGCGCTTGTTGAGGGCGACACAGTGACAGTCGGGATTACCAACCACGCTCAAGACTCTCTGGGTGATGTCGTTTTTGTAGAACTTCCCGAAATTGACCAAGAACTTGGTAACGGCGATGCTTTGGGTGTCGTTGAATCCGTAAAGGCTGTAAGCGATCTATACAGTCCTTGTGATGGTGTTGTGATTGAGGTCAATGAGCGTCTTAATGATGAACCCGAATTAATCAACAGTGACCCTTATGGTGATGGTTGGATTATCAAAGTCAAGATTTCAGATCCAGCAGCGGTTTCACATTTAATGGACTCTGAAGCTTATGATCAATTTGTTCAGGCTGAAAGCTAAGTCTTTCTGATTACAATTGCTTCAAGATTCATGTTTACTTACAAGATTCATGTTTACTTGATATAAATTGATCTTGAATAGACTGAGTAACTTAGATTGGTTCGTTTATGCCAAAAGTGTTAATGGTGACACCTTATTGGCCTCCAGTAAATAAGGTGGGGGTTTGGCGAGCACTTAGAACAGCACGATACTTACCCGACCATAATTGGACCCCTGTTATTTGCACACCAAAACCTGAACAGGTGTATAAGTCTAGTCCTTTATTAGATTCAAGTTGTCATACGCCCCCCGTTAAGGTTATACAACCGGATACTTTTATTCCAAGTATGAGCACTGCACGTTCCTTTGGGCAGTTAAAAACACTTTTGCAAGATGTAGTGCCTAGCGAAAGTGCTTTGCATCAACCATTACACCAACTCACTGACCTAATCGATCGTGGAAGCTTTCGTTTAATTGCTGAACTGCTTTTACCCGATCAGTTTGTGGAATGGGGGCTTCACTTAGCTTTACAATACAAGTTGGGCAAGCTTGATGAATTAAATGAGATTGATGTGCTTTGGGTGACCGGTGGTCCCTTTGGTTTTTTTGTGGCGGGTGTATTATTAGCTAAGGCCCTAAATAAACCTTTGGTTTTGGATTATCGTGATCCATGGACTACACATCGTCCCGCTCGTACATGGTGGATTGCCCCACCTCAGTCTTTGTTTAGACAAATCGAAGCATGGGCGCTTTCACATGCTTCAGCAGTCTCATACATTCACCATGAAGCTCTAATGGCTAATCGGGCTGCCTTCGGACAAAAAAAAGATGCGCTTTGGTCAGTGATTATTAATAGCTTTGATCCGATCGATCTTGGCGACTTAAACCCTCGTAAACTAAGTTTAGAAAATAATGCGCCTGCATTGGTATATGCAGGTAACTTTTACAATGAGCGCAGTGCTGCTCCAATCATTAAAGCCTTACTTCACTTAGACAAAGAAGACCCTTTGGGCCAAAAGTACCCATTGACCTTACATTTGTTTGGGCAGCTTGACAAAACTGCTCAAGACCTACTCAAGCATACTGCTTTAGCTGAGCATCGCCTTAAACTTTATCCTCGACACAGTGCCGAAGAAATTGGCGCAATTATGAAAGGTGCTGAGGCACTGTTGCTGGTGATTGGAGAAGGTAGTGGGCACCAAGTAGCGCTAAGCGGAAAGATTTGGGATTATCTTGCTGCCGGTTCGCCTATTTTGGGCATTGGACCTAGGATTGCTTCAGCGAAAAAGATGATCGCCGAGCATAAGCTTGGTATTTGGGTAAACTCTGATGAACAAGATCAGATTGTAAACAGTCTAAAAGAAATTAGTCATGGTCAACTTCAGCGGCCTAAGGCCCAAGATCTAAAACAATTCCATGCCTCAGAAATGAGTAGAAAAGTTGCTCAGCTTTTGGATCATGCGTATCAAAACTCATGATAAAGTCAGTTGGCTTTAAGCCAAAAGTTATTTTAAGCTCATCTCTAACATCATCTCTAAATATGATCTAAAGAATAGAACTGAGAGTCTTGAATATGGAGCCTTGAATATGGAGTCTAAAGAATATCATCCAAAAGAATGGTTATATGAAGCAGTAAGTTTGACCAAGCTTTGCTGTGAAGATGAAATACTTGATCAAGTTGAAATCTATGATTGTGAAATCATAGGGGCTAAACTCAGCCGTTCAACCTTAAAACGTTGGGTCTTTGAAAACTGTACTTTTAAGGACTCGGATTTAAGCAATATCACTTTTGAAGCTTGCTTATTTGATCATTGTCACTTTGAAGGCTGTCGTCTGATTGGAAGCCAATTTAGTCAAAGTAATAGTCAGCTTCAGCAACTTACCTTTAGTCATTGTGACTTATCCTTAAGTAATCTCAGTGGTATGAACTTAAAGGGAATTCAACTTATACAGTGCAATTGCTCTGATGTAGATTTTAGCCATAGCACCCTGAACCAAGCTGTGTTTCAAGAAACTCAAGTCCAAGGCGCTTTATTTGAACAAAGTAACTTAAGTCAAGCCGAGTTAAGCGGTGCGCTTGGTGAGCAATTTGATCCTCAGGACACTCAAATGTCTGGAGCAAGCGTTTCACTAAACACAGCGATTCGCTTAGTAGAAGCTATGGGCCTAAAAGTGAATACCAATGCTTCTAAAGAGACGGACAACTAAGTTCAACACCTGATATAAAGCCTAGTACAAAGTCCCTAAGCATGAGTATTAAGCATGAGTATTAAGCATATTTTCGAATCTTACCTTACCAGCAAAAACTGATCTAGTTTATCACTCAAAACATTGGTGATTGGACTGCAAGCAAAGTGGTGAGGTAAAGGACTAAATTCCACACCATGACCATGTGCAAGGGCGCCGCCTTTTGAAGAGTGAATCAATTTTTCTACAACTTGACTGAGCTCACTTAAAGCGACTGAACCAAAAGTCTTTTTAAGGGGGCTTGAGTTCTTACTTAATGTCTTAAGAAAATGAGTCAGCTTCCAAGTTCGATCTAATTGCAGCGCATTCATTTGAGCTAGATGATGCAACTCTTGTGCTGACAAAGGGTCTACTAAATGGGCACAGATTTGGATTAAGCTAAACCAAGTCAATCGATCTCCTTTGAGTAAATACCGTTCTCCACTCACCCGTGTTTGATGTACAATCATGGCGACTGACACCAAGTCATCAAGGTCAACAAGAGATAAGGGTTGGCTAAAGCGAGATAGGCGAGATTTACCTTCCAATAAAGCTGTAAATTGATCGTTTTTTTTTAATTTCAATGTAGCAACGCAAGCAAAGATGCCTGCAAGTGTAGAAGTCAACACACCGGGTACACTAGGATTCACCAGTTTTGTATTATCTTGCTCACTCCCAAACTCACTCCCCAATTTACCAAGCACCCAGTCATAAAAGATAACATTAGGCCGCCAACCTGCAAGTTGATAAGAAGCTAAGTTTTCATCACTTAAAAAAGACGCTATGTTTTGGTCAAAACTGACTGAGGGAACCAAAAAAGTCAGCGGTTTCTCTCGTTCTGTCTCATTATGATTCGTAGAGGGATTAGAAAAGTGATCAAAAGGTAAAGAGCTATTCTTTAAGGCATACGATAAAACAGCTTGATCTAATGATGCTTTTTGCTCACTCGATTTTTGTTGATTATCCCTGTTTTTATTATCCCTGTTTTTATTATCCCAAGAGGAATGCTTTTGTGGACTAGGTGTAGGTGCTTTATAAGTGCCCAATAGCTCCTTTACGCCTTTTGATAAGCTTCTTTGTATGCCTTGCCACTCCCATAGCTTATTCGCTTTAGCTTCTTGACTTTCTTGTTTCTGATCTTGACTCAACCCTCGTTTGCTTGAATCTGTTGTATATAAAGAGCGAGATAGGCTAGATAGATCTACAAAGACTCCTTGAACATCTTGTAAGGCAAGCAATAAAGTCATGGGATCATTCCAATCCCCTAAGAAGATGTCTTGATCCTTAGTTTGTTTTTGGGTTTTCTGATGATCAATAATGACTCTTTCACGTAAACCTAGACGAGCAATACGCTTGCTTAAACCTAATGCCACCGGACTGTTCTGAGCAAGATGTAACACTTTTTGAGCCTGAGGATGTGTTGAGCGAGACTGTTCCTCAAAATCATTATTGCTCAAAGGAAAGTTTGGTTGTGGCATAAATTAATCTTCTTTCAGAAGTAAGAAGTGTTGAAAGAAATGATCTGTTTCAAGGCACCATATATTTAGATGATGTTTACTAAAGCGCCAAGACTTTATTACTTGAGGTAATTTTCAAAAAGGTGGAACCACTTCCACCTTTTGAGCAAACATCTTTTTGCTCTACTTTTATTTATTCCAGGTTTGAAAAAGCTGGCTTGTTATAAAAGGTGGAAGCACTTCTACCTTTTGAGCAAACATCTTTTCGCTCTACTTTCATTTATTCCAGGTTTTAAAAAGCTAGCTTTTTATAAAAGGTGGAAGTGCTTCTACCTTTTTTACCTGTCAAATATTTAGAGCTTATCCATTCACTCCATACTGAACAAAAATTCACCTTTAAAACAATCCCTAGTAAACAAACTGCATGACACATATGCAAAACCAAGCAAAATTAGATAGCGTGGCAATAAGTATAACTA
>CAKZRU010000097.1 GCA_937146725.1 uncultured Myxococcales bacterium
AGGTAATAGTCCGCATAGTCACTCGCCTGTCTGTGCGCACCAGTCGTGTCAATCGTGACCTCATCCCCGAGCAGCCATGAGCCTTCGATGACCGCTTGGTCACTGTAGCTTCCTTCTGTTTCAAATGAGAGCGCAGTGATATCACCGGCTGATGTGTAGATTGCCGGTTGCACAGTATCGCTGAGATTTACCGGATCACCAAAAATATCGATGACCCCAATCGCATTATGTGTTTCAATATCACTATACTCTATCGTGATATTGCGCCCATCCGAGGCATACAAGATCAAAGCCCCTTCTGTGCTCAATTCTGCACGTACCCCGCTGGAAGAGTGGCCTGCATTGATGGCATTGATTAATTCATGGTTGGCATCACCGTTCTGCACCGAAAATCCTGCGACTCCCCAACCATTAATCTTGAGGGAATGCTCTCCACTGAGATCAATAGCCTCAATCGGAGTGGCGCCCATGATTACATTCTCTTCAACAGATGCCTTTACTTTTGTGTATGGACTCGCCTGATTAATCGCTTTTGCCTTAGCAATCGCTGACCCCATCTGTTGAGAGTATGAGATGCGGTCATCATAGCTGCTTGTGCCACGAATTGAGACACCATTGATCGACAGTTCACCTGTATTCAAGGGGTCAAGAAAAAGTCCCCGGCGTAGACTCGTTAACTGGCTCTGTCTTCCTAGTTTTGAGCTATTCAATGAGCTCCGCTTCATAAGGCGTTGTGGGGCGCTCGCTTGATCAAGAGAAAGCATCAGCTCATCTGCATTCTCGAGTATTTTTACGCCATTAAACTCTGTATTTTGAGCGATTTCATCGAGTGAGCGCATCACGCTCTTAAACTCTTCGGTGAGTGTCTGCCGATCAAGAAAAGAGTGTGTGTCATTAGATGCACGAACGGCAATATCTCTGAGCTCAAACAAACGCTCTTGAGCTTTGGCGAGCGCATTATCGACAGTTTGTAATAAGGAGAGTTGGTCTCCCCGCCCTCGAAGCTCTGCTTGAGCTTGCTTGAGCTGAGACTCTAAGCGGGTTGAGATCCCAAGACCGGCCACATCATCACGAGCGCTATTGATCCGGAGACCAGAGTTAATCTTACGAAAGGTCACAGTCAGCCGATTGAGTCGCTGACTCATGTCGCGTCCAAAGCGCATCGTCTCGGCATTAAAGTGAATCGTATAACTCATAGCTAAACACAACAATAGAATTAGAATTGAGACAACAGAAAGTAATTTATATGCTTTAAATTGTCTAATAAATTAGTTTAATATGCTATCATTTTTGAAACAATTTTAGACGAATATCGTAATCAAGTAGTTTTATTATCGCTTAAGTGCATCACTAAGAAAAGCAAAGAGATCTTGTAGCACATATTTTTTTCTATTTTCTTCCTCAAACCACAGCTCATGATAGCAATCCTCATATAGTTTAAGCGTTTTGTGTGAGCTTTCTAAGTCAGCAAAAAGCACAAGTGTTCTTTGGGCGTCTACAATGTGATCATCTTGGGCAACCTGCCATAAGATCGGTGTGTTCTTGAGCTTGAACTTCTTTAGAGCCTGTGGCACTGAATCCAAGGCTTTTAGGGTTTCTGTAAACCACCTGGCGCTCGCTTGATAAACGGCTAAGGGGTCCTGCTTCATAGCGATTTCAACTTGTGAATCATGGCTCAGTAGATGGGAGTGATCGCCGGTTGGAAGTCTAAACTTGGGTATGAATTGGCTTAACCCATGAGCTAACCCACGTTTCCACCAAGGGACATGGACTTTTAACCCAAAAAAAGGAGAGCTGAGTACAATCGCATCAAAGTGTATGAATTGATCGGTATGAAAAAGGGCTTGAGTAGCAACTAAGGCACCATTGGAGTGAGCTAAAAGAACCTTTTGATGAGTTTTACATTCATTCTCAAAGACTTCACCTATGCATGATAAATCCTCTAGATAGTCTTTAAAGCTGGTAATGTGGCCTTTTAACCCAGATGAAAGTCCGTGCCCTCTAAAGTCAAATCTAAGTACACTTATGCTGTGATTATTGAGCAGATGGACAAAGTCATCATAACGCTGACAATGCTCTCCAAAACCATGCAGAAGTAAGGCACTTACTTGAGCTGAGTCAGCATGATCTACTTTATAAAATAGTTTTATATTATCTTTAGTTATACAGTATGGCACAATATGTGACTTTCCATATTTTAAGAGTCAAAACTCTCATATTTATTCAGCTTTATGATGATCTTGGAATTGCTTTTCTGATTCAAACACAATCTTTAAAACTTCTGACTCGCCTTGTGTATATAAAGCAGCAGCATCGCTACTTAAGTGGTCAAGATCAATTTCTGGAGAATTCCATGTGGTCGAAATGGTGATTTGCTCACCTAAACTACAAGCAAAGCTATAAATAGGCATCGAGGTAGGAACAATATACAGAAAAAGCTCTTTGGCATATTGACTAGGGCCCGTATCAGGTTCAAAAATCCCCGGACTAAAAAGGCAATCCACCATTGTTTTCTTCAAAGCACTTTGCATTTCAACCAGTGAAAGTAGGTGATAGGTAGGCATTACCTCTATTGCTCTTGAACGCATCTGCTTTTTAATTTCTTGAGCTTGAGCCTCAATATTCTGACGATGAACATCTATGATCATCAAGGAATAATTATTACGAAAGCGAGGATTGTTCATACCTACAACTAAGCCAAATCTTAGCTTATTTCTTGATAAAGCTGCGCTGTGAAATAAACGATTCGCCCAAGTCGCCAAAAGAGCTGCGGTAAACTTGGTTTGACTACGCTGCTTAAGTGCTGTGATTTTCTGCTTTTTAAAAGAATGCCTTAATAATTTCTGCTCGGATTGATCCGCAAGTTTAGTGAGTGGTGTATGGCTGAACCAGCGTATTCCCATCACACTCAATGCATACAGCATAAAACACTCAGAAAAGATTGGAATATAACGATCTCCTAGCAACCAGCGACTTTCGAAGGGCTTGGACTTAATCGCGGGTGAAAGGGTTTCAT
The DNA here is from genome assembly GCA_937146725.1 of uncultured Myxococcales bacterium. GTDB lineage: Bacteria > Myxococcota_A > Bradymonadia > UBA7976 > VGTA01 > CAKZRU01. Next base: position 3,017 of record CAKZRU010000097.1, read on the forward strand.
TAAACATCCTAATCCCATCCCATACAGTATGATCAAACAATGCACCCACCAGCTGACGGCCATCATGAAACTTATAAACAAGCTCTTTATTATTCTGATCGGAAAGCTTAAAAAACTCTTTGTCATGTACGGTTTGGCAAATAATATCCTCTATGCTGTAATGCTTATAAAACACATATTGTTGCTCAGCCAAGTCCATCCCTCGTCGATAGTTACTTTGGGGTGACTTAAGATCATGAGTTATATTCCTTATCATTTCTTCTTTAATGTCTTGATATGGAGCATCATCTGTAAAAGTAATATGAAAGCCCGCCCAAGCTCTTGTCTGCTCCTGCACACACCATTTGAGCATGTGTAAATCACTGCCTTGAATACTTTGCTTAGCAATGTGCATAACCCAAAGTCTACAGCCGGCAAAAAAGAGCATAATTGCGCTCAGCCCAAAGAGAATTAAGGATAAAATAAGGGTCATACAGATTTGCTTTCCAAGTAAATTATCATCTCAAGTAAAGGATCATCTCAAGTCCTAGAATCATCTAGGCCGAATTGATAACTTGTTTCCTTGACTATGGTCAACGAGTATGCACTTGACTCATAAAGATGACTCATAATTTTGACTCATAATTTTGATTCTGATTTCCTTGTCTAATCATCTCACATACCATTGTTTAATTATTTAAAGGCCATCAGTCATCATGCCTAAACAGTCTCAAAGAAAAGTGATGCTTACTCAAGATACTTCGCCCAAGCTTAAAGGCATGATGACCTTGGCACTTGGTGTCGCCTCCATTAGCTTTGCCGCTCCTTTATTTAAACTGAGTCAGCCGGTTCATCCCTTGATTGCAGCAGCTACAAGATTAAGCTTTGCGACCTGTCTTTGGGGATTCATTACACTTTATCAAGTGCATAGAAGTAAAAAAGAGGCACAATATCAACCAATTAGTTGGTCTGATCAGCTTTATCTTGGGGCGCTTTGTGGCCTTTGCTACGCGATACACTTTGGCGCTTGGGTCTGGTCATTAGGCTTAACTTCAGTCATTGCTTCAGCCACCTTGGTCACAACCACGCCCATTATGCTTGGCTTGATCGCATGGTTCAGTGGTAAAGATAAACCAAGTCTGCGCTTATTAAGTGGAGGCTTAGTTGCTAGCCTTGGGATTATCACCTTTATATTAGAGCCTCAGGCTCAATACAATACTAAATGGATTGGTGACTTATTAGCTCTACTTGGTGCATTAGCGATGGTTCCATACTTATTATTGACTCGAAAACATCAGGCTCGCCTAAAGATTGCTCCATTTTCCATGGTGGCCACTTTTGTAGGCGCTAGCTTGTTGTGGCTTATCTCATTTTTTACAGTTGCAACTACAGAGTTTTCACTGCCCAAAGATATGCAACTTTATGCGCTACTTGGTACTGCACTGATTCCACAGCTGATTGGCCATAGTGCTTTAACCATTAGTCTTCGTTATTTCACACCAACCGAAGTGGGTATTGCCACCTTACTAGAGCCTATAGGCGCATCATACATTGCTTGGCTTTTACTAGGTGAACAAGTAACTCTTAATTCAGCATATGCAACCGTAATCACGCTACTTGGTGTTTTATTGGCTTTGAAAGGCTCTGCTAAATAAGCGCTTTCACTTTTTGTGAAGCAGAACTTAATCCCAAACTCAACCTGCTTTAAAGTTTTTTGGCACTTTTAACCACATCAGCAATCTTGAGGTTATTACTCATTGATTTAACTAATTTAGGACTTTCTTGAATGACTTGAGACAAGCGCTCTATTGTGCGTTTAGACTCTGAAACAATTTTATCGGCCAAGATCGCCTTATCGGGTTTTGCTAAGGCTTCTTTTTTGGTTTTTGCTACAATCCCTTTGCTTTCATCAATCAACGCTTTGGCATCCACAATCAGATCTTTAAGGCTTTTCATGGTTAAGCTTAAAGCATCATACGAGTTACCAAGTTTTTGTACTGTTTTTAATTTCTTACTTGATCGCTTTCTGAGTGCCTGACGAAGCGATTTTCTTGATTCACCCTTGAAGCCGGTTTTTAGCAAGGATTTAATTTGCTTGTCAAAGTCTTGGTTTACTTTTTGTGCGAGCTTAAACTTCGTATAAAGAATAGTCGCCTTCTTATTAAACCGATCAAAGGCCTTAAACTTAAAAGTTCGGTATTTCACCTTAATCTTTTTACTTTTGATCTTGGTGTTAAAATAATCAAAGTCACTGTTTTTATAAGCTAAATATTCAGGTCCAAGATCCTTAAGATGGATCTTTTTAGTTCTCATGCCCGATTGCTTTTGGAGATGATTTAATGCAGAGCATGAAAACATACTCAGTGCAGTAAACATCATTAGGCTTGTCAATAATACTCGTAAAGTGCGGTTATGTGTTGTCATCTTATTGTCTTGAGTCATATAAGTATCTGGTAGAGAGTAAGTTAGTTCCTTAATATAGCATTAAATCCTATATTTTCTAGAGTTTAGTTGGCTGTATAATGCTAAGAAAATAAGGATTAAAAGGCTAGACTGTTGCTGATTAGAGCGACTGTCGCAGCTGCTGTACTCTTGTGGTTCAGTACTATTCATCATTTCCTCGCCTCCCAAGAGATTGGTTTCACCAGCAGTCATATTTCCTGTTTCACCGGCTTCCATACCTGCTTCCATACCGGCTTCCATACCGGCTTCCATGCCTGCTTCCATACCTGCTTCCATACCGGCTTCCATGCCTGCTTCCATACCTGCTTCTGTACCGGCTTCGGTGCCTGCTTCCGTACCGGCTTCGATGCCTGCTTCGGTGCCTGCTTCGGTGCCTGCTTCGGTGCCTGCTTCGGTGCCTGCTTCTGTACCGGCTTCTGTACCGGCTTCTGTACCGGCTTCGGTGCCTGCTTCGGTGCCTGCTTCTGTACCGGCTTCTTCAGGCTCGGGCTCTGGCCCTGGATCACTCGCTAGCATGTCGTAAGGTCTTAGGTCATGGTGAATACAGGCTTCAAGATTCTCTTGGCGTTCAGCAAGCATCAACATAGTATCGTATCTTGTGTAAGTACATACATTGCAAACACTTATGTCATCAGAAAGACTGCCATCGGCCATAATATAATTAAAGGTTGAACATTCCGGTGGAGGGGCAACTTCATCGTTAATGACAATTTGTCTTTCTAAGTTCCACTCTTGATAATCTTGACCAAGACGAGTGATAGCGCTTAAGTCAGGAAGCTCATAAATCCTGCCGTTGTATTTGATCAGTTTAACTTGTTGAGCTTCTTCGGCACTCAACCATGCAAAAAGACGCTCTTGTCGTCTAAATCTCATTCTTGGCGGATCACAGCTGGTTAAAAGAGTCGGATCAACTTCGTTATCTTTGATAAACATGGTACTTGGAGACTGACTTGGAGCTATGCTGTCATCAGCGGCAACCACTGTGTAATTCAACACAGTATTGCCATTTAAAAAGTCTTCAATCGTTAATTGAACTTGATCACCCACACTTGGCTCAGGGTTAATGTGCCCTAAATCTTGAGTCGTAATCCCTTCAAGCTCCATCAGATTAAATTGCGCAGGCATGCCATTAATTGTCGCGCTGTAGTTCACAAATGGATTAGCAGAATACGACAGAACAATCACACCATTACTCGGCAAATTACTATCAGTTGGTGGGTAAGCTCTGATAAATCTAGGCTCGGCAGGCAAGCATGCATCTGCCACATTAACTTGATAGCCTAGCATAAATATAGAAAGGCTTAGCATGGCGATGCTTAAGCTGATTATATACTTATCAGCGTATCTAGGTCGACTCTTAAATATTGACATGATCGTGATCACTCCTTGTTATTAAAATGATGAGAATACATCGTTAAGCAATCAAAAATATGCACTATTTACTAGCTATTTTAAATAGCAGATCATGATTCTCCTTCTTCAGAATGAGTTCTGTTATAAGCAGAGCGCAAACGCATAACTGATGAAACGCAAGCGAACGATTGAACATCACTTTCTAAAACTGATCATTTGCGATGATTAATGGACTTTACAAAACAAAAGAAAGCTCTTTTTTTATGGAACAAGAGATCATAGAACACCCCCCTACAGACAAAGTATCTCCACATGAACATGAAGAAAAGCCTAATGCTTTTTTTATGAAACTGGTGAGTCTTGTACTCAATTATCCCTATTTGGCATTAGGGTTTACATTGATGATAAGTTTAATTGCTGCCTTTTCGACTTATACAGCCATCAAGGTGGATAACAGCCTAGAAATGTTTACTCCTCCTCAATCGGAGGCGACCCAAAGCCTGAAAGAATATCGACGCCTATTTGGACGTGATGATGTTTTTATGGTGTCAGCAAAGGGTGATATTTTTTCGGTAGAGTTTTTGAAAAAGCTCAAAGCTCTTGAGAACGAAGTTAAGCTGATCAATGTTGACTTAAGTTCAAGCCCCAATGATTCAGAATTGTCTGTTGTTAAGTCACCTATAACAGCGAGTGAAAGTGAATTATCAAAGAATGAGCAATCATTTGATTCTGCTCTACTTGATTCTGCTCTACTTGATTCTGATTTCAACGAAGGCTTTGAGCTCGAGAGTGATGAATGGGACGCCTCTGAAGGTTCGGTGATTGAAGAAACCACATCTTTGGTATCTGTTCGGCGAACATATAATAAAGAGGGCGCTTTACAAGTAGAGCCATGGTTTGATCCCATTCCTTCACAAGATGAACTTGATCGCTTAAAGATTGAGGCTCTACAAGACCCTCTGCTTGCTGAGCGCATAGTGAACCAAAAAGCTGACTTTACGGTATTGATGATTAAAGTCATGCTCATGAGTGAAGACGATATGTTTAAGGTCTTCCAAGTTCTCAAAGGGATTGTTAAGAAATACCAGTCAGAAGATTTTAAACTCAAAGTCACTGGTACTCCCGCAGTAAACGCAGCCCTTAACGAAGTGGTTCTCAACGATTTAAGTAAGCTTCTTGTGCTCAGTGGCTTTGCTATGACCTTGGCGCTTATTTATCTATTTAGAAGCTTCTTTATGGTCGTTGGTCCCATTGTTGTCGTTTCAATTTCGGTTTTGTGGACCATGGGCTTTATGGCTTTGAGCGGTATGACTTTAAACTTACTGTCAAGCATATTACCCGCTTTTCTACTTTGTGTAGGTTTGGGTGACTCAATTCACTTACAATCAATTTATCAGGGCTGTCGACAAGAAAACGATGACTATCGTGCATCTATCATTAAGGCGGCTGGTTTAACAGGTCCACCCATATTGTTTACTTCGTTAACGACCATGATTGGCCTTTTTAGTTTTAAGTTTGCCAATGTCACAGCCATCCAAGAAATGGGTATGGCTGGCGGAGTTGGGGTGATCTTTGCCCTACTACATTCGTTAATTACTTTGCCCTTATTTCTACTTTGGCAAAAAGGTCAAGGAGTGGTAAAAGAAGATAAAAAAGCCCTGTCAGCATCAAATACCAACAACGATGATAAGATTGACTTTATTTTAAATAGTCTTGTCGGTTTATCCATAAATACAGCTGGGCGACGTTTAGTGTTAAGCGCGGGTATTCTGCTGTTTCTAATCAGCTTACTCGGCTTGAGTAAATTAGAAGTATGGCATGATGATTTAGCAACATTGCCGGATGATCACCCGATTAAAAGTGCGGTTTTAGAAGTTGATCAGGAATTGGGTGGGGTAGCCAATGTTCAAATTGTGATCAAAGCCGAAGAATTAGATCGAGGTGTAAAGAACATTGAAGTCCTGCATGCCTTGGAAAAGCTTTCAAAGCACGTACTAGACTATCAAACACCACAAGGAGAGCGTATTGTTGGCCATGCTCTTAGTTTAACCAACGTAGTGAAAGAAACCCGAAAAGCGCTCAGTGATCAAGCTAATGCATACTCGCTACCCGACTTAAGCTCAAAGACTCAAATACAGGCTCAACAAGAAGCAAGCCAGCTTCTTAGTCTTTTTGAGCTACAAAGTCCTGAGCAACTCAGAACTTTATCCACAATCGATCTCAAAGCCTCTCATTTAACGTTACAAGTCAAATGGCAAGAGGCCACTAGCTATGCAGGACTCATTGAGCATATAAATATTGGGATTCATAAGTATTTTGAACCTTTACAAAAGCAAGGCTTAGAATTAAGGCCCACCGGCGGAGTGTATTTAGCATATACGATTATTTCCTCACTCTTAGATGACTTAATTAAAAGCTTTAGTGCTGCCTTTTTAGTCATTACTTTTTTGATGGTTTTAATGCTCAAGGAACTCAAACTCGGCTTGTTAGCGATGATTCCTAACTTATTTCCCATTTTGCTTATGATCGGCACCTTGGGCTTAATTGGGATTCCACTTGATCTTAATAACCTTTTAATCGCTTCGATCGCATTGGGGATTGCGGTGGATGATACCATTCATCTGTTGCATCACTTTAAGGCTTCGTATGTTCTTCATGGTGATCGAGAGTTAGCTATTGCTGACTCAATTAAGCATGCAGGTCGCGCGATGCTTAGTACAAGTATTTTGCTCTGCATCGGCTTTAGTATGCATATGTTTGCAAGCACAGCGGCTGTTCAGCGCTTTGGAGTGATTATTGGCGCAACTGTGATGGTCGCTTTTGTGGTGGACTTACTGATTTGCCCAGCGATTCTAAGAATTGCATATCCAGCCCATAGTACTAAGGTATGAAGCTTTTGAGTAGGCTGAAATACTTTCAGAACTATAATAGTTTTATAACTAAGTTTACTTCGGTGGTGTCCAAAACATTTCTTCAAGGCATAGGCCACGGGCTGGCGCGGTAGGGCCCGCAGCTGAACGTGCTTTGGCTGAGATAATTTCGGGAATACAATCAGCTTCCCAATGACCGCGTCCGATTTCAAGTAAGGTGCCAACCAAGTTTCTGACCATCTGCTTTAAAAAACCACTGCCGGCAAAGTGAATTTCATACATAATCACGTCAGAATTAAGCTTTTTACAGGTTAGACTTGTAAGCCAAAGCGCCCTTATGCTTGTTTGATGCTGTCCATTACTCGCAGCAAAGCTTTGAAAGTCATGCTCACCATGCAAGTGAGCTAAGCCATGCATCATAGCCTCTGTATTGAGCGGATAATGAATCCAAGTCGCAAAGCGATCAAGCATGGGGTGTCGAGAATTAGCATAATAGATGCGATAACGGTAACGCTTGCCCTCATTTACAAAGCGAGGCACAAAGCCTAAGTCGACTTCATAGGCTTGATTGACCGCAATTTGTTCAGGTAACTTTTTATTCATCGCCTTGATTAGACCTGCTAAACGCACCGGATGAGTTGTGGTAAAGGCCGCCAACTGATCTTCTGCGTGTACACCGGCATCTGTCCGACTTGCTCCATCTACTGTGATGCTTTCTTTAAGAAAGGCACTCAATTCTCGCTCAAGCGTACCTTGGATGGTTTTTTCCAACTTAGGCTGCTTCTGCCAACCATGATAGCCTGTACCATCATAGCTTAATTTGAGCGCAATGCGACGCGGGTCTCTGTGCTTAAAGGTCAAGGGCAATCCCAAAGAAATATACATTGTTACCAAGTCTGAATGAATCGGGATCGGCAAAGTCATCAACCTGTGATGATTGATACTCAAAGGTCAGATAACTGTGATTTACCCCCGCATCTCGGTCAAAGGCCCAAGCCATTTCACGATCGAGGAAATCGAGTAAAAAGTGAGCACCAATGGTATAGAAATATCCCATTGTTCCACCGCTTGCTTCACTACTTGGCTGACCATTATCCATAAATTGTGCAACATCTCCAGCTCCATCATAAATCGTCCAACTATAATAGCTTAAACCAGCTTTGACGACCGGAACTAAGGGAAAAACTTTTTGGAACATATCAAAGCGATAGGCAGCATAAACTGAGAAAGGAATAATGGAGAGTTTGGTTGTCTCGGCGATATTGGTCACACTGAGTCCCTTACCCTCAACACTCCAATAACCAACACTACCACCAAGAGATACAGTCCCCTTGTTTTGAATGAGATGTCTTTCCATTTGGATTTGGAACATTACCGGAGATTGATCCTCAAACACTCTTTCATAGGGTCTTTGTACACCATCTTGAGCTTGAAATTCTTCATCAATTTTTGGTTGATAGGTACCGCCCGAAAACTGAACGGTAGAGCTACGTTGACTTTGAGAGCCGGTCGGACGGGCCTCGGCTGATAAAGGACTGATTAAAAGGGCCGTTAAAGTAAGGCCGAGGATATTGACCAGGGCTTCTTTTGGGGCTTTCTTTGAAGATTTCTGATGAGAGATCGCTCTTTTGGTGAAGATTAGAGTCAAAAGGAAGAAGAATAATGAAATTAAACCCTTGCTTGAATCCCTTTGATCACAGCCACCTCTTTCACCACCGGGATACTCGCCACTATAAACTTCGGCAAAGTCCAAAACCGAAGCCGGAGTACCGGTGGTCATGGGGCTATCTTCTGATTTATTTTCGGCATCATCATAAACTACATAAATGACGTTGTAGAGTTGGTCATTCACCAAACCCTCAAAACGATCACCAGAACCACCGGTCACTTCTTTGCAACGAGCGTCTTCACGAGATAGATCCTCTGCCCAAACACAGGCTTCATATTTAACCACATCTCCACCAACTTCCGGTGCATTAATCACTAAAGCTTCTTCGGCAGGAGTCACTGATGGCGCTTCATCAGGTGCTGAGGGAGGATTTAAATCTACGGAAAGTTTAAGCGCCTGAGATTCTTCCTCAATCGGGTTGAGCCCAATCAAGGGATCAGCCTCGGTTTCGGTGTAGTGAAGAAAAAAGCTAATATTCTTTTCTTCTCCTGCGATACACGGCTCATCAAATAAGTCTGCCACAGTAAATGTTGTAGATACAGTGCCCGTATTACTTACTTGCTTTAAACAAGAGCAACCACCATCATCTAAGGCCACTTCATTACACACATCTTCATGTGAGCAAGAACTTCCTGTAGTTGCAATCAAGCGCACATGATAGTTCACGGTCAATGAAGGATTGTTATAAGTTCCACTTAGAGTGAACTCTTCATTTTGAACAACATCCTCACAGCTTTCAACATTGATGGCGACATTTGATGGAGTAATACTTAGACTTGAGACTGTATCACTTACCATTCCATCTGTACTTTCTTGAGCCCACACATTTAAAGGGGCAAAAAATCCTATTGTCATAATAGTGATGAACAATGACGGACTGAAAACTCTATGCTGTCTTAGTGCAAAACGATTCATGTTGGCTCTCTAAAGCTATTGGTAAATTGCTTGTAAACTGCTTGTAAACTGCTTAACCGCAGTCCGGAAATCTATTAAGACTTACGTTAGCTCTCACTTGTACATGAAGTCTGTCTAGATTGCATGGCTTCTTTTGTGTACGTGATTTTAGATTTAGACTCAAGCCGAAGAACAAGGAAGTTGATACCGATCATTCTTTGAGATAGCCGTATGCAGTATTTGCTCACGAATATAAAGTAATCGTTAGAGTCCCAAGCCATAATGTTTGTCGAAAACTGCTCGCATTTTGTTTAGTCTAGACCAAGCTCAATCATGAGTTTTGCCAAAGCACTTGGAATAGGGATTTCAGTCTTAACATTGAGTATGATTAGCTGGTCTTGGATTTTACGACGAGCCCGTTTAGTTTCTTCTAACTCTTTTTGCACTTGAGCAACATGCTCCGGAGGAAGAACAACAAACTCCAGATCATTGGTAACCCTATCCGAGTGCTTGGCATATTCGATCTTACGCTTCATTGCTTCATCAGATAAGCGGGGCATGACTTTAGCCCAGACTAAGATATTTCTTTGTCGTTGCTCTCTTGCAAAAAGTAGCCCATCTTTTGAAAGCAAGTCATAGACACCTGATTTGGCATTATATTTAGCGATTAAAGTTCGTAGCTCTCGTCGTATATCAAGGTATTGTTCAACTTTAACTTGAGCTTCTGTAAAGGCCTTGAGTTGCTGATCTAGTTTTTGCATGGGTTCTGTTTCAAAAACATTGATCTTCACCATCAGTGCTTCTTTTTCTAAAGAGCTAATTTCAGCATCGACCTCATCACGCATCAGAGCTGCTTTTCTAAGATTAATTTTCATAAAATACCCATGAAAGCGAGTTTAACTGGCCTAAAAGATAATAGATGCCATTGGAAATAATAGATGCCACGAGAGTCAAGGTTCATCATAAACAAAAAACAAAAAACAAACTGCAAATAACACTCGTTCCCCTAGTCAACATAACAGCTAAACAACATGGCGAGTCGACTAAAGATTTAAGTTTTCAGAATGCAGCGCAATGGCTTAATGATGATTTATGAGGCTGAGTCGTGGCCCAACAGCCTATCTTAAATACATAGTAAGCTCAGACGTTACACATGTATCTAAGACACTCGTAAGGTTTACTTTTACTTAATCAATGACTTAATCAAGTCCAAGTTCCTTAATGAGTGTAGCCACCTTCTTCGGTACTTCGATTTCGGTGGTGATATTGATGACCAGTAGCTGGTCTTTGATCTTACGACGACGACGTTTGATTGCTTCGATACGATCTTCGATAGCTGTGATTGTTTCTACCGGAAGTACATCAAGCTTGATTGATCGACTATACTCATCTGACTGAAGCAGTGACTCAAGCTGGCGATTGATTGCCTCATCTGATAGGCGAGGCTTAGAGTTAGTGACGATGTTTCTTTGACGTCGTTCTCGAGAAGCGAGCATGGCATCTTCGGCAAGTAGCTCATTGATACCAGCCTTTGCATTATATTTAGCGACTAAGGTTCTTAGTACTCGACGGGCTTCTTGATAGACTTCGACCTTAGCTTGAGCCTCCTCAAAGGCAACCAGCTGTTGTTGTACCTGTTCACAGATATTAGTTTCGAACAGATTGGGGTGGACAGTGTAGGGCACTTGGTCAAAGCGACCAATTTCATCTTGAAGTAAGTCTTGCACGATAGAGGCTTTCCTCAGATTGATCTTCATAAGCGATTGATTCCTTGTAGAAGGTTAAGATAAAATAAGCGCTGGTAAAGTAAATCCCTAGTAAGTTTTGGCTATTAACAACAATCCACCAAAACTCCAATAAACCTTAATGACGAACTTAAGCGCCAAGCACATAGACTTAACCGCCCTATTTTTTTGATTAGGACAAAAGTTTTGAATTTTTTTTCTACTTCTTTATTTTCGCTATTTCTTATCTTAACCCAGATAAAGATATTTATCGGTAAGATAATGCTTAACCCCTTTAAGCTCACACCAAGTGACACTTGCTATGCGATCAAAATTGCGATTAGGTATTAAGTCCAACATTATTACGCGTCTGTTTTAGAGTCGCCTATTGAGTAGGATTTTTTGTGGGAGGAACATCTGCAAAGGCTTCGGAAACTTTAGGAAAAGTTTTTAAGTAATCACGAGTCGCATCCCCAAGTACATCTCGATATAAACGTTGTGGAATAGAAAAAATTAAATCAGCAATACGGGTTTCAACCGAATATCTTGCAAGGGCGCTTTGCGCTTGCTTCGCATCGGTGATTCCTTCCGAAAAAATGACTCTTAGGCTTTCTTTTCCTGTACCTTCCCCCACAAGCCAAGACAGATATTGTAAAATTAAATTATCAACTCGCGCCCCACGTCCACCATAGTTATAAGCGCGAACGGTTTGGCGTTCTTCTTCGCTTAAAAGAGCATAAAGCGCTCGCCCTTGCTTGTGAATGATATCGATATGTGCTTGGGCACTATATCTGAACCCATCATTCAAAAGCGGAACAATCTTTTGACCATAGCTACGAATAAGCTCCTGACTGATTGATTTTAATTTTTGAACTTTATGAGCAAGGTTTAGAGTTTCTCTGATCAGCAGGCTTTGAGATACTCTTAGTTTTCTTGGGATGTTCAAGTGAGTTAATTCATTTTGAACTTGATAGCCGGTAAGCAAGAATGACTCAAGCCAAGCATCACGAGCTTCTTTGGTCCAATCGTTACGCTGTAATTGAGTCACAAGTGCTAAAGTCATGTGCCCAAAAACCTTGAGCTGATGATACTCGAGTGGTGTTGGAATTGGAAAGCTTGCCACCTGTTTTCCATTTCTAAAGAGTTTTAGTGCTCCGGCTTCACTTACGATGACTGCTCCTAGTTGCTGTGGCTCAGCTCGAATGACTTCATGCAGTGCCTTTCGGGCAAGAGTATTCATGGCTGTAAAACTTTCAGAGAGTTTAGTTTGTTGAGACTGCTTAGGAGTCTGATATTTGCCTTTATCTGCAAAACAAAAAGAAGAGTTGATGATAAGACTTAAGATCATAATTAAGGGGTATAAACGATTCATTAACCTTCCTTTTTATTATGTGTCATGTGTTGAAAGTATTTTTGCGAATTATTTTATAAGCATGCGTTTATTGAGTGCCATTCGATGCGTATTTTACCCTATGATAACTTAACTTGTACCAAATCCTTTTGAATCAAGCATTCAGCGATTTGGATTGCATTTGTTGCCGCCCCTTTTCTTAGATTATCAGCAGCTACCCATAGGTTTACACCATTGTCTACAGAACGATCACGACGTAAGCGACCCACCCATACGTCGTCTTGGCCGACAACATCTACTGTACTAGGCCATTCGTTATCGGTGCAAAGTAAAACGCCCTCTGCATGTTCAAGAGCTTGATTGATTTCATCCATCGTAAAGCCTTGTTCAAGCTCAACGTTTAATGAAACACAGTGTCCGATAAAGGTGGGAACTCGAACACAGGTGGTGCTGACTTTTAGCTCGGGTAATGAAAGTATTTTACGGCTTTCATTAATCATTTTTTCTTCTTCGTTGGTGTCTCCACTATCCTCAAAAGAACCAATTTGAGGGATGACATCAAAGGCTAAACGACGGGGGAAAACTTTGGTATTTGGGTCTTCAAAGCGTAAAACTTTAATGACTTGATCTCTGAGTTCATCCATGCCTTTACGGCCTGCGCCTGATGATGATTGATAGGTGCTTGCAACCACTCTTTTTAAACCTGCAACTTGATGTAAAGCTTTAAGCGGAGCCATGAGTTGTATCGTTGAACAATTCGGATTGGCAATTAATCCACGATGTTGCTCCAAAGCCTCTGGATTCACCTCTGGGACAACCAAAGGCACTGCTGCTTCCATTCTAAAGGCACTCGTATTGTCAATAATGACTGCGCCAACTTCTAAAAAGCGACCAGCATAACGTTTGCTTGCCTCTCCACCGGCAGAAAAAAAAGCGAGTTGAATACCGTTTAGGTCTGCTTTCTCAATATCTTCCACTTTGATTTGTTGGTCTTGCCAAGAAAGAGACGTACCAGCCGAACGCTCTGAAGCAAATAGTCGTAAACTCTTGACAGGGAAATCTCGTTCTGCAAGTACGGTTAAGAGTTCTTCTCCGACAGCACCAGTGGCACCTAAAATACCGATATTGTAGCTTATTGACATCAGTTTTACCCTTATTATTTAGAGAGGACAAACAAGAAAGTCTCTCATAGTTAAAATGTTGGGTAAGCACAAGCTAAGTTTAATCTTTATAAGAGATTTCTTCAGATTTATTCTCATCACTTTAAGACATCTTTTTCTAAGTTCAGAACACTATTGCTTTCAACTTACAGAAAGAGTAGATGTAAGGTCTTAATACCCAATTCTTTATTTATTTATGCGCACAAGCGCTTAAAACCTAACAAGGAGAGTCTTATGAAGCTTAATCTATCATTGCTTCTTTTGACCTGCTCGCTTGCTTTCATCGCATGTGATGATAGCGGTGATGACACCACAGCAGGTACTGAAATGGCCGGCACCGAGATGGCCGGCACCGAAATGGCTGGCACCGAAATGGCCGGCACCGAAATGGCTGGCACCGAAATGGCTGGCACCGAGATGGCTGGCACCGAGATGGCTGGCACTGAGATGGCTGGCACCGAGATGGCTGGCACCGAAATGGCCGGTACCACAATGACCGGTATCTGTAATGAGGTTGTAGAAGTTGGTGCAACTTGTGAGCCTAGCAATGACTGTTGCGCTCGTGGTTCATTCTGTAACCCAACTTCAGAGACTGAAGGACAATGTGTTCGTAACTGTGAAATCCCTGAAGAGGGTGATCCAGTTGGTTGTGAAGCTCGTGAGCTTTGTGTAGAAAATGGTGAGCAAGGTGATGATGGAATCACTCCTGGCTTCTGTCTACCAAGTGACAACTGTGAGCCTGGCAACGAGAACCTAGCTTGTGGCGAAGGTGAATTCCACTGTCTACGTGTTCAAAACATCACTCTTTGTATTGGTGACCTTGCTGAGGCACGTGCAGAAGACCCAAGCCTAATCGTTGGCGAAGGTGAGCCTTGTGACGTATTCAACGAGACTGCACCTACTTTCTGTGAGCCTGGTCTAACTTGTGAGTCAAACGGTACTGAGCGTGTTTGTCGTGCTGCTTGTTCAGCAGATGCTGATTGTGGTGAGGGCGAAAACTGCCTTGATTACACAGACGTAACTGACGGACTTAACTACAAGTTCTGTTCACCTGTGTGTGATCTTGCTAACCCAGATTGCGGTGAGACTGGCGCTTGCGTAATCACTGACATTCTTAATGATGTTGCTTACGGAACTTGCCAAGAGGTTGGTGCTGAAAACCTAGCAGCTGCTGGCGAAGCATGTAACATCTTTGACTCTGAGTCTCCACTCAAGTTCTGTGGCGCTGGCCAAAGCTGTGAGTTCAACGGTGTAAACAGCGTTTGTACTGCAATCTGTAACGACATGGTTATGTGCGCAGAGGGCGAGACCTGTGTTGACGCAACCGAGCGATACAACGAGGCTTTCCAATACAACTTCTGTACTACTCCTTGTGATCCTTTAGCTCAAGACTGCGCTAACGGCGAAGCTTGTGCTTTCTCTGGCGTAATCAATGATGCTCCTGCTGGTACTTGTGTAAGCGAGCCTGCAGCCGGTATGGGCCAAAATGGCGACGACTGCGTAAGCGGTGCAAACGCTCCTTATTGGGGTGACTGCGCAGCTAACAACGTTTGTTTCATTGATGACGAAGCAACTGGCGCTGGTAGCTGTGGTAGCTTCTGTGCTGACGGCCGTAGCGACCTTTGTACAGGTGAATACCAAGCATGTGTTGACAGTGCAGTCGACGGTTTAGGTCTTTGCTCTGGTGCTTGTGATATCTTCAGCGGTACCGGTTGTGATGAGGGCGAGAGCTGCCTATTCAGCAACGAGGGTGCAAATGCTGAGGGTACTCTAGCGGCAACTGGTTTCTGTGAGGAAAATGCTGACGCTGGCCAAGTTGGTACAGAGGAAGCTTGTGTAATGGGTATGCTTGACATCGGTGACGGTGAGAGCTTCGAATATCCATTCCTTAACAACTGTCCTCCTGGCCACATCTGTATCGGTGTTGCTCAAGGCCAGCCTCCAATTTGTCTCCAAATGTGTGACCAAAACGCTGCAGAAAACACTTGTGCAGACGGTCTTACTTGCCAAGGTCTGTTCCAAGGTATCGAGAGCGTTGGTGTTTGCTTCCAGTAAGCAATATGGGTGATTAATTCACCACTTTAGATATCTTCGGATATCTTGAGTTGATACTCAGTTCAAAGGGCAAAACTTTCGGGTTTTGCCCTTTTTCGTTTTTATGGTCTCCAACTTTACATTAGGTTAAGATCACTACAGATCTATGTATTGTTTTAGTTAAGGAGATCACCATGTCTGTTATTAGTCGTTACTATTTAAAAACGATAAGCAAACTCTCTTATTTTTTTTGCCCCTTAGTTTTATGTCTACTCGCTTTAATGTTGATAGGACAATCAACTCAAGGGTTTGCCTTTGGTTTGTTTGTCAGTCCGCAAAGTATAACTACCGATTCCAAAGCTCGTATGTTTGTAGCGCGCACTGCAAATGGGCTTAAGTTTTTGGTTCAAGGTAGAGCTGCCAGTGAAGCTGAAGCAAAGGCCTTTTGGTTACTTCCCGTACCCAATGTGGCGAACTTAGATGAAAACCCACCCATGATTCGCTCGATTGATCCAGCGCCATTAATGGAGTTAGCTGATCTAAGTGCACCGCAGTTTGAAGGCGCTTGCAATGATGAACCTAATGGTCAAGTTGCTGATGCTAAACAAGAATTTGATCCGACTCCGGTGAATATGCAACGTGCGCTTTCTTTTAATGCACAGAAACTTTCGCCTCCAATGGGCATGCCGGATGGTGATAGTGAATTGCATCGCTATTTAACCCAAGAGGGCATTGAAATGACAGAGTCCATCGATGAGCTGATTCGCTGGGCCAGCGATCAGAACTTGATGATTATTTTGATCGAGTTTGAAGAAAGAGTCATTAGTGAAGGTGCTTCACCGGCCATTGAGATCGACCTAAATCTTCCTGAGAATACGGATATTCGAGTTTCACTTAAGCAATTAACCAATACCGTCATGGGCAATAGCACCGACTTTGTATTTTATATTATGGGTCAAGAACGCTTTCGCTCAAACTTTCCAACGACCGAGCTTGATAACTCAGTCGTTAGCTTTAATTCAGAAACGGAAACTGATTATTTAATGCAGTTTGATGTTGTTTCCCTAGCCCGACAAAGCCAATTATTTGTCACTGAATATGTAGGTCAGCTTTCTCCAAGCACCTTTACAAATCCAATGCTCGCTGAACTCAGAAATAGCATCTTGGCAGATAAACTCACCCGTTTAAGAGCTCGTTTGATTGCGGCAGCATTAAGAAACAATGCTGAGAGTATAACTTTTAGTCCTGTTATGGGCGGTAACTACCAAAGAAATCATCGAGTAGAGGGATATATGTGTCCAGAGCTTGCCGGTCAAGAAGCAGGACAAGAAGCAGGACAAGAAGCAGGACAAGAAGCAGGGCAAGAAGCCGGACAAGAAGCCGGACTAGAAGCCGGACAAGAAGCTGGACTAGAAGCCGGTCAAGAAGTAGAATCAGGGCAAGATAACGAGGCTGGCCAAATCATGGAGGATATGGCAGGAGCATCAGAGGGTGAATCAGAAGAAGTATCGAATAACCAATCCGCAAATGATGGTGGCTGTGAGCAAACTAAGCCTAACCTAAACCTTTGGGTCTTATTTGCTTTGATCTTTGCATTGCAGGCGCTCATCAAAAGAGAAAAGGCGACCTTATCATATGAGTGAACTTTTTGAAAAGTGGTCTGCACATTTCCAAAAGACTTCTACAGATCACTCAAATCAGTCACTGAGCTTGACTGGAGATGAGGCCTTTGTTTTTGATTGTGATCAAACTTTGATTCACGGCGACATTGGGGAAGCAACCCTTAGGTTAGCCTTGGAACGACGTTGGGTCATTAGCCATGATGCATGGTGGCAACATCTGATTGAGGCGGAGTTTTCAACAGCAGAAATAAATTCATGGCGTCAAGGGTATGAGCTAGAAGCAAATCGAATTTCAACTGAGCATGAAAAAGATAAAAAAAGTGCTTCTTTGTCCCAAGAGCTTTGGGAAGCCTATGAAAAGCTTTGTATGGATGATGTTGAGTCGGCCTATATCTTTGCAGCTCGTATTGCTTATCAAAGACATCCCGTTGAGTTGGCACTTATCACAGATTCGGCATTACAACAGGATGAACAAGTTCGCTTTAGACCTTCTGTAATTAGTTTAGTACAAGAAATCCAAAAGCAAGCTAAGGTATGGATTGTGAGCAGTAGTCATATTGGAATTGTACGAGTCATTGCCCATCACTATAATATCCCAAGCCAGCAGGTAATTGGCATTGACTTTGCCCTCGACAAACAGCAAACATACAGCCAAAACTTGATACAGCCAGCGCCTATAGGGCCCAAAAAGATCAATGCTTTTCAGGTATTAAATCAAGCTCAGCCCTTTTTAATGGCGGGAGATAGTAAGCATGATTTGCCCATGATGCATTATGCAAAAAGTGCCCTGTTTATTGATCACCATAAGTCAATAGGCCTAAGACAAAGCGCTCAAGAGCTTGGGGCGATGATTGTTGATTCAAAGCAACTTTAGTTCACTATGCTTAACTTCACTGCACTTCATTATACTGGGCCATAATCATTTTTGGACTAGATCTTACCCTGAGTTATGTGAATCTAAATATTTAGGTCGTTAAAAAAGAAGACCAATATAAGCTGATAAAGTAAATACTGTGGTTTCTTCGATTCTAATTCGGCGACCAATGGCATCAATGTTTGGAACATAGGTAGGATTGTGCTCACTGCGCTGCTGAGTATTTTTGGGTGGTACTCTCACGCCATACTCATCGACACTATTGCTTAGCAAGTCTTTACCAATCTTAGCATTGCTTAAGTTATGCTCTGTTTCGTGCGCCAAAGCGAGATCGGCACCGATTTTGAAGTACTCTGAAGCATAAACACCTAAACCTAAGTGACCTCGAACTGTCATAAACTGCTCAACAGTTGTGATTCCATCAAACGTGGCTGGTGCTTGGGAAAGAAAGCTAGGATCTCGTGCATTTTCATTATAAAAGGCACAGTTATCTTTACCATCACGAGCTTGCAACTCTCGATTACAAGAGACAGCTCCTACCGCTAAAGCATCAAAAAGCTCGCTGTAATCACGACCTTCTGCTTGATAGGCAACACCAAGTCCAAGATCAATAAAGATCTTCATGCCTTCACGAGGATTTTCAAAGGGAATTAATTCAACCCCAAAGTCAAAGCCACCACGCGCTCCGGGCAAGTAAAACTCTTGTGCACCGGTTGCTGAATATTGCTTGAAAGGAGATTTTAAAGAGCTGCCCAAAGGTAAGTTTGCTTCAAAGCGCGCATAGGGCTCTACATACTCATATCGTCTTGAAAAGCTTGTGCCTAATACTAACTCATGCACACCTCGTCCTACTCCGCCAGTTGAGACAGGTCTTGGTCGCATTTCAGAGCCGGTAGGTGCTCGATAACCAAGTTCGATCACCCACTCTCCACGAGTGTCATCTCTTTCACTGCTAATCGGTGCATAGCGTAGCTTATAAAGCATATCGCCAAAACCCGCTCTTTTGGGTAGGCCACTCATAAATCCACCATCGGGCACAGTGAACAGCTTTTGGGTATCTCCATTGGGAGAAATACTACTGATACTTGAATCAACCGCAGTGTTTGTAGGATCTCCGCCATTACCCGCAAAGCGAATTTCTTGAGTATCTTCCACTACAATGGGGGCTTCAATCCAAAGTTCTAGATCTTTGAAAAGCCCAAAGCGTGCGCGAGGCACAAGTTCATGTGTATAGCGTGCATAACGTAATTCTTTAACATGAATAAGCTGTCCGTTAGTATCTACTCCTGGACAGGTCATAGTATCTTCTTGGGAACAGTTGTACTCGCGAGTGATTTTTGCTCTGCGTAGATGACGTCGGTAAAAAACCTCACCGATAAAATCAAAAGGATTACCTTCTTCGGCGGCATCTGCAACAATTGTGGGTTCAGCTGCATCTACATCTGTAATACTCATACCTGTATATAGGCATAACGTACACATGAGAGACGCAAGATTACTAAAGCTTAAGTATTTGTTTTTAATGTATTTCATCATATCCCCTAAGCGACTTGCTCAGTTGAGAGGTGGCGAACTTTTTGCCAAGATACAATAAAGTCTTGAGTGTGACTAGATGTAATCCACTATGTATGTCAAACTGTTCCCCAATTTAAAACAGACAAAAGGTAAATAAGAATTATGGTTTCCGAAATATTTGACCCAAGCCAATGGGATAAAGTATCTGGCTTTGAGTTCACTGATATCACCTATCATCGAGCCAAAGCGCATGGAACAGTGAGAATCGCTTTTGATCGCCCCGAGGTACGTAACGCCTTTAGACCCAATACTGTCGATGAGTTATATACTGCGCTTGATCATGCTAGACAGTGGAGTGATGTGGGCTGCGTTCTCATTACCGGCAATGGTCCTTCTCCCAAAGATGGGGGCTGGGCCTTTTGTTCTGGTGGCGACCAAAGAATTCGTGGTAAAGCGGGTTATGAGTATTTTGAAGATGACAAGGGTAATGAGCCTGTTGATCAAGCCAAACTTGGTCGCTTACACATCTTGGAAGTCCAAAGACTGATTCGGTTTATGCCCAAGGTGGTTATCGCTGTCGTACCCGGCTGGGCTGTGGGTGGTGGTCACAGCCTGCATGTGGTTTGTGACTTAACTTTAGCAAGTAAAGAACATGCGATCTTTAAACAGACCGATGCCGATGTGGCTAGCTTTGATGGTGGGTATGGTTCGGGTTTGCTTGCGCGACAAGTTGGGCAAAAAAAAGCACGGGAGATCTTTTTTTGTGGCTTTAACTACTCTGCAGACGAAGCGGCTGAAATGGGTATGGTCAATCGCTCGATCCCACATGCTGAGCTTGAAAAAGAAGCGCTTCGTTGGGCCGCTGAAATCAACAATAAGAGTCCAACCGCTCAACGAATGTTAAAATATGCGTTTAACCTACCTGATGATGGATTAGTGGGTCAGCAACTCTTTGCCGGTGAAGCCACCCGTTTAGCCTATGGTACAGATGAAGCAGTAGAAGGCCGAGACTCCTTTTTACAAAAAAGACCAAGAGATTTTTCAAGGTTCCCTTGGTACTATTGAGACTTTGGTTTATTTGCTCAGTAAAATATTTACCGATCAAGTATTTACCGGCCTTGTTTAAATGATGTATGTCGAGCCAACATAAGCCCCCGCTTTTGCACTCGTGATCGCTTTTATCTTTGTCTTCAACGTTGAGACATGTATATAAATAAGCCTTACTCAGTTTACAGAAGCGGATTTAACGATTTATGAAGACCTTAAGTGCTTGGCTTTCGCCCTTTGACCCTCGAGGGATGTCGTTATGGGGGAGTGTCGCCTGTTTTATCTTAGCCTATGGATTATATGGAGTGCAGGGGCGCTTGGTTGAAGTATGGCCTAATCGTTGCAGTTTAATTAAATCACAGCTATTGCAAGCCACCCAAATAGATCTTCCTTCAGATCAAAAAAACTCGATTTCACATCCGCTTTTGCTTCAAAGTGTAAAGGTTTCTGAGCAAAAGCTAGATCAGTATTGGCTGATAGCAAATCATGACCAAAAAGAGGACTCTTGGTTGATTCCCAAGGCTGACTATTATGAAGCTCAGGTAAAACTCAATCGAATGAAGCCTATTTGGGTTGAAATTAAGTCTATAGATGGACAGCATCTGAGTCTAACCTATGAGCCCGAACAAAGTCCGGTTGAGCTCTATAAGTATCTTATGCAAAGCAAGGGTTTAAAAGAAGCCCACTCAATGATTGAAGAACAGGCCTTTTCGCGCTCTTCTTTGGAGAAACTCGGTTATGAAAAAACACCTTATGACTTAAGTTGTCAAAGAGAGCACATGGACAAAGAATTACATTTGTTGGTGGCCCTGCTCTTAAAAAGTACCGTCGTTGGTTTAGAATCTGTAGAGCAGATTAACCATCAACTTTGGTTAAGCAAAAGACAGGTTGCTGACCGCCAACACTATAAAGTTCAGTCGCTCGATCAAGCAAAAAGCGCTGATGGTTCTTGGTCTATTTCCTGGGTGAAAAATAAGCATGTTTCTCAAACAAAATCGATCGTAGACAGGCCTTTCAATCTAAATACGGAAACTCCACCTGCTTGGCTTATCACCCTATTACAAACACTCAGTTCCGTTGATAAGCCAGCAACGCACCTAGCGACTCAACTTGCTACACTTGCCCCCGAGATTAAACTCATTAAGTAGTCAAAGGAAGCTAGGTGATCATATGGGCCTGACTTATCTTCAAATCTTCTTCAGCAGAGTCTGTTGTTTCTGTCATCATGCATTTCTTTCCTGGTTAATCAACCTAAAGAACCTTAAGCTTGCTTTGATCTTAAGAAACATGAAGTCCTGTGGATTTAAATGTTTAATACTGTGCTTGATTGCTATACTGCCGATGAAGAACTATGCAGAAAAAACTCCTGCTAGAAGCCGAATGACGACCTTGACAGTTAAGCAGTATATAAAAGCCTTGGAAAAAAAGCCTAATCTCTTAGTAAAATCACTTAACAAGCTCAAGTTACTACAAGAAGTTACCGGCCAAGCCAACACAAGCCTTCAAAAGCCTTCTAGAAAGCAAAGTTTAGCGACCAAAAGAAAGATTAAAAAACGACTTAAGCAGACAAGTGTTTTATTGAGTAACATATACGCATTGGTTGCAGATTATTTTCAAGCGGAACGAAGCACTAACGTGCAGTCGAAACTGTATCTGAAGTTAAGAAAGACAGTCTGGCTACTTTTGAATCGTGAGCAAAAACTCTTTCAAGGGAGCAATGGTCGATTTTGCTTGAGGGCTGTATGGGAAAGGTTGCTTGCACAAAGTTACTTATCTGTGAATCAATATAAACGTGCTCAACATCACTTTTTAAGAGCATATCAATGTGGTGGTTCTGTCGATGACCTAACAGCTGCTCAAAAGATTAAGCATTAGGGCAATAATTGTAATTTATAAAGGTATATAGCGGATGAATGACGCATCGAATTCCAATGGAGACTCTGACTTGGATATTGAAACTGGCCTAGGGCTTGATCCAGAGCTGTGGTGGGCACAGCATAGCGCTCGCGGGGATTGGGCACGAGGTAAGTATTTTCAGCGCTTTGAGCTTGAACGAGCAAGCCCTCAAGTGATGGATGCCTTATGGGCTGATGGGTGGCGACATTTTGGTAAAACATTCTTTCGTGATTATTTTAATGTTCATGGAAGTCGCTTGGTGCGTGTTCTTCCCTTACGGATTAGACTTTCCGCTTTTAAAATGACTCGTGACCAAAGACGCTTACGTAAAAAAAATCATGATGTAAGCATTCATTTTAGACCTATCGTATTAACCGATGAGCATATGGAGCTGTTTAAAAGACATGCAGAGCGGTTTACAGAAAATCGACCACCTAGCTTATATAGCTTTATCTCGCTATCACCAGTATTGGTACCCTGTCCAAGCTTAATGTGTGAAATCCGAAAAGATGGCCGACTTTTGGCTGCTAGCTTCTTTGATGTTGGCCATGAAGCTGTGTCAAGTATTTATGCTATGTTTGACCCCGATGAAGCATCAAGAGGTCTTGGACATTTGACCTTATTGTCAGAAATACAGTTTGCTCAACACTTTAAAAAAAGCTTTGTATACACAGGGTATGCGCATACGATTTCTAGCTATTATGATTATAAAAAACGCTATCGAGGTACTGAATTCTATGATTGGCGATCAGATTGGCATCCAATGAATGAACTTCGGGATGACTTTTTTCCTAGTCATCGCTATGAAAACTCTGATATTCCCGAAGAACTCTTGGTTGTTGATGATTCTGTGTCAGAAGATGATCATAACGATTCAGCAACGCAAGACTAAGCTCTTTTATATTATTTAACTCAATCACAATAAACAAGGATCAGCCTTGGCTATGAAAAAAATAGATGCACCTTTAATTACACTCAATGGCATTGCCTTAAACTTTGGTGGACCACCATTAATTGAAAGTGCTGACTTTAGTATTCATGATGGTGAAAGAGTGTGCTTAGTTGGGCGAAATGGTTCAGGCAAAAGTAGCTTAATGAAGGTAATGGCCGGTATCATTGCGCCTGATGCGGGTGACTTGATCATTCCACCAAATGTAAGAGTCACCTATTTGGCCCAAACTCCTTCACTGAGAGAATGGGCAACCGCTTTGGATGCTGTTAAGTCTGCACTCAATGCAGACCAAGCTGATATGGAGTATTTGGCTGAGTCTTATTTACGAGAGTTAGATGTTGACCCAGATCGGCCCACAGAAACGATGTCAGGCGGAGAAGAGCGTAAAGTCGCTTTAGCTCGTGCTCTCATTTCTGATCCACAATTATTATTGCTGGATGAACCAACAAATCATTTGGATTTACCAAGTATTGAGTGGCTTGAAAAAACCTTAGCAAGACTCAGCGGGGCAGTGATTTTGATTAGTCACGATCGTGCCCTACTTGAACGAAGTACCAATCGGACATTATGGGTAGACCGCGGTAGAGTCCGCCAACTTGGATCTGGCTTTGCTCGTTTTGATACTTGGCGAGAAGAGGTTTATCACGAAGAAGATTTAGAGAAACAGCGTATGGACAAGCTGCTAGCCCAAGAAACCCAATGGCTTAGGGAGGGAATCTCGGCGCGTAGAACACGTAATCAAGGTCGCTTACGTAGGCTGATGGACTTGAGATCAGAAAGAGCTTCTATGCGCCGGCGAACCGGTACGGCAGCCCTTAATCTGCAAAGCGGCGAAAAGTCAGGTAAAGTCGTTGTAGATGCACAAGGCATTAGCAAAGCATATGGTGATCGAATTCTATTTAAGCCCTTGGATTTAAGAATCATGCGAGGTGATCGAATAGGGGTTATTGGGCCAAATGGTGCCGGGAAATCCACTCTTATTAAAGTGATTTGCGGTGATCTTACTCCTGATTCGGGCTCTGTTCAACTTGGTACGCAACTAAGAACCGTATATATTGATCAAAATCGTAACTTAGACCCTGAAGCAACTCTCATGGAGGTGCTGTGTGTATCAGGTAGTGATCGAGTTATGGTTCATGGTCGTCCGGTCCATGTCGCTGGCTATCTGCAAGACTTTCTATTTGAAGGTCGAGATGCAAGGCGTCGCGTGAAAACACTATCGGGCGGAGAACGCGCACGCTTACTTTTGGCTCAGCAGCTAACCGAAAGTGCAAACCTATTGATTTTAGACGAGCCAACCAATGACTTAGATCTAGAAACCCTTGAGCTTTTGCAAGATCTATTGGGTGAATATGAAGGCACAGTCATCATGGTCAGCCATGATCGTGACTTTTTGGATAAAGTCGTCACATCTACCCTTGCTTTTAGTGCCGATGGGCAGGTTACAGAATACGCTGGTGGCTACAGTGATATGCTGAGCCAAAAAGCGCTTGCCATTACTCAAAATGCTAGTAAATCTAAAGCTCAGACAACTTCTACAAAGGGAAGTCAACGGGCCAAAAAGAAGCTCTCTTACAAGGAAAGCAAGGCCCTAGAAGCTGCCAGTCTTCAAATGGAACAGCTAAGTGAGGAACTTCAACAGCTTGAGGCGGATATTGCGGACCCAAGCTTATTTGAGAGAGATCCTAATCTTTTTCAAAGTAAAATAGAAAGGTTGGGCACATTAAAAACTGAATTAGAGGAAGTAGAAGAAGAATGGCTAAGGCTTGAAACACTTAAGGAAGAACTTGAGAGTTCCTCATGAGTCTTAGCCCTCAAGATTCTCAACTTACAGATGAGCATCAACTAAAGGCAAGTGCATATCAGCCTATTATTAAAACTAAAGATAAACTGAGATATGCGCTTGTTTATGAGGGGGATAGCAAGCAAAGGCATCAAAAAGGCCAGGTACTGATTGTTTTGGTTGCCGGCGTTCCCGGCTCTGAAAGAGATTATCGTTATTTAACTCCACTTCTCAACCAATGGGCTCCGGTGGTCAGGGTGATCTTACCGGGCTTTGGTATACTTTCTGATGAAGCCCAAGCACCAGCTTCGGGCATGGAGAGAGCGCTTTACTTAAAAGCAGTCGCCGATGCAGAACAATGGCAAAAGTTATTGATCGTCGGTCACTCAATGGGTGGAATTGCCTGTACCTATTGGGCGAGTATTGACCAGCGAGTTAGAAGCTTGGCCTTGCTATGTAGTGTAGGTATTAAGATGCATCGCGGCATGGCTTTTGGTGCAAATATGGCCCGTTTTTTACTTGGGCTGATGCGTTTGCCGATCATTAAAACAAGAATACAAAAGCGCTTTAGAGAGGCCATGATTCGCATGGGATTTAAAAGCCATGTCTTAGACTCATTACAACTCAGACTTATCTTACAGCATGTGGTTCACCTTAATTTTAAAGATGTTAAAAAGCGTTTACATGCTCAATATTTGGCTGGGCTCGATCAAATTTCAATGCTCTATTGTTTTGATGACCCTATCGTTGATTTTGAAGCAAGCAAGGCCCTTATGGAGCACTTACAACAGCAATTTCCTCAAGAAAAGTTAGTGATCAGATGTATTGATAAGGGTGGCCATAACCCCCAAAAACATAAAAATTTAGAAGTAGATCATTGGCTTCATTCGCTTTATACTTTTTACACTTAACATTGTACCAAAACCTATATTTAACTATGTGATTTTAGGAAGCACCTCGATGATTGCTCAATATAATAAAACATTTAAGCTTTTGGGTTTCACCCCCCTTTTACTCGCTCCCCTTTTCTTCGCTCTCTTTTTATTATCTGCGACTTTCACATATGCACAGAATACAAATAGCCCTGAGCCTAAAAAAGGTGAGTCGATTGCACCATCAGCATCATTACTACCAGACCAAGGCCCAATGCTTTCCGATCAAACGAGCATTAAGAAGGGACAATGGAGTTTTTCATTTTCCGTGCCTTATGGTGGCGCGGCCCAACAAGGCTTTGCCGATCAAGTGCCTCACTTAGGTTTTTGGCGTATGCTTAGTGATGACTTTGCCTTGGGTATTTTTACCGGCTTACGAATTTCAGCACAAGATATTGTTGAGGATGAAGAAGCGCCGAATTATACAAGTGGAGAACAATTGGTCTCCTCTGAACTTGTTCTAAGTCCAAGCTTTAAGTTTTATCCCTACCAAAAAGACACCGTTGCGCTTTATTTCATTGGTCAGGCCCATGTGCGCATGTACAGCGATGGAGATAAAGCGACCACGACAGATACAGAGCCAAGTGTAGGTGAAACCTATTCACCAAACGAAGAACTACAATTTCGAACCAGATTTGGCTTTGGCACTGAATGGTTTCCTACACCAGCTTTTAGCATCGCGGGACATGTTGGTTTACAGCTTGATTTGCTACGACAAGGTGATCTTGGCTTTGGCCTAGAAACTTTTACCTCTGCACTCAGTGCTCAAGTTTATTTCTGAATAAAGTCTCAAGGCACTTAATATAGCTCGTTCGACACCTTGGTCAATTTGGCCTTTAAGTATTGCTTCTCCACAAAGGCCTAAGTTGAATTGAGGATAATACAGCTGTTGTAAATCATCAGTTAAAGATGAACTTGCATAACGCCAACGATGAATCTTAAGCACATCAATAGACGATCGTTCGATATTTGTTGGGTTGGATAAACGACTCTTTAACTCAACTAAGCAAAGTTCTTCAATCTTGCTAACGTCTAGCTCCATATTCTCTGCACTCCAATCATGGTGCAGATGGATGGCGATCACACTAGAATCAGCACACTGATGTGGCAATAGATTGGTAGATAAGTCTTTGATGCTTTTAATCATCTTTGAGTTTTGTAAGGTATTTGACTGAAGCTGACCTAAGAGCCTTGAGGGGAGTTTGAGTAAAATAACCCAACTTGATTGAGTATTAACTTGCTCAAGTCTATGCTTCAGCCTTGTAATTTCTTCTGGTACTAATGAAGTTTTTTTGGGTATCTTAAACTCAGTTTCTTCAAGTAAATCATATGCTTGCTGTGGAGGCAGGCTGAGCATGATATAGTTGGCAGTATGAGAGAATGTGCTTTTCTGTTGTTCTACCCAGCACTCACCATCGATCTGCCAAGTTTGTGTACTATGATCAAAACATAAGCTCTTAATATGATGCGATAAATAAAGGGAATGATTTTGCCGAGAACCCAAGGAGTCTACTGAGAAACTTTGCTCAATATTGATCCATGTATCTGTTGCTAGCTCAAAGGAAGCGGACGAGTTATGTTTCTGTAAGTGATCAAGTTTTTGCCATCCAAGGTCTTGGAAGAAACCTTCAAGATTAATATCTTGGGTCAGCTTACTATCTTTTAGCTTTTCGACATTGATTGAACAATGCTTGACACCAATCGCCAATGGTACTTGAAGATCTTGTATAGGAACAAGAGATGCCCGGCCCCCTAAGCGTCTCGATTTATCGTATAGGTTAATTCTATATTGCTTATCTTGTTGCTGATCATCTTGCTGTAGTAGATAGTTTAGAGTTGTACCAGCAATACCACCGCCAATAACTGCAACCTTTACTTTAGAGTCTTTACGAATATGCAAGTTAGTCTAACCTTTTGGATCACAATGTGATCTTTTAATGGCTCAAATTTATCAGTTAATCACATAAGTGTGCTTGGTCATCCGCAAGCTCAAAGTAATCCATAATTGTAAATAATATCTGATCATTTCCATCGGTACTTGTGCCCACTTCAACCGGTTCTTCTAAGGCTTTAAAGGGGCTTGCTTGAACTCCTGTTCCATTTTGAGAGCAAAGCATCAAAGGCGCTAAAGTTTTGGTGGAACTCGCTGCTGATAGGGCACCGCTTAAACCTTGTAAGTTAAAGTCCATAATTTCCCAAGCGGAACCACCGTCAAATGAGTTTTGAACTGTATCTGAATCTAAAAATAAGTCTGGTGCTTCACTATTATCTCTTTGTACCAACATATTGAAGACTTGATAAGGAGTACGTTCCGCATTGGATAAATTATGGATTAGACTAGCAAGAAAACCAGCATCATAGGCGAGCCCAAAGTAGGGTGCCGGCAAACTTAAATTGGAGTCAATCTCAATTGCCTTGGCTTGTGCCTGAGCATACATATCCTGCCATTTTGCAAAGTTTTCATGACTCGAATCATAATATAAATGCGGGTATTGACCAGCAATTACAGTATATTGTAATAATTTAGGCCAAAAGGTGAGCATGGGTATGCTGCTTTGATCGACTCTCCACTTGTAGGCTAAAAGCTTTAAGGGTTGAGTTGTTGAAGTCACTGTTGTTTTACGTTGGGCTGTATCGATAAGCTCACTTAGCTGTGCTGTGCTTAAAGGATCAAGGGAAACAAAATATTGTAAAGGGCTTACACTATTTAAAAAGTCAGTAATCACTTCATCAATTTTGAAAAACTCATCAAAATATATGATTAATGTCCGAAAGAGCGAATTTGAATACGGACTTAATCGCCAAGTTAAGCGTTCAATATAATCAGCTGAATAGGACTGATTATCATTTTGTAAGGTCAGCATGGAGATAAAATTGCGCTCATTTGAAGTTTCACTCAGATGATCTAATAATTTGGTACTTAGATATTCAAAGGCTTGGGTCACTTCTAAAGGAGAAGATCCCAATCTTAAGTGAAAGCTTTGTGCAACAGGACTACTTGAGCCTATATTTTTACCTTGATCTTGATCTGTTAAACTGATTGAAAGATAAACTCTCGCTTGAGAGTCTGTTTCGTTCCCAAGTGATTCTCCAATCACAGTTTTCACATTATAGCGACTAAAGGTCTCAAGAACACTATCTCGGACTGTTGAACTTGGATCGCATACAATGATGCTTGCAGAAGGACTCTCTGCTTGTTGACTAAGTGCTACTCCTGTTTGTAGACCGACAATAGCAGGCCAAGCCGGTCCAGACACTGCAACTAAATCATGATCAGCTAATAAGCCAATCACGACTTCATTGTCTTGAGGCGTGTAGTCACTCAGTTGTTGCCCATCAGCAAGTTGCCAATAACAAGAGCTTCCTTCACTCACGCAAAAGTTATACAGATCACAGCGCTCAAAAGTACTAAGGCAGTCCGAATCTTGGGTACACTCTTTATATTTATCCATTTTAAAAGGTGTACAGCTGGTAAAAATCAGTAAAGATAATAGGTAAGTGACACAGCTTAACTGTACCGCTTTAAAGCTGACTTGCTTTCTTTGAGACATCCTGTTCTCCTCATCTGACGAGATAATTTAATCGACTTACTCTAGCTCTAATAGTGGAACATCGATAGCATGTTTCTTTTTAGAGGGCCGGTTCTTTTTAGCTGGCTTCATCTTTACAGGTTCTGCTGTTGTCCTTGTTCGCTGTGACGTTTTTCTAATCTGAGACTTAGGCTTTCGTCTTTCGGCTTTAGCAGACCGAGTCGAGGTTTTAGACTTCAATTTTACCTTAGTTCGCGATCTTGCATTACTCATTGATCTTTTTTGACGTTTTGAGCGTCGCTTGGCTCTGCTTTCAGTTTTATCCTTACCTATTTTAAGGCTTTTTAATGTAGCTGGGTTTGAATCCTCTGAACGTGTTTCAGGACTCAACGCCTTTGGCGTTGGTAGTTTAAACTGAAGCTGTGGAGGGGCCGGTAAGGCATACCAATAACTCTTACCTGCCTTTAAGTCATAAGTTTTGGAGAAACGCCATTCTCCTTGAATCAAGCTCACTTCATAACGACCTTCGACAAGCTCTAGTTGTAGTGGTGTGACTCCTTGCTCTTGACCATTAACTTCTAACCTCACTTGTGATTCACTGTTACTTAGATGATCTATTGAAGTAAAATATACACTTGCCGGTTGCTGAACTAAGCTTTGAGTTGGGTTCAAACCTTCCTCTACAAATAGGCTGGTACCAAACATAAAGGCAACAGCACCAAATATCGCAGTCAGTAAAAATAGGATAAAGTGTGAGCGAATTAAGCTACTCCAATGAACTTTGGTACTATCCGGAGCTGATGATAAGCGGTTAATTGAACTCTCTTCAAAGTGAAAAGGATTGGTTCTTTCTTGAATTTCAAAGCCGTTAACTTGAGGCAATGTTGCCAAAATCTGTTGCAAACATTCATCGGCCGTATTGGGACGATCACTTTGCTTCAGATTTAAACAACTTCTAATCACTTTGGCTAAAGCCGGCGTCACCCAACTTGGGGTCTTATCCTGTTCTAATAAGTCATAGGGATCTTTTTGTAGCTTCTGAAACATGAGTTCAACAGTATTGTCACCTCTAAAGGGAAGCGTTTTTGAGATCAACTGAAAACAAAGAATACCTACAGCATAAATATCGGTGGCCGGTCCTTGAGACTCTCCTCTAATTTGCTCTGGCGCCATATATTGAATCGAACCATGAACATGCCCTGTACCAGTGACTGTATCCCCTTCAACCCCACGAGCTAAACCGAAATCTAAGATTTTTAAGATTTTTCGTTCGGCATCCCACATGAGATTTGAGGGCTTGAGATCTCTGTGAATCACGTCATGATCATGCGCTTCTTGAACGCCACGTAATAGTTGCGTCACAATATCTTTAAACAAGTCAACCGACATGGTGTCCGGATGTGTGACAAAACTTTTTAGAGTATCACCCTTAATCAGCTCCATGACCAAAAACTGTTCACTTTGATGATCACCACAGTCATAGATCGTTACAATATTTGGATGGTTGAGGCTTGCCATTTTTAAGGCTTCTCGTTCAAACCTAGCTCGGTCTTCAGCACTTGGCCCATCTCCGGCTGAGTGGGATACTTTTACAACAACTTCTCGGCTGAGGCGTTGGTCAACAGCCGCAAAAACTTGGCCCATCCCACCTTGCCCAATTTTTCTTGTGATTTGATAACGATCAACCAGTAACTCATTAGCCACAAATTCATCCATAGCTCCACCGGATGAAAATTGTCTTGGTAAAGGAGTTGATGGAGGCAGTAAGCGTTGCTGTGCTGCAGAGGATGGTGGTGGGGGTAACACTGAGTTTATCGCCGGCCGAGCAGCATTAAAATTCATGCTTGGAGGACTTTTTCTCACCGGATTGGAGACAGGATTTAAACTCGGCTGAGATCCTTGTTGAGACCCTAGTGAAGACCCTTGTGGAGACCCTTGTGGAGACCCTAGTGAAGACCCTAGTGAAGACCCTAGTGAAGACCCTAGTGGAGATCCTTGTTGAGACCCTAGTGAAGACCCTGATGATATTTGGTGAGGATTGGACTGATGTTTTTGAGTTTCATGAAAAACAGGGCCTGTCCGAAAACCACCCGAAGAAAGGTCACCATAATCCAAGCCAAAGTTGGGCAGAGTCCCAGGAATCGTTTTTAGATTTCGCTGGTGTGCTGATTCTTGAGCTGACTCTTGCTCTGTTTGTGGCTGTGGCGGTGTTTTGCTCACCTTTCCTCCTTATTACGGCTCTTGGTGTGCGTATAATCACTAGAGTTTACTTATTAAATCAGATTTACAAAGTAATTACATTAAGATCTTGAAGGAATTTTTTTAGATCTCCAAAAACTTTCGAGCGTTTTTCTTCATCCTCAAACCAAATCTCATGATACAGACCACTATAAGATTCTAGTGACTTATCAGAGGCCTTAAGCTCTGCAAATAAAGCCTCTGAGATTTCACTATCTGCAATGTGATCATCACCTGCCAATTGCATTAGTATAGGTACTTCAATGTGCTTGAGTCGCTCACCGACTTGGTCATGAGCATCAAGGATTTCAGTGAACCAACGCGCAGATGCGACCCTACCGATCAAAGGATCCGTTGCATACGCATCAATCACTTGTTGATCATGACTCATATGATTTGGGTTTAAATCGGTTGGTAAGCCTAAAGTTGGAATAAGACGACTTAGTTTTGCTCCCAAAAATGATTTCCATTTGGGAACTTTAACTTTAATCGCATAAAATGGAGAACTTAATATTGCTGCTGACCATGTCTTTAATTCTGGGATTAATGCCAAAGCATGTGTAGCAATCAAACTTCCATTTGAATGAGCAAATATAACTTTATGATCTAAGTCAAAGTTTTGGTCATGAATCTCGATGATTGCTTGTACATCTTGAAGATATTCATCAAAGGCCATGATATGACCTCTACGGCCTTCAGAACGACCATGCCCTCTGTAGTCAAAGCGGAGTACACTAATACCAAGTCCTATTAAGTACTCAACAAAGGCATCATAGCGACCGCAGTGATCACCAAAACCATGGATAAGGATTGCAGAAGCTTGTGCATCATCCGCATGATCAATCTTGTAAAAAAGACGTGTTTTGTCTTGAGATTCTGTATAAGACACAGTGGTGCTCCTAGTGATGCTCAAAGGCTATAAAACTTTGCGTGACGCTAGCTTATTTTATTAACTTGTTCTCATAGACTCTGCAAGTCTGACAGTCTAAGCACAACATATTTATCACTGTATTTACTCTAAACATCATCTAACTGTAGGAAAAAAAATGCTTGAGTTTTTAAGCCAAATCTCAATAGACCTTATCCTTTTTATCGCCAAGGTAGTGATTATCCTTGGCTCGGTGGGTATTCTCATTAAAAATGTTTTATCTGGGCAATCCTCAGATGAAGGCAGTGAACTTAAGATTACTCACCTTAACGAAACTTATAAAAAGCAAAAGATTGACATTACTCATGCTTTGCTCACGCCGGAAATGAGGAAGTATGCTGAAAAGCAAAATGCACGTGATGAAAAATCTGAACTTAAAGCAAAAAAGAAAAAAGCGAAGCAGGATATAAAAGCAAATAAAAAGAGCCCTACTCAAACATCAGCTGACTCTCCGAATCTGCAACAAACTCCGCAAAAATCACGTTTGTTTGTTTTAAACTTTAAGGGAGATATTCAAGCCTCAGCCGTTGAAAGTCTGCGTAAAGAAATCACTGCTATTTTGCAGGTTGCTGGCAAAGATGATGAAGTCTTATTAAAACTTAACAACTCTGGTGGTTATGTACACACTCATGGTCTGGCTGCTTCGCAACTTACACGTATTACGGATGCAGGCTATAAATTGACCATTGCGATCGATCAAGTTGCTGCTAGTGGTGGATATATGATGGCCTGTGTTGGTCAAAAAATTATTGCTGCTCCTTTTGCAATCATTGGTTCCATTGGAGTTGTTGCTCAAGTCCCAAATGTTCACCGCTTGCTCAAAAAGCATGATATTGATGTTGAATTACATACAGCAGGTCAATTCAAACGTACCCTCACTATGCTTGGTGAAAATACAGAGGAAGGCCGTCAAAAGTTTGTTGAAGATCTACATAAAACCCATGATTTATTCCAAAACTTTGTGAAGGCTCAAAGAGCAACCCTAAATGTTGAGGAAGTCGCCACAGGTGAAACTTGGTATGGTTCAAGTGCTCTCGAAATCGGTTTGGTCGATGAAGTCAAAACAAGTGACGAATACATCATGCAATCTTTGGATCACTATGAGGTGTTTAGTCTTGAGTTTGAGCGCAAAAAGAAGATGGGAGAGCGTGCCCTATCTCTCGTGCATAACTTGCTTGGCGGTCGCTTACCGGAAATGTAAGCTTAAGCGACATGGTTTAGAGTAAACCTATTCAATTTACTGACCCATACCAGCGGTCGTTTCACCGGCCATGTCGCCGGCCATTTCGCCCGCAGTCATTCCGGCCATTTCACCGGCCATATCACCGGCCATTTCGCCCGCAGTCATTCCGGCCATTTCACCGGCCATTTCTTCTTCCATAGCTTGCACACAATCCACCGGAGAAAGTTCTAGAGGGACTTCGTTTAGCCATTCTATATCCATACCTGTCACAAAATGATCTCCAGAAGCATTATTGATAAACAAGGTATGGATTGCTTCTGCAACATTAGACTGTTCGCCTTGCTCATCTATTGCATAAAAACAATCGCTTGGAATAAATATGGTTTGGCGATCTTGGTCATTTAATTCAGGCTGAATGATTTGATCTGCGATATATCGGGCAGGTCCCATAGCAAGCTCTACGGGCGCACCACGATTAAATGCGATCTTGAGAGGACTGAGTTCTGGTTCACCTCCAAATGCCGAAGGCTGAGCAGCGATCTTCCAAGAAAGCTTAACGCCTGCACTGCTCATATCGGCAGGCATGGTCAGATTAAATTGTTTATACGCGGGTACACCTGCAGCTCTTAGTGATGGTACGCCCACAGCCTGTGTACCTGACACAGAATAAGGAACACCATCGCGAGACTCAGCAGCTGAATAGTTTATCCAGGGCGCCGACCTTACACAGTCTAACATACCATATTCTAGTAAAATTGAACGAACCGTGCTTGCAATCTCTTCGCCTTCTGCCTCTGCTTGTACCAAAATAAGCTCACTCGCTTCTTGATGGCTTGTATTTTGATTAAAAAGTTCAAGGGCGTTAAACATAATTCGATCAGCAATTTCCTGTCCAACCGCTTCTCTAATCGCCCACATGGTTGACCCAATCACTCGTCCATGCACATGCACTTCCCAATGGGTATCACTTGGACATTGATAAGCGACATCTAAGTTTCTGCCCTCTCCTCCATTCACAGTGCCAATCCCATATTTACCGATATCCGCTTGATTAAGAATTGTGCCACCAAAATAATCAGCGAGCCCTTCATTCATTCCACCAGGCGAAGAATCTAAGCCATATTGATCAATGACAAAACCCTGTAAACGGTCGATGCCAATCACAGCATGTGTGTATTCATGATAAATGACTGAGGCATCATATGAGAAGTCAGCATTACCTTGGAAAAATACGATTAAATCGGTATCTCGAGCAGGTAAGCCAAACTGCTGGGCAAAGGCTTCCCAACTTTCTTTTGGAAAGAATAAAGCATTATCTAAAGGAATAAAGCCATCTGGCCCTGGACGCAAGCCCTCAAAAGGCAAAGCGGGATTTGTTTTGAGTTGCACGTTTACCAAAGCTGGTAACGGTGTTTCATATTTAACAAAGTCATGCTTTTCTTTGTAATAATCGGCGACTTCATTGACATGGTGATACATCATCAACTCAGCAAATTGGTCATTTGGATCGGTATAGTCTTCTGGGGGAACATACCCTAAATAGTTACCATCAGCATTTGGTCTAACGGTTTGGGCTTCTCGACATAAACTGACCTCAATTGTAAAGCCCATGTTAATTTCACCACTTAGACCACCTTCTTCATTTAAGCAGTTAAAAACTTGGACCGACTCTGAAGTTAAAATGCCGTTAGCAGAGCTGGTTTGCTTCATTTCAACTTCGGTTAATTCACCATCATCGGTAATGGGGTCATGTAAAAATAGATTAGCTTTTGGATTTTCAAGATGTGGAGGCGGCAAGGTTTGATCCATCTCAATATCTTGGTCAATGTCTTGGTCCATCTCTTGTTCAACAGATGCATCCTCTTCTAGGCTGACCATATCGGTGACAAGAACCTCTTGACTCGGAATCCGCTGCGAAGAATCATCACAGGCTACACACACAAAAGAGCTAAGTAAAAGAAATGGTACAAATCTGACAGATGGGTGTACTAAACGTTCTGTTGTCGTTTTCATTTTTGCTCTCCTGATTTAACGCTAATAATCGCTCCATCACGTCCATCGACTAGAATGATCCAAGAACGAAGCTGCTCACTTTGTATAGCTCTAAACTCAAAGACTTCATGGGCGACTCCCGGCTCATATGATACTGCCCCGCGTGTCACTTTAATGATCTTAAGCCCCTTTTGACTCACTAGTTTGTTCGTAGATTTAATGGCTTGCTCTTCACTAATCTGCGCTTTGATAAGAGTGTTTAAGGCACCGATTCCATTGTTAACATGCTCAAGTCGACCACTCTTGATTAAGAACTTACTGTCTTGATTGAGAATTGTTCGGCCTTCAATCGCTCCTTTGATATGGACAACATGCTGGTCTTTACGTGCTTCAACTTTAGAGATCGAGAGCTGTGTATGCCCCCATAATGTTTGATGCTGGTCAATGAATGCTTGGGCTTGTTCCATAATGCTGTTTCCATGGAGTTCAAGATTGAGCTTGAGCATTAAAGAAACCCCCAACCGATCTACACGTTGTTTGATGATCGCTTGTGGATATGTTTGACGTAGCTTGGTGATGGTTCTAGAAATCTCAGAGTTTATTTGCTCTAGACCACTAGAAGCTGTATTTGATTCTAAAGTATTCTGCTGCGTCACACTCATTGGTTTTGCGTTCAGCGGTATACTGATGAAAACCAATAGCAATGTAAGCGAATACCTCAAAGGGGTCATGTACTTCGGACAGTTTAGATGGTACTGTGTGACAGTCATTAGCCACTCCTTAATAGTGGATTCATAGTTAAGATGAATAGTATTTAACATGAACAGAGACAAAACCACCAAAATCGTTGCAGACTTTTCCTTATTATTTTTAGGTTTGGCTCTAGTTTTAAGTAGCAATCAGCTTTGGGCTCAGACTCGTTTTTCGACTGATCCAGTCTCTCCACAGTACTTTTATTGGCTGATCTTAGTTTCGTTAAGCTTTGTGCAAGGTGCTTTGAATGGCTTATTGGTCCTAGTGTTAAGAAACTTTAAACATGAATATGCCGGCACAAGATGGACACAAGCTTTTTGGGCAGGATTTCCAAGCGCATTTTTGGTGACTCAGCTTCTTCTGTTTCTCATTGATTTATTTCATGATCAAACCGCTTTATCTGAACTTAGTACACTTGGCCTAAGTCTTTGGTTTGCCCTTTTTCTGATCCTGAACTTTTATCTTGTGTTTCGGCTGTCGGTTTGGGCAGCACACGAGAATTAGTTGAGAGCTCTTAATGGAAAAGAGTGAAGTAAGAGAATGAAGTAAGCGGGCTAAGCTATAGAATTGAGTGAATGCTTTGATTCTTACTTGACCTCGCTATACTTCTTGTGAATAAAGAAGCAAAGTTTAAAAAGAGAGGTCATAATGGTTCTTCGTCGAGTCAAATCTAAACTCCAAGCTGATCTTCATTTAATCGAGCAGAGTGAAGAACAAAAAATGCTTTCAGATACTTTGCATGCTTGGGCGCAAACGACAATTGCTCCTTTTGCCCAGCATTGGGATGAAGAACAAGAGCTACCCATCAATGTACTTAGAGAAGCGGAGGAGCTAGGGCTTTATTCTATATCAGTTAAGGAAAAACTTGGTGGCTCAGAAATGGGATATACCGCCGCCTTGACTGCCGTAGAAGCTCTTGCTCAATATGAACCAAGTCTTGCTCTTAAAGTAGCACTTTTAAATGGTCCTATTGCTTCCTTGTGGCCGGAAGAACTACCCTTAAGTGAAGCCACTTGGGCAAATGATACTTTACAAATCAATGGTGCCGGCGCTACCGGACAACTCACCGATGTTCCATGGGGAGAAAGTGCTCATTGGCTGTTTTTACCTCAAGGCGATCGCCTTTATCTCATTGATTTACAAAGTGATAAGGTGAGCCTTAAGCCGCAGAAAGATCGTCTTGGTTTAAGATGTGCTGAATGGGTAAACTTAACTTTTGAAGGCGCTCCCACACTTGCATATCCATTGAGAAGACGTAATCGTTTAAAGGCCCAAGCATGGATGAATCTTGGTTGGAGTGCTATTGCGATCGGTGCTGGTAAAGCCGGTATTCAAGAAGGCATAAACTATGCTACTGAAAGAAAGCAGTTTGGCCAACCAATCAGCGAATTTCAAGCGATACAATGGATGATTGCGGATAGTGTCACCGAATTAGATGCGGCCCGTTTACTCATGTTTGAAGCAGCCAAAGCGTTAGAATCTGGTGAAGACTGGGATGTGCGCGAAGGTGCTCGTTTAGCTGCTCAGGCAAGACTTTTAGCCGCTGAAGCAAGCCATCAAGCTTGTGATCGTGGCTTACAAATGCATGGTGGCTATGGGTTCACCAGAGAATATGCAGTTGAACGCTATTGGCGAGATGTACAAAGAGTTTATCCCGCCAAAGGTAAAGAGATCTTGGAGCGTTTAATCCTTAATGGCTTAAACTTTGACTAATTAATCACTCAATTTATACTTATCCTCTTGATTCTAAAGGACTTAAAATGTTTAAGCCTCAAAAAAACTTATATTCACTATTGTGTATTGCCCTCAGTGTTTTTACTTTTGCCTGTGATGATACTGATGAAGTTGATAATACAACTCTGATGGTTTCTGGTACTGAAATGGCGGGTACCATGATCGCCGGTACTGAAATGGCGGGCACCATGATCGCCGGTACTGAAATGGCGGGTACCATGATCGCCGGTACCGAAATGGCAGGCAGCATGATCGCTGGTACTGAAATGGCAGGCAGCATGATCGCCGGTACCGAAATGGCAGGCAGCATGATCGCTGGTACTGATATGGCGGGGATGACCATGACACCTCCCGATTGCTCTACCTCAAGTATTGAGGCACCTTGTATGGTCAGCATTTACAGCGCTCGTCAACCAAGCTTGGTGCCAGATTTAACCTCTGTTCAAATTGAAGGGGTGATCACTGGTGTGCGCATCAATGACGAGGGCAATGCCTCTCATATTGTTATGCAAGACCCCGCCGGTGGAGCATATAGTGGTATTTGGGTATATCTAAATGACAATGAAATGGAAGCCCTACCCATCCTAAATGTTGGTGAAAGTATTGTTCTATCTGGTCAAGTTGAAGACTATTTTGGACAACGACAAATCAACACGGTCACTGCGATTAGCCAATTGGGCGCAGGTGCTGTGGTTAATTCTATGTTAGTTAATGCTGCCGATGTCGCTACTAACGGCATTAATGCAGAATCTATGGAAGGCGTGTTAGTCACTGTACAGCAGGTCAGTGTTGAAGCAATTAACCCAGTTGCTGGACCCGGTGATATGGATCCCACAAATGAATTTGTTGTGACCGGAAACCTTAAAGTTGATGATTTCTTTTTCAGTTACATTCTGCCCATGGTCGGTCAACAATACACAAGCATCACTGGTGTAATGAGACTGGGTAATGGTGATTATAAGCTCATTCCTCGCAGTGTAAGTGATATTCAATAATTGACCTTAGTTCAATTAAACGACAGTTCAATTACACTCAAACTCGTTAGACTCGATCGGTTTATTATACGATGCACAATAGCATTCCCCTAAGCTCGATCCATGATAAATCTTTTAAAGCGCGTCGTGAGCTACTTGAGCAAGCACAAGATTTCGGCTTTGCGCTTATTGAAGTAGATGAGCTCAAGCATATTGAAGCGCTTAATACCGGAATTGAAGAAGCTCAAAAGTTAGGAAGCTTTAGGTTTCCACCGATCAATGTAGAGCGTATTGAATATAGCGAAGTGCATCGAACTGTTTTTAAGGCTTTATTTTCGATCGCATTAGAATGCTTGTCCTTATTGACTGAGCAAGATGAGCATATTTCTACCCAAGTAAACGCACTTTTTAGCGAATCTGAGCATGAGCCCTTTCCGCTTCATCATGATTTTCATCCCACTTTTTTTAATCTGTTTAATTATGATCATGGAGCGCTTAATACACACCAAGATCGTGGTTTGATTACTATTATCCATATTCAGCCACCCAATACTGATCTTGAACATAAAAGTGCTTTATGGATAGAAGGCGCTGACCAAAAGTGGCGCTCAGGTGATGCAGTGATACATGCAAAACAGAGTGAAAAAGTTCATGCTAAATATGTGCTTATGCTTGTTGG
Source organism: uncultured Myxococcales bacterium (assembly GCA_937146725.1). GTDB lineage: Bacteria > Myxococcota_A > Bradymonadia > UBA7976 > VGTA01 > CAKZRU01. The sequence goes on from CAKZRU010000097.1 coordinate 43,146, forward strand.
AGAAGAGGGGGAGCGTTTATTTAGTACTTGTGGCCTTGAGGGAGTATATGCTGCCGATCACAGTGTCAGAGTTCATCCAGAAGGTGAGTTCATTGAATATTCACATCATCAAAGAGATCCCGACTCACAAGCAGAGTTAAATCGATTAAGTGCAGCATTAATCCTGCAGAAAACAATTCCAGATTCCATCAACTAAACCACACATTACGAGTCACAAGTTCATCATCATCCTTAAGTCTGCTTGCATTTTAGGTAAGCTAGGGCTAAAACACCGCTAGATCTTCTCCCTATAATTCTGCAAGAGAAAACAAGTGATGTCTCAGATGATTTTAGACAAGAATAATCAAGTAATAGAACCGGTTACTTTGGCGGTCATCGGTGGCAGTGGTTTATATCAAATAGATTCACTAAAGGACATTACTCAAGTTCAAGTTGAAACGCCCTTTGGTTCGCCCTCTGATGAGTTTATGGTGGGCCGTCTTGGTGCTTTAAGAGTAGCCTTTTTACCTCGGCATGCCAAAGGACATAAGCTTCTTCCATCCGAAATCAACTACAAAGCGAATATGTGGGCAATTAAAAAGCTAGGTGCCCGTTTCGTTTTAAGTGTTTCTGCTGTGGGCTCTTTACAAGAAGAAGTCGCGCCTGGCCACTTGGTTTGCCCTGATCAATTTATAGATAGAACCTATAAAAGAGATAATACTTTTTTTGGTGAGGGAATTGTTGGTCATATTTCTTTTGGTGACCCGATCGATCCCAAACTGGCGACCTTGGTGTATGAAGCAGCACATGAAGTATGCACCACAACAGTGCATCAAGGTGGTACTTATGTCTGTATAGAGGGGCCAACATTTTCAACTCGGGCAGAATCTCTACTTTTTAAAGCTGCAGGCGCCAAAGTGATTGGCATGACCAACTTGCCTGAAGCTCGTTTAGCGCGAGAAGCTGAACTTGCATATGCAACCCTTGCGCTATCTACTGATTATGACTGTTGGCATGAAGAACATGATGAAGTCAGTGTTGCTTCTGTTCTTGAAGTTATGAAAGCGAATATTGCCCAGGCTCGTGCTGTCATTGTCGCCTTTGCAGCAAAACTAGAGGCTCACGCCGATGAAGAGTTTATGTCTCATAGTGCTCTTGGTGGTGGTTTGGCCATTATGACAGCCAAAGAGCTTATTCCTAAAGAGACCTTGCAAAAGGTGGACCTTCTTTTTGGTCACTATCTCTCACCCAAATAACATAAACCCATTAATATATAATTGATTATAATTATTTAAGTAATTACTGACCAAAGAGAGTTCAGCCATGAATGATGCAAAGATTTTAATTGTAGGCTCCGTTGCCTTTGATGATGTTGAAACCCCCGCTGGACGAAGACCTAATTCGCTTGGTGGTTCTGCTAATTATTTTGCGGTTGGCGCAAGTCATTTTGCGCCGATTCAGCTCGTCGCTGTTGTGGGAGAAGACTTTCCAAGCGAACATGTTGAAGCGCTTAAAGAGCGTGGTGTTGATCTAGAAGGACTAGAAACAGTCAGTGGAAACACCTTCTTTTGGAGAGGACGGTATGCCGCTGACTTTGGAGATGCTGAAACACTTGATACTCAACTCAATGTTTTTGCCGACTTTCAGCCTAAAATTCCGCAAAGCTACCAAGAAACTGATTATCTGTTCTTAGGAAATATTCACCCTGCACTTCAAGAGGAAGTTGTGGATCAAGTGAAGGCTCCAAAACTGATCGGCTGCGATACAATGAACTTTTGGATCACTGGTGAGCCAGAAGCCCTTGCAAAGCTCCTCAAAAAAATTGACTTACTCGTTATCAATGAGGGAGAGGCTAGGTTGCTTTCAGGTGAAAAGCACATCCCTAAAGCTGTAGAAAAGATCTGTGCAATGGGTCCAAAAATTATTGTGATCAAGAAGGGTAGCCATGGAGCCGCTCTTTATCATCCAGAAGGACAATTCTTTGTGCCTGCCTTCCCTTTAGAGACTCTCAAGGATCCTACCGGTGCCGGTGATAGCTTTGCTTCTGGTTTAATGGGATATATCGCCCAAAAAGACTCGACTGACCTAAAAACATTCAAGACAGCTCTTCTTTATGGAACTGTGATGGCTTCTTTTGCTTGTGAAGAGTTTTCTTTTGATCGCACAATCAAGCTTACTCAAGAAGAAATCACAGATCGCTTCAATGCTTTGAAAGCAATGATTACGATCGAGGATTAATCAAAAAAAGTCTCGATTATTCAACAAATCATAAGCATACTCTCTCTGCTCAATACTTGTCCCAAAATTAAGTATGGTTTTAGAGGAGTTTTCAAATGTTTCGCTTACTTGTAACCGGTGGTATCTCTCTGATCTTCACCCTAATTTGTGTACTCACCTATACAACCGTGAGTGATCACACTCATACCGAAGTTGAATTACAACTGCATGAACGGCTAAAAGGAGCACATCAAAGTATTACTCACTTGCAACAGTTAAGCCATTCGGCAACCTTAGCACGCGCTGAACAAATTGCCCAAGATCGCACATTGGTTTCTGCGCTTTCAACTAAGATAAAGAGTAAAACAGCCTTAGAAGACTACCAAAGTCGTCATGAAGCGGTCTTTGAGATTGTTAAGCAATGGAAAGAGCGTTTTATTAGGCAAAGCCAACAAAGCTTAAGCCATGAGCCGGGCAAGCTTGAAGACTGGAATGTAATGAAGCCCTACTTCTTTACAGTTACAGATCAACATGGCTTGATCGTCGCTGATATGAATAACAAACGTAGCTTTGCTAAGGATGAAAAAGGTTCAGAATATACTCGTTTATTTGAGAAATATCCGGTCCTGAAGTCCGCTGTACAAAACGAGGGCGAAAGCTTTTATGATGTATGGGATGTAGGCCATCAGCTTGTTGTAGGCGTCTCACCCGTTCGCAAAAATGATCAAGTGATCGGTTTGGTGGTGATTGGTTACCATATTAATCAAAGCTCAGAGGAATATAAGCGCTCTCTTTTTGCTGATGTTGGTTATTTATTTCAAGGTAAGCTTCAGGGAAGTTCCACCTTAGGTAAAGAAGAAGCCACGCTTGAGCAAAATGCAAAAGCATTGATTGAGACCTATCAAAACTCGCCCTTAACACCGATTAAGGTTGAACTAGAAAAAAGAACTATTTTGCTCAGACTAGGTAAGGTAGGTGGTTATAAAAGCGCTGAAAATATCTATTTCTTTGTTGCAGTAAATTGGAGTGATACCCTTGCGAATGCGACTAGTATTCGTGAAGTTTTGATCATTTACCAAGTCATTGGCTTATTGATGATTCTCTTTGTTTTCTGGTTTGGAATGCACTACTTTGTGACTCCCATTAAGGACATTGAAGAAGGTGTCATTAAAGTGACCAATGGTGACCTAAAGTATTGGTTTAGTTATGAAGTAGGCTCAACAGATATCAGTCCTACTCTGTCACAGCATCTTGATATTATGGTGAGTAAATTATCAGGTCGTGAAATGCCTGAAATGTCTAATGAAGAGGATCAGCAGTGAACGCTACAAACACGAATCATCGTTTACGTTTGGGTATAGATATATTTGCCGAGCATCCTAATCAGTATGCTCAGGATAAAGCGGTTGCTTTGCTTTGTCATGCAGCAAGCGTAACTCAAAACTATACTCATCTGACTGAACTTGCTTCTCTGGCTAAACTTAATGTTATTCGTTGCTTTGGCCCAGAACATGGGATTTGGGCTGATGCTCAAGATATGGAAGCCGTTGAAGACCAAGAGCAATTAGAGCCAAACACTGGTGCTCCGGTAAGCTCATTATACGGACATACCATTGAACAACTGACCCCTAGTAAGGAAAGTTTAGCAGGTGTAGAACTCTTAATCATAGATCTACAAGATATTGGTACACGTTATTATACCTATATTTATACCGCTTGTTTATGCACAATGCGCTGCGCGGAGTTGGGTATTAAGGTCTTAATTCTTGATCGCCCTAATCCTTTGGGTGGAGTAGAGGTCGAAGGCCGCTATACCGGACAAGACTATTTAAGTTTTGTAGGGATGTGGCCCTTACCTACTCGCCATGGTCTTACCCTTGCGGAAGTGGTTTCTTTGATCAATCACCGCGAAGGTTGGAATGCTGAAATAGAGGTCATTGAAGTCCAAGGTTGGCAAAGAGAGCAGCTTCTTTGTGATACCAAGCAAAACTGGGTCATTCCCAGCCCTAACATGCCTTCTTTTGAAGCCATGCTTGTTTATCCTGGTATGTGTCTGATTGAAGGTACGGAGATGAGTGAGGCTCGCGGAACAACCAAACCTTTTGAATGGGTAGGTGCAGGTTATATTAATCCTTTTGAATGGGCTCAAGCACTCAATGAATTAAACTTACCGGGGATTCACTTTAGACCGCTTTATTACAAGCCCACCTTTCATAAGTGGTCCCATCAAACCATTGGTGGCGTTCAGCTACACATTACTGATCCACATAAGGTACACCCCTTGCGCATTGGCTTACACTTGTTAGCAACGACTCGTCGTCTTTATGGAAAGCAACTAGAGTGGCGTAAAAAAGCGTATGAGTTTGTGGTCGATCGTTTGGCGATTGATTTGTTATTTGGTGATGCTGAAGCCCGACAGCTTATTGATCAGCATGCTAGTCCCGCAGAGATTGATGCTTATTGGCAAAGCTGTCAAAAAGAAGCCGAACGTTTTAAAGAAGAAAGGGCACCTTTTTTAAGGTACTAATTTTACAATCGTGTTCCGCTCGAATAAGCAAAACTATTGAGCCCGAACAAGCTTGCCCGCTTGTAATTTAATCTGCTCGCTTGCTTTAACTGAGCCATCTTTCTTTAAATGATCGACTTTAAGAGTACTTGCTGACTTTTGGCCAATCATCGTAAAGCGAGTTTGCTCGGGATATGGCCAACCATGAATATATCTAATATATTTAACGCTTGGATTAATCTGATCACCAAATAGAACAATTTCCGTATCGGTCACCAAAATGAGTTCATTTCTCTGATCTCCTACCCAATCATGAGCAAGCTCTTTGATCACTTTAAAGGGGGGGACTTCATCTTGGTAAATGAGTTTAAAAAGCTGAGCACCACCAAAAATATAGCTAACTTGCTCAACTGAATTACGCCCATCTACAATATGTGTTGCATAAACAGAGTCATCACCAGACCGATCTTGGTCATAAAAAACAGCCGCTAACTTAACTTCTGAGCCATATATCCAAGACAGCTCAGACAGCGGAATCTTAATTTCAATTGTATATGTGTTCGCAGTAAAAGCGCTTTTAATCTCTGCTTGGCTTTGCGATGAACGATTCAGTTTATAGCTAAAATAATAGCCTTGATTACTTTGCTCAGTTTTATCTTGTTTACGTTTTGATTGATAAAATAAGCTGTCTTTTTTATTGGTCTTTTGTTTCTTGGCTCGCTTAGACCTCTTTTGATTAAGCGTAAGCTCGATTATGCTACGCTGGGTGCGGAGTTGCTGACTAGCACCTTGTAAGGTAATCACAACTCGGTCTCCTCGGCGAGCTCCGATCAACTCTGAGTCATGACAATCAATCCCAAAATAAATAAAGTCCTTGTTATAGGCTACTCTCATTCCACCTTGAAAGTCATCCATATCAGCAATGGTCCCTTTGAGCAGATACTCAGCTGACTGACGTCTCATTTGTGTCCAATCGCTAAGGTTCCCATCGATGATAAGACGATCATTAGCAATAGGCTCTAAGTTTTCAAGAGCAAAAGCGCTTGGGCTCAAAAAGCATCCTAGTATGGTAATTATCAAGCTTTTTAAGACATCTTGCATGTTTAACCTCTCTGTTTAAACTCCCTGTTTAAACTCTCATTGGGGAGTAATGTCATATTTTTTCATCAAACGATATACATGCCTACGATCAATACCTGCATCTCGAGAAACTGCACTAATATTATTTTGGTGTTTTTGTAAAAGTTGTACCAAGTAGTCGCGTTCAAAGGACTCAATAATCAGCTCTTTGGCCTCTTTCAGTGAGCAACTATCTGGAATTTTAGGTTGTGGGATATGATGTTCGCTAATGCTTAGCTCATCAAAATCTTGCTGATTCAGTTGATCTACTAAATCTGCCGAATGAATCATTTCTCGATCAGCAAAGGTATAAGCTCTTTCAATCACATTGCGTAGCTCTCTGACATTACCCGGCCAAGACCAAGATTCTAATTGGTGAAATGCATTCGGCGTAAGACCTTTGATAAACTTAAATCCCTCATTTTGCTGATTTAAGCGCTCTACAAAGTGCTTGGCAATAAGGGTCACATCACCTCGACGATCTTTTAGAGGTGGAAGAATCAGCTGAACTTTAGCTAGACGATAAAAAAGGTCCTGCCTAAACTCACCTGCTTTGACCATTGAAGCTAGGTCTCTATTGGTGGCCGAGATCACTCGCACATCTACTCTTTTACTCGACTCACTACCGACCTTACGGATCACGCCACTTTCAAGAGCTCGCAATAATTTGGGTTGTAGCTTGGTGGGTAATTCACCAAGCTCATCAAGAAATATCGTTCCCCCATCAGCCTGTTCAAAAAGACCGGCATGGCTTCTGACTGCCCCAGAAAAAGCGCCCTTTTCATGACCAAATAGCTCTGATTCAATCAAATGTTCCGGAACAGCTGAACAATCAAAAACAACTAAGGGATTTTGGGCACGACGAGACAGCTGATGAATCGCTTGCGCTGCTAATTCTTTACCTGTGCCCGTTTCTCCTTGTATCACTACCGAAAGATCGCTTGGCGCTAATTTTTGAATCAAAGTATAAGCATTACGCATTTGTCTTGATGCGCCAATTAACGGACCAAGTCGACTTAGGGCACTTTCTTCAACACTGATCTCCTCGACTTCTGGTAAAAAACTTAAAGTGGTATTACCAATCTGAAATTCGACATCAGGCGTAAGATAAACATCCCTAATTCTTAAATCGCCAACATAGGTTCCATTTGTTGATCCTTGGTCCACTAAGCGATAGCCTTCTTGATCTCTATGGATCTCGCAGTGAAAGCGACTTACTGTTCCATCATCTACTTGAATATCACAGCGTGGATGTGCACCAATGCGAATCAAGTCCTTGGAAAACTTGAAATCTTTAGTTTTTTGGGGCGAAACACCTTTGAGTATTTTTATTTGGCAGGTTTCTACCTTCAGTGTTTCTTTGAGAAGATCAAAAGCAACAGCATGAGTCATAGAGTCTTTGCTTAGTGCCATGAGTCACTCACTTTCTTAAACTATGAACCGATTGTATCTTTAATCTTTTTGTATAATGCTCGTAAGCTTACCGGCTTAGTAAAATATTCATCCATACCGGCACTGATACATCTTTCACGATCTCCGGGCATGGCTAAGGCGGTTAAGGCAAAGATTGGAATCATTGCAACATTTGGATCATCTTTGATGTGCTTAGTCGCTTCAATTCCATCCATATGTGGCATTTGAATATCCATTAAAATAAGCTGTGGCCGATGAGCTCTTGCAGCCTGAACCGCTTGATATCCATCCTCAGCGGTAAGAATTTGATAGCCTTTGCGCCCAAGATAATCACTCACAAGTTGTATGTTTGAAAGATTATCATCTACAATCAATATTGAAGTCGTAGAGGTTGCCGACTTAGGATCAAGTTGATCACTTTTCATACTTGGTGCTACCTCGTTTATCTGAGAATTTGATTGAGGGTGATGTTCATTTGCCGAGATCACTAAAGCTTTTCTTGGCAGCGGACTAAGTTGAGTGCTCAAGCTTTCAGTCTCTTTATCTAGCATAATAGGATCTTGCTTCATATCTTGGATCAGATAAGAAATAGAACGAATCGTCGCTTCCAAGGCCCGTCTCGAAAATGGTTTTTGCAAGTATCCTTGAATTAAATCATTTTCGGTTCTTCGCTCATCTTGAGGCAAGACTGAACAAACAATGACAGGAATGGAAGCAAGTTGCCGAGTGCTCTTGAGCTTTTTCAAGATATCCCAACCGGATGACTCGGGTAAGAATAAGTCTAAGATGATGACATCAGGAGATTGACTTTCAGCCAAAGCCAATGCATCACTTCCCCGCTTATCCCAAATGACTTCAGTATCGGTTTCATCAAGGTAACGCTTTATGCGATCACCATCAATAGTACTGTCCTCTATGAGTAAAACACTTTTGAGATCAGCTAAAGCAAGCGTTTCACTTGTATCTTCTGGCACCTGCTGCTGTTCAGCGAGCCACGGAAAATCAAGATGAAACTTACTGCCTTGTCCCCAGACGCTTTCAACACTCACTTCTCCACCATGTAACTTCATGACTTGAGATACGATTGATAAGCCAAGCCCAGTTCCTTCATAGGCTCTTGCCAAAGAAGTATCCAACTGGACGAAGTTTTGAAAAAGTCTAGGTAAGTCTTGTTCCTTAATCCCAATCCCTTCATCCCATACACTCACCCGTAAGTACCCAACCTTTGGTGATACACCTACTGTAATCCCAACTTTGTTGTTAGGAGTAGTAAACTTAACCGCATTGCTGATTAAGTTCATCAGGACTTGTTTAAACCAGCGTTCATCGGCATTGAGCAAGTATACACCTTCAATGCTTACATTCACCGAAAGCGACTTCTTTTGCATCTCACCACGAAAGATTTGTAGGGCCTCAAAACAACAAGCCTCAACATCTATATCTTTTAGACTTAAGCTAATACCACCAGCGCGTAATTTGGATAGATTCAAAATATCAGAAATCACCGAAAGTAAATGATGCCCATTGGAAAAAACCTGCCGAATCGGTTGATGTTGATCATGGTCTAATGGGCCATAAACGCCTTCTAAGAGCGCTTCACAAAGCCCCATAATTGCATTTAGTGGGGTTCGTAATTCATGTGACATTGAGGCAAGAAATTCTTCTTTAGCTTGGGCACTCTTAGCCAATTCCGTGTTCATCGACTCAATTTTGGTGAACGTCTCACTGAGTTCTTCTACTTTGGCTTTATACTTTTTATGTGCCTCAGCATCCTTTAGATTTTTACCCGTAACAATAAAGCTAATATTTTCGTTGGGTTCAGTTAATTTCTTGACAATAAACTTAGTTAAGAAACTCTCTGGTTCAGCATTTGAGGACTCACTCTTTTGTAGATCCCCCTCTACATTCAAATAGCCCTCTACACTATGAGCATCTTGATTCTTTAGGGTCTCCCACACATTGGTCCACATTTCTCCATTTGCCAAAGTTATAACAGCATGAATGGATTGGCCGAGTAAACTTTTAGAATCATGGTTACTGTACTCGATTTGATGGTCGCTATTTAGCCATAAAACGGTTTCTTCTATTTGACCCAAAGAGTGATGATATAATTCAGAAATGTGGCTTTTTAGATTCATTGTCTCATTTTCTGTTGATCACATTGATAATTATGAACTGAGATCTTCGCCTTGGAGATGACCATAAAGAAAGATGATCGTATAATATCCTTGATCAATCATTGAGTTTGAACAAGTTATAAAAGATGATTTACCTTACTAGAAATCCACAAGATAATAAAGTCCTCTCATACAGGTTCGCTTTGAATTGAAAAAAAGATGCTTAAGCCATTCAAGAAACTACTTCTAATCTCACTATTTATTGCTCTAAGTGCCTTATCAACAAAGTCACATGCAAGGCCAAAGTTATGGCGAGCCACTTGGTGGTCGGATCCTGCAACAACCATTGCGATTGCTTGGTATCAACCTGAAAAGGGGTCTGCTCGTTTAAGCTATGGAGAAAGGCAAAGTGAAAACTCAAAAACAACAGAGAATAACTATCCTTATCATCTCACGGTTAATACCCCCGAAAAAGGAAAAACATATTGGGCTCAATTAAGCGGTTTAAAGCCCGATACAGAATACAGTTTTCAAGTTGAAACCAGCGAGGGTCTTTCGCGTGAACTTTGGTTTAAAACCATGCCAAAAGAGGCTCAGAAATTAAAAATTATTGCTGGTGGAGATTCACGAAATCATCGGAAAATCCGTAAAGCTGCGAATAAAACTGTGGCTGAAATCCAACCAGATTTTGTTCTTTTTGGTGGAGACTTTACAGCATCAGACTCCAAAAAACAGTGGATTAAATGGTTTGAGGATTGGCAATTGAGTATTGCTGATCACGGTCGCTTAATTCCTTTGATTCCTGCTCGGGGTAACCATGATTCTGAAAAACGCTTAGGGCGGGCATGGGGTAGAGCACATCCACGATTTTATCATGGGCTTAGTTTTGCCGGAAACCTACTAAGAGTCTATACACTTAACTCAGAAAGACCGGCGGGGGGTGATCAAAAAGCTTGGTTGATCAATGATCTTGAACAGCATTCATCTAGTATTCTGAAGTTTGCGCATTATCACAAACCGATGAGGCCTCATGTAAGGGGGAAATCCGAAGGACAAGATGAATATTTAAATTGGGCATCTTTATTTGCCAAATATAAAGTCGATTTAGCCATTGAATGCGATTCTCATCTAATGAAAATGACTAAACCTCTTTGGCCAAGTCAAGATGGTCAAGATGGTTTTGAAGCTGTATACAGAGGAACTGTTTACATTGGAGAAGGCGGCTGGGGTGCACCATTAAGGTCGGTCAATGATACCAAGTCATGGACACAGTTTTTTGGTCGAATAAATCATTTCTTTTTTATAGAGATTGAGAAAAATGGAATCTATAGAGTCAGCCCGATTGCAATTTCCGCCGTTCCCAAAGATGCTCAAACTCAGCAAAACGAAGTATTAGATATTGCGCCAGGTGTTAAGTTACCCATTGAACTTCAAGGCTTAAGTACAGCAACGCCTCTAAAAGTTCCACAGCAAGACATTAACTTTATCTTACAAAAAGCCCAAAATGGACTTGAATACGGTTATTCTCCACTGCTTTTGACGCCTTTAAACACGGTGCTCAAACCAAGCTCCGAAAGCAAGTAATCAAGTCTATCATGGCCAAAGATCATAAGGTAATTTTAGATTTATGGGATGATGAACCCTTAAATCATCATCAAGTCTCTAATTCGCGCTCTAATCCTATGTTTAATCCACAGCCTTTTGATCATGAGTCACTTCCAAAGTCTTCTTCGCCAATTACACATCCTGTAAGCCAAGAGTTTATCTCAAAAGATCAAGAACGCTTGACCTTTTCTAACTCTTTAACACGTTCAGAGCAACCAACTCCGGTCATGCCGGCCGCTTTCGCACCAAAGCTGAGTCAACCTACCATTTCCCCCAAAGTTGCGAAAAGGCAGGAACATGATACAATTCCTATGCAAATTGAGAACGCAGAGAATGAACAATCAGCTGTTCTGAACTCTACTCAAAACACACATAAAGAAGCTTTGCTGGCAGAGCGTTCTATGCCTTCAACAAAACCAGCGCCTATAAATGTAGATGACCACTCTTTACTTAATGAACAAGTGATCAATCAAGAGCAAGAATCATGGTTACCGCTGTCGATGTCACCTGAAGAAACAAATGAGCTTAGTTCTAACTCTCCACAACTAAACGCATATCAATATGACCTCGATTCAATGGCTGACTCAAGTCACAGTCTGCAAGATCTCATGAATAGTGATTGGCAAGAAGAACTCAAACATCGACATCAACGATCTGATTACTCAAGATTAAAAAATGCTTATGAAGCTTCCAAAGCACCTAATACATCTTTTGAACTCGAGCAATTCGGGCTCGAACAAGTGATCAATGAGTCTAACCATGAGAATTCAGAAGATCATGTTAAGGATTTTGCAAGCAAGATAGAGAGTAAAGCAGAGAGTAAAGTAGAGAGTAAAGCAGAGAGTAAAGCAGAGAGTAAAGCAGGCAATATAGAAGAATTACCTTCGGCTCAAACCTTGCTCGCTGAACTCTTTCCAAGTAAACAACCTATTCAAATGGAAATGGATCATATTGAGGTAGAAAATGCACTTGAGTCTGCACTTGAGTCTGCACTTGAGAATGCCCTTGAGAATGAACTTGAGGATGAACTTGAAGATCTACCCACTGAACCTCCCAAGCAAGAACAGCCTAGCCCATATACTTACAATCAATCAGCATATATTGAGCCTTTAAGCTTTACGATTCCACCTCAATCTCAAGCAGTCAATCTTGCTTTTGATCGCTATGAAGCCGAGAAATACAATATTTCATCACCAAACACACCATTAGTACAAACTAAGGATAAAAAGACAGATCAAGTCATAGAACAAACTGTAGGTCTGCATAAAAACTTAGATGAAAGTCGCTATAAAAATGTAACAAGCAAGAGTTCAAGTAATGCCTATCAAGCTCTAAGAGCCCATAAAACGCTTCCCAATTCCTCTAAAACTATTCTTAAAGCTGAAGACTTAAGCCCAGCTAATCTTCATCAGTTTCAGCCAAGTACTGTTCTTTCTGAAAGTTCTTTAAATCGAAGAAAGAAATTGTCTCGAGTCTTAATTCAAGGGGTTGAAAGATATGCAACTGGTCAAATCAGTTTTGCACCACTTACCGGAATTGCTACCTTACCTTTTGTCAAGATTCAGCCTATTCAGATTGCGCTAAGCTCTGAATCACTGAATACTCAGTTGGCTCATATCAGTGAAGCTGATCACCAATTATTAAAGAACACTGCCATGGATGTAACCCTTTCATCTCCAGTTGATGAACAGAATCTAGAAGATACTAAGCAAGAACATCAAAATATAGACAGTGAACATAAAGAATTTTTGGCAACAGTAGAGTTTCAAACTTTACTCTCTGGTTCAAGTTCCGTGAAAGCCCCTCAAAATAATCAGATCATCGAGAAAGATTCTCAAAAACAAGGCTGGGATCTTGAACAACATTTAAATCCAAAACAAAAGGAAACTTCTTTGTCAAATGGAAGAAAGCAGCGAAAAGCTCCTCCAAGACTTATTCAAGCGTTAGAATCGGCTGAGGTAAGCAAGCCAAGTGAGCACAGAGAAACTGAAGTTCATTTTGTAGATGCTGCTACAATGTCGGATGATGATATATCTATTGCAGCAACTAAAGATACTGACCAAGTTATGAATCCAAATAAAACGCCGGAACCTAAAGCAACACCCTCCTCCTCACCTACAAGCTCTAACTCGTCCGTCAAGCCAAGCTCACCAAGACCCTCAGGGCATCCTTCGGTTAAAGTTAGGTTATGGGGACTAAAACAACCATAACTTTTGGTTAAGACTAGTCACATACATAGGCGCATAAGTATAAGGAGTAAAGTGTTGAACAGTACAGGAAGACTTAAGGCTTACCCACTTAGTTTATCCATACTTGTATGTTGCCTAATCCTTAACGGTTGTGGATTAATGGTGGCTACAGATATAAATCGAGTTAAAGCTACAAGTCAAAATCAATCGGTAGATGGTCATGGCAAAAGTCAAGAGCAATTACATATCAAGTTGAATCTTTATCTTGATTTAGCGACCCGACAGAATCTAGTTCAAGAACATTGGGATCGTCCAATTCTCAATCATTTAGAAGCCCAAAGATACACTTTAAATAAACCCTCAACCAAAACTACCAATGAACAAAGCTTTATGCTGAGTTCTACTCTGTTAACAAACGGCTTTCTGCTTCATTTAGAACATGAGCTTAACCAAGAGTTTAAAGCATTGGGGATTAAAGTGAGTTTAAACTCCTTGCAAGCATGGGAAAGTAGTTTAGATGGTAAAGCATTGAGTTTGGATCATCTTGCACACACCCTTAGATCAAAGCCAACTCCTACCTTTAATGTATCTCAAGATGCATCCACTCCCATGGTTCAAGAGATGCATATTGGCTTGACCTCAAGCCCATTACCATCTTTTGCCCAACTATCAGACTTACTTTGGGCTCGGGCAGGTGTTTCCGCGGTGATCGTTAATCGGCCTCTATCCTATTATAAGACAAATGGCGAAACCAGAGAGTCAAAAACTGCAATAGAAACAGCTATAATTCGCCTTTTATTAAGAGGAATTGCCGAGTCCTTATATCTTGCTCCTGTTTGTGATGGAGGTTGGGGAGGCGCTAACCGAGATCAATTACTTGGCTTAAAAACTTTAGCTTTGGTGACACCTAATCATCAAAACGTATCTCCTAGTCTACGCCGAGACCCTTATTTAAGAGGTGCTCCCCCACCTTCAAATGAAGAGTATAATGAAGCATCTTCACCAAGACCTTGGTCATTTAAAGCGTTAAGCTGGAGTCAGAGCTCAAAAGAGCTCTTTAAGCTACATGTTGGTCAAAGCTTAAAACAAAGTACGGTGCTGAGCACTCACTGCAAGCGCTTTGATTTGCTCAGCCTAAGTTGTAAACCTAATCCGGACAGCAAGTCACCTGTAGCAAACCACTTATCCAACATAATCAATCCTTTATTCAAGCATGCAGGCGAAGTTTGTATGAGTCAGGAAAACTCACTGATTGCACAATACAACAAAGGCCATCTCAACTCAGCTTATTGGCAAGATTATCGCCAAAGTGCTATTGGTCTGTTGAGTCTCAAGAAGCAAAAGTTCAAAAAAGCCTATTCTTTATGCCAAAAAGTGGCGAAACACCATCCACAGTTGGTGGCAAGCAAGTGTGCCGGACTCGCTGCTTTGGAATTAGGCGACTTTAGTTTGGCAAGTCTTTATTTAAGAGCTTACCTATCCAGCCATCCCGATGAAATTGATTCGCTTTCAGCACTTGCTAAAAGTCTTGGTCACGAGGGTAAGGATAAAGAAGCTTTGGCCATCTTACAAAGATTATCCAAGCGCCCCAAGAAAGAACTAGGGGAAAAAGCTAATCAAGTTTGGTTTAATTTAGGAATCGCTCACGCAAGGCTAGGCTTTGTTTCCAAAGCAAAACAAGCATGGTTAGAGCTTGAACTTAATTCAAGCGAGGCCCAAGAGGCCAAAAAACTTCTTGAACGCTTAGATGCACAGTCCCCCTAAATGAAACCTCTTAAGGGAATAGTTGAATAAATAAAGATACTTACACCCAAATCAAGGTTGGTCTAAGATTTAAGGGAAAGATATTTCACTTATCAATCTCTCGATCTCTAAGATTTATTTCATATTATTGCACCAAAGTCTTTGAAGCTTTTTCAACTAGACAGTACAGTGTAGCCAATTACATTTAGACCATCACCCGATGTTTCAGGAGTACCACTCGATATGTGTAAACCCCTTTCGATTCTAATGATCATGACTCTGATCTTTCAAACCGGTTGCTACAACACTTACTCTGTCAGTATGGATGAGTTTAGGAAGATACAAGAAGCCGATGGTGCATCATTCAAAAAGATTCAGACAGAAGACGGCCTTGAAATTACAGTGACCGAAAATTCAAGAGTTGGTGTAACCGATGTGAACGGACAATACTACTCAGTATCTCCATTTAACTTCACACTTAATAATATGCAGTTAGTTGCTCCAGATGATGATATCTTAATGCCTACTAAGGCGATTGAGCAAACAAATATCAAGTTAGTCAATCCTACAGATACCGCCTTACTCATCGGTGGAGTAGCGCTCGCACTTGTGGGGACCGCCTTGGGTGTTATTCTGGCCACCCCCGACTGCACAGGTCAATTCTGTCAACAGCAATAAAGGCCAATAAAGGTTTTTGATGCTAGTAAAAGATTCTTGGTGCTAGTAAAAGATTCTTGGTAAGCTCTAAAAAGCATGTATTTCAGTTTTGACGATCCAAAAGATAAGGACACTGATCTCATTCGCTAATTAGTTTCCAAACTATTGAATTCAATCGTAAAACTAAAACTTTAGTTATCAAAACCTATGCCGATTTTCTATTTTTGAAATAATAGGTGTTGATCAATAGCACTAAGTAGATAATGTATTATATGCAATCAAGCCCCAAAGATTAAGTGTGTGGTAAAACAAGTAGGAGAGAAAATGCTTTATAGCGACCAATTCTTTAAAGATAAGCTCATAGAACTCAATCGAAACCCTTGTCACACTGAAGCAAAACTGTGGGTTGGTGTTGCGTTAGCCTCCGAGTCTGATCCTCGAGGGATTAAAATCCTAAAAGAAGCTTTTGATCAATGCCTAATGCTAGGCGAGCCTATTTACTCGTTATGGGCTGCGCTGGCGATCAAAACTTATGCGCCATTAGAGAATATACAACCTTTATTTACTCGTTTTGCGATGGATCAAGCCAACAGAGATCTGAGTTTTGAAGATGTAAGTGTTACTCAGACAGAAGCTCATGATTTAGAAGCGGTAAGCGAACTGATGACCTCACTCGAAGGAGAGGATCTAAAAAGCCAAGTATCTGCTTTAGCTCTAGATTGGAGCGCTCATGATGTATCTAAACCACACTATAAAGTGACTCCGCTGTTAAGTGCTTTTAATGAGAATATCTTAAGCCAATTATTGAATGTACTTGAGCTGAGATCAATGCAAGCGGGAGACTTGTTGATCGAAGAAGGTGAAGAAGGCGGTGGTGTATTTTGGGTGTGTGCAGGAACAGTTGATATATCCAGAAGAAACCAGGATAAAGAAACAATACATTTAGCGACTTTAGGCTCTGGAGCACTCGTGGGAGAAATGGGCTTGATTACTCGCTCTCCAAGAGTTGCAACCGTCACGGCAACCCAAGCTGTACAGGTTTTGGTTCTTCCTGACAAAGCATATGCTATGATGGATGAGTCACGAGAAGTTGTACACAATGCGTTGTCACATTTAGTTGGTCGGCGTATGCTACAAAATATCACCAAGTTTTCACCTGTTTTTAAAGCGATTCCTGCTGAAGGACATCCCGAACTGCTCTCTCAATTCAAAGCCAAGGTTGTACCCGCCGGAGAAGTTTTACTCAAGCAGGGTAAACCCGGTCGTGGTCTTTTCCTTATTCTTGATGGACTTGTTGAGGTAAGTTCTTTGGGCAGTATTCAGCCTAAATGGCTTAGGGAAGGTGATATTTTTGGTGAAATCTCCTTGGTTTATGATTCACCAGTCAGCGCAACCTGCACAACGGCTCGACGTAGCTTATTATACACTTTAAAGCCCGATAAGTTTAAAGCTTTGGTGTCACGCTATCCAGAGATTCAGCACACTCTTGCAGAACTGAGTTTATTCAGAAACTTAGATGGCCTTTATACCATGACCTAAGCCATGGATGATGAGTATCTTAGCCTTACAGAACCAACAAAACTTAGCTTTAAGCGCTTACATAGACTCTGTAAAACCACTTGCTCAAGGACTGGCTTGGGGCAAGGTTATGCTTTTTGGAGAATATGCGGTACTCAACGGAGGCCCGGCCCTTTTGACCGCAACGCCCCAACAGGCTAAAGCCTATTATCTTGACTTAAGTCACTTAACTCAAATCTTACAGATCGACTCATCTTTAAAACTTGGAATAGAAGAGTCAGGCGTGAGCCCCAGTCAGATAGAATATGTCATATGTGCATTTAATTGGGGTAGCTCTATTCTTTATAAAAACAAGCAGGGTGATCTAAAGTGCTTGGGGGAATCATTTGCTTTTATTGAGAGATGCTTACATGAGGCTGGTGCACCTAAGGGGATTTATCTCATTGATACCCAAGAGTTTGGTCTAAGCATACATGGTCAATGGCAAAAAATGGGCATCGGAAGCAGTGGGGCTTCGAGCGCTGCATTATGTAGTTTACTCTCTCAGCTTCCGGCATCTTTATTAAAGCATACACAAGAAAAGCCGTATGAACGTTTTTTATTTGCTCAAGCGCAACACAAGGCAGTGCAAGGTGGGCTGGGGAGTGGTGCAGATGTTGCCTGTAGCACCTTTGGCGGCTTGATTGAGTTCAAGCTTCATGACTCAAAGCAGACAGTAATTAACCCCTTAAGCACAGTTTTACCTAGAACTTGGGGCCTGTGGAAAGGGGGAAGCTTCTCAACAGCTCAATCCCTAAGCCAATTAAAGTTATGGAAACAGGAACATCCCAAGAGTTATCAGAAACATATTTCAAACCTTACCCAAGTATCTCAACAAGCGCTTAACTTTTTACAGAACCCATCCCGATCATCTGACTCCCAAAAACGTTGGTGCGAACTCATACAAAGTGGTGCGCAAGCAATGCGTCTTTTTTCACATGATATCGCTTTACCACTTTGGACCAATACACATGAGCAATGGTCTCAACTGATTAAAGACTTTGATGGTGTAATCAAATCAACTGGAGCCGGAGGAGATGACCTTACTTTATTTGCCGCTCATGACTTACATGCTGAACAACGCTGTTTAGAGTTAATTAAGGCGCATTGTGCAAAAAATAACGAGCCGCTTTTCATATTCCCTTTATCTCCGTTAATCCAAGATCAAGAGTCTCTTGTTTTACAAGCACCATAAGCACTACCCAGCCAAATTCCCCAGAAAGTACCCAACAAAGTACCGATAAGATGACTACTTATATCAATGTCATTTCCAAATGAACTTAACGCTAATCCCCATGGTAATATACACAAGAAAAAGCGTCTATAATGGTTTAGATGCTTAAGATAGAAAGCAAGCTCAACACATTCTTTACTGAGACAAGCCATGGCCACCCCCGAAAGCCCAAGCGACCAAGCTTCGATCCCATAGAGCACCCTCAGTCCAGCAATCATAAAGCCATAAAACAATATAGAGACAGGGTTCACTTTAGAAGTGATTATAAATAAGAGATCTTGAAAAGTAAGCTTTGGTTTAACATGACTTAAATGACTTGCTCTACTAGATAGTAAAAGCGCTATAAACAGCAACAAGAGATTGCTCAGTAAGTGACTGTAATCTAGATGCAGTAGCGGTGCAGAAACTAACCTCCACCACTGGGTCAAGTCCATAGACGTGCTTGCTAATAAAACGCCCCATTGTCTTGCCCATTCCAAAAGATCATCATTTATTTCTCTATTTTCAATCGCCCAAATACTATAAATAACTGAGAGCGATGAGACATAAATAGTGCGTATCATAGCGACATAGATAGCAATGTAGATAAATGAAAATCTCTTTCTAATCATCTCTCATCCCTTGCCAAAAATAGGATCAGTGATTAGAATACTATAACGATTATAAATCTTCGATAATAAATCGTCTATCCAAGGTATTGTTGTCTGATCAACAAGGAGTAAAGTGATGATTAGCTTAACTGAAAATGCGGCAAAAAAAGTACAGGTCATGCTCGAGTCAAGAGAGCAAGAAACCGTTGGCTTGAGAGTTGGTGTACGTGGTGGTGGCTGTAGTGGTTTCTCTTATTTTTTAGAGTTTGCTGATAGTAAGTCCGATAGTGACCGTGAACTAGACTCTCATGGGGTCAAGTTGTTGGTTGATCGTAAAAGTTACCTTTACCTCATGGGAACTGAAGTGGATTATGTAGACCGTCTAAGCGAGTCTGGGTTCAAGTTTAATAATCCAAATGCTAAGCGTACTTGTGGGTGTGGTGAATCATTTAGCGTTTAAAGTCTAGTTAGATGCTAAATGCTAGATACTAAATACTAAACGCTAGATGCTAAACTCGCTCTAGACTCTGATTAATCTCAATGATCTCTTGCATTGTTTAGGCCATAAGTGAATAAATGCTCATGAGTCAAAAAAGTTTGAGCGAGGTATCTAACCAATCATGGACGAGCCACAAAAAGAGATTAACAAAAATACAGAGAACCATAGTGCAGACGATTGTCATGATCTATCTGAAAAGAGTGAACAAGATATAATCAAGTCCATTGAACAGGATGGGTCTTTTGGTACTTGTTTACCTCAAGAAGACTCAAACTTGCCTCACGACGACCCAAACTTGCCACACGAAGAACTCAAGCAAGTTCAGTCTGATGATCTGTTCTCTTTTCAAGATGAAACAAGTTTCATCTGTCCTGAATGCAAAGAGGACAGGTTGAGTTTGATCCAATGTATGTACTGTGGAGATCGCTTAGTTGATACAACAATGGTGACGCCTTATCAGCGCTTACTATTAAAGCCTTGCCCTCTGTATAATGACCAAGTTATTCAAGCAGCCAAAGAAAGATTATTAGTCATTTTTCACCCGCTCAAAGCCTCTCGTCTAAATGCTCATTGGTCGCTTAAGCAAAGGACATTGATTTGCAGAGATGCCAATACTTTACAGAAACTCTCTGGAAGTTTAATCACCTACACTAAGTATCTACAGATGCTTAAATCACGATTTGAGACTAAACTTGATACACTCGATCCTCATAAGCCACTTAAAGAGCTACTAGACTCAAATCAATCCATATCTTGGGCAATAAATCAGTCAAAAACTCCTGAACATGCTGGATTTAACCCTGAATTATACTTGGTTCAATCCGCCTATGATGAGCTTAAAGAGTATGATTCATATCAAGAACGAGAGCGTTTATTTAATCAAAGCATGCGTCTAATCCTTGATCAAGCAAGAAAGATTGCGAATCAGCTTTATCGTTATAATATGCTTGAGCCCACACTTGATCTTGATGCCTTGATGCCCAAGTTATTTCGCTTGCAACAGTTAGAGTCTTGGTTAGAGGGCCAGCGTCAGCAACTATCGCTAAAGGTTAAACATGATGTCGCCCTATAGTTCATCAAAACATCCAAAAAAAGAGAGTATCTGGAAAACAATTGACCTTGGGCAGCATTCATTAAGATGGAGCGAGTTAGTACATACTAAACAGCAAGAAAGCCAAACTAATCAAATAGATCAAGTCACGCTCAATCACATTTTAACCTTAGATCGTTTAGCTCTGTGTGAGTTAGACTTGTTGCAATCAGCTTCTCATTTAAATCATTCAAGCTTAGGACGAACGCTGCGGTTTCCACAATGGACTCAAGTAGATCAACTATCTTCCTCTCCATTTCTTGGTATGATTACTCGGAATGACACAGAAACAATGTTTGGTTTAAATGGTCCCAAAAGCGAACATAATCCACTCACTGCTTTCACCCGTTGGTTTAGTGATAGTTTAACGCCCGAAAAGCTTCTTGGCGCAGAAACTCCACCAATACACCATAGTTTATTATGGCTCCATTCCTCAAACTATCTACCAAACTTATCATCTTTGATTTATCAGTGTTTATCAGAGCTACCGTATACTCATGGCTCATATCTAAATCGATCGATTGCAACACTTATTGGTCTATCTGAACCAGAGAAACCAGAGCTACAAAGTGGGGTTTGGGGGATTTTGGATCTTGGAACAAGTCAAGCCTCTTGGCATTTAGTTGAAGCAACAAAATCATATGTTCCACAGCATATGAGCTATAAGATACTCCAAAGTTATGGACGGAGTTTTGTCGGAGAAAGAGCACTAAGACGTAGCTTACTGAATGATCACTTGCTAAGAAATGGATATACTTGGAGTGATATGAACACTCAGCTTCGACAGGAATGGCTCAATTATATATCCTTACAGGCCGACCGTTTAATTAAGCAAGAATGGCCCAAGGGTCATCTTAGTTCAAGTGAGTTAGACTTTGTTAAATCTTCAGTAAAACTTGAGCAGACTGAATTACGCTTGTTTGAAGGATTTCAACACGCTAGTTTTGAGGCTGTTTTATCCTGGATTAAAGAAAGTTTAAAGCAAACCAATATGGGACCGGAAGCCCTTCAAGGGATTCTTGTGACCGGAAAGCAAGGGCTATCTCTCATCCCAAGACTCAAAAAAGCAATATGTGTGGTCAATATTAAAGCGGTTCCATTTGGCATAGAGCATACGGGTGCACAGCGCTATATCAATAGTGTGTTGTTCCATGAAGAACAGGGCTATCACATCGAAGACGTGAGTCCCCATGCATTGATACTTAGAGATGAAGCAGCCGGCCTTAGTAAAGAATTATTTGTCGAACAAACTCAGGTGCCTTGTCTGATTGAAGTCGAGATCGGAGAAAGCGCTAAAGAGCTTAGTTTATGGTTATCAAACCAAGGTGAGTTAGAACAAAAGATTGCTTTTCTACCACACAGTGACTCTCCTACTCGGCTTCAAATCTATTATGAAAGTCCACAGCTATTTGAATTAACTTGGTTAAACACAGATCAAGATCCCAACACACCTGTGCAATGGATTAAACTTTAAGCCTTATGGTTCAGTGAGACAAGCAAGTGCCAAAAACCTTATTTAGATTACTTCCTCTTTTGCTTCATGCTTTAAATAGAAAATACTTTGCCCTGATCAGTGTCTGTTTTCTGCTTGCTTGTGGCGGACATATTCCTGCTCCTAAGGGCTTTAATACTGATGCAGACCGTTATCATCAGGTTTTAAACCAACGACAAGAACAGATCAAAAGCTTGAGTGGTGAATTGTCTGTGGAGTTATGGGATCATGGGAAGCGAGTTGTCGTAAGACAGCTTTTTGCAAGCTCTGCACCATCTAAACTTCGGCTTGATACCCTTACCCCATTTGAGCAACCCTTGGCGACTGTCATCTATAACGGACAACTTTTAGCCTTGCATGACCATGAAGCAAAACGTTTTATCATGGGTGAGGCGAATCGAACACATTTTGAACGCTTGACGCGACTGCGCTTGCTTCCATCTGAAATGAGTTATTTACTTTCAGGTCAATTACCCAGACTTTTGTCGAGTGGTGGTCAAGTCAAATGGGATAGTAAAAGGGGACGTTCTGTTCTGACTTTGGATAAGGACAGTCGTCGACAAGTCATTACTTTTGATGAGAGAGACTTAAGCCCAAGAATGACAGAGCTCTATGAAAATAATCAATTAATCGTACGTGTGCGACTGACTGATTATACTCAAGAAGAACCAAAGCTGCCTCGCCGTCTAAAAATTGAAATCCCTCAAAATAAGACGGTTGTTAATACGAGCTTAAAAGATTTCACCCTTAATCCCGAACTTCCGGATATTGCTTTTGAGATTCAAGCCCCAGCCGGATTGTCGATCGAGTCCTTTTAATGATTTGAGTAGCTTCAATTTCTCAGATTGTATAGAGTTGGATTTTGTAGACTTGGATTTTATAGACTCATATCTGTCAAAACGAAGCTAAAGGACCATGATATGCCCGCCGAATTTAGTGAAGTCCAAGTGGCCTTTGCCGAGCTCATCTTAGAATGTAACCTCATTGAACTCGATGTTTTACAATCTTGGATCGACAGCCTAGATGTTGCGCCTAATGACATGGGCGAGACTTTAATCCAAAAAGGTCTACTTAAAGAGTTTGAGTTAGTGAATGGTCTAAGTAAGTACTTTGGTCTTAGTGTCGCAAGCGAAATAGAGTTGGAGATGTATGCTGTACCACATCCTTTGATTCCTCGTGAACTTTGTACTGAGCTACTATTCATCCCACTAAGTGAAGCACTGCCTAATCCTTTTCCAATTGCGATCAGCAATCCTATGGATGAACAGGGCCTTGATCATATCAGTGAGCTTTTAGGTGGCTTAGAACTAAAAGTGAGTTTGGCTTCGCCCATTCACCTTCGCCATGAAATCACTTCGTGTTATGGCACTCAAGAAGAATGGGAAGTGTATAAACTCCAACAAGAAACTGAGTCTGCCTCAACATCTGATCAAGTTCTTGGCCAAGATGATGAACTCAATGCCTTACTTGGTGACCTTGATGCTGATGAACTTCTACACGCCGCCGATCAGGCCCACCTTGATATAAACCAGCCGGATTCCACAAACGTATCTTCTCAAGACTCAAGCTCTTTCAGCACTCGTCCAAGTAGCCTGCCGGATTGGAGTAAGCTCGCCGATGACGACGCCGGAGTGAATGCTTTTAAAACACTCATTGATCAACATTAATCATCAGTGATTTGGTGACTAATAAATCTAATCTTATAGGTGCGGGAATGAATATAGGCTAACAGAGTTTTATTGAAGGTTCACTCTGTGTAGTCTAAAATCTCTACTCTTAGCTTCCCCAAAGGCTCATGCATGAAGATTAGAAGCATTACTTATTTTAGAGCACGCAGTTTAAGATATAAGTTACTCACCTTAGCAACTTACTTCATCTTAATTAGCGGACTTATATTGGCCATAATGCCGATTATTTTATGGTTAAAAACTGAGATGCTTCCAAAGCTCCCATGGGGACGTTCATTTCGAGCTTCTGTTTTAATCGAGCTACCTAGTCAACCGCTTCCCAAGTTTGTGATTGATCATCCGGAACATGTTTATGCCTATCAAAGTCAGCCAAAACTAGAGTTGGTTGGTATTGGCAAGGCAATCGACACAAAAAGCTTACCTGCAACGATTGAGATTTCGCTATTTCCGCAATACCGAGATTCAATTTTAAAGGTGGATAGCCGAGCAGAGTTTTATTTTGATTCACCTTCGCTGGCCCTGCTGGTACAAAAAATACGTTTTGGAAAAAAGGGAAAACAACTCGGTGCTATACTCACTCAAATACAGTCAGAGCTTCAGCAAAGTATGCAACGCTTATGGCCCTTTCTTAAAGAAGCTTTTAAAAAGTATTTTAATGAGAGTGAATTAAGACAATTAGCCAATGATCCCTATCTCCTTTCCACTATACAAATCGCATTTTTAAGCGAAGTGCAGACCCGTCTAAATATTAAAAAGGTCAAAGCGGATTTATCAAATATCCCTGAGTTTGAACAACTTCTCAGCCTTGCAACCGGTGAGTTAAGTAGCTCCAAACTGAGTAAAAAGACACTTTCTGGGATGTTTCAAGGAAGTAAGCAAGCATACAAAGATACCACCCAAGAAGTTAAGGTACTTTGGCAGGACAAAGTCTTACTCAAGGATAGCTTTAACTGTTTTATCCATGCGGTGAGTCACAGTGGTGAATGGAGTACGCGGATACTCTCAGCACTGATTCATAACCAAGATTCACGCCTATGTAATCAAGTCTATAAATCTATGAATGGAGTGGTGATTTCGGGCTTAAAAGAAGGCGCGAAAGAGTTTTCGAGTCAGGCTTGGGATAACCTTGATCGAGAAAAAGCTACGGTCATTAAATTGGGGAAGTCAGCAAGCTCCAAAGTCGTTGATGAGCTTAAGGTTAAGCCGATCATGTTGGGCTTTTGGCATACGCTTGAAGCTCACCAAGAATTGCAGAGCTATATTATAAAACAGTATGGGCAAAGCAGTTGGTTAAAGCTTAAAAAAGTATTTATAGATTTGAGTATATCTCCCCAAGTTGATTCAGAACTCAGTAAACTTACCTCAGTTTTTGAGAAGTTTATTGAGCAGTTTTTCAGCTTACTCTTATTGAATGAGCAGCAAAATGGGCCTAACCCTTTACTTGTGACTATGCTCCAAGAAAAACTCAGTGGAATCAAAAGATCAGTGGTATGGATTAGACCGGGTCAAAGCGAACAAAGCATTGGGCCCGGACATCGTCTAAAGTCTGGTTGGTAAAAGGAAAGATCGTGATTATGAATCAAGAAAACGATTCTCATGTACCCAAGAGTATAATCGATCAACAGACCGAAACTCAACTTCCCAAGACGTCTAATCCTAACTCACCAGATTGGGTTATACGTATTGCTCAATTGAGCCTAGAATCTATTCATGATGATCGGCATGATAGCCTCTCGCAAAAAGATTGGTCGCAAATAGATCAACAAAGTCTTTCAATTAAGAAGCAAACAGAGCAGTTTAGTGCCCAAGAAGCAGGTCGCGCCGAACAACTCTACATATCAACAGAGCTAAATGCGTTACGTGGTGAGATTGTCTTAATTGTAGGAACAAGTGGCTCTGGTAAATCCCTACTCACTCAGCTTCTATTAAATCTTGAGTCCAAGCTTACGGAAACCCTTGCTATTAATCGACTACAACCATCTGTTGATGCCTGTATGCAGGTTAAACTCGCCAACTATCCTAAACCCTTTGATGCCTTAGCGCTTCCTTATCCAAAAGAGCTCAGGTCACATTTGGGTATCATGTTTCAATCATTGGGTTTATTTGAAGATTTAACAGTACAAGAAAACTTTAATTTTGCGAACGACCATGCAGTTCAAGGCCGCAGTGACACGGACTGGCAAATATGGCGTGCTGAAATGATCAAAAAATTAAAGCTTTCTCCTTCGATATTACCAAAAAAAGTGAGTACTTTATCGGGAGGAGAAAAACAGCGCGTTGCTTTGGGTAGATTACTAGCAAGTCGAGCAAAAGTGATGATTTTAGATGAACCCTCCTCCGCTCTTGACTTTGTGAATGCCCAAAGAACAGTCGAGTTGATTAAAGAAGCGCATAAGCACTCTAACTCGGAGTTAACCTTGATTGTGACTCACGATTTGGAAGCTTTTTTACCCATTGCTGACCGGGTTTGGTTTTTAAACGAACAGCGTTGTTTTGTGGATCATTTCCCACCTCGAGATGCTTCTTATTACCATAGCAAGTTTTCTATTCAAAAGCGTAATAATATAAGACCTTTAAGTCAAAAAGATCTAGATCTGCATCAAGCTCATTGTCATGATCTTAGACTGTTGAGTTATGGGGGCTTATTACGAGCTCAACTTGATCGTGCGATACAAACGGTGAGCAGTCCTTGGCTTAAGTTTTATCTTTTTAAGTTTTTTAAGCAAAACTTAATACAGGCCTTATTCTTTCATCTAAGTGCTAGTTTTGTCTTAGGTGCTGTTGCAACCTATTTTGCTTTTAATCTTAAACTAGGCTCCATCCACTTATCACTTGATCAAAGCCTTGAAGTGAGTCGCTTTGTAATTCCAACATTTTTTGAGCAAATGCTCTCTGGCTTTAGTGTCGTTTTATATAGAGCGATTATCCCCTTATTTACCTGCCTATGCTTTGCTGCTCGCTCAGGAACAGCAATGACGGCGTACTTAGCTGAAATGAGAGATCGTAAAGGTCGGCAATGGGAAGCTTTTGAAACTTTTGGTGTGAGGCCCTATTGGTTCTTTACTCCACCGATGTTGATTTCCATGAGTCTGAGTTGTTTAATGATCTCTTACCTCTCCTTTTGGAGCGCCACACTAGGCGCATTTTTAGCCTCGACTTTCATCAATCCACTGTGTGCATTTGAGCAATGGATTGAGCATTACTTTCGCCTGATTCGTCTTTCTGAAGATGCCTATCTATTCGGGTTTAAGGGAACCGGTACTCTTATCCTAAAAACAATGACCTCTGGCTTAGTGATCGCTTTGATCAGTGCATATCATGGCAGTCGGCCTAAAACTTCCGCTTTAGATACGATGAAGTCACTAAGCAAAGCCAATGTTCATAGTGTGATTATGATTCTCATCATTTTCTTTTGCATCCTCATTCTAGAGTCAAAAGGCTTGTTATGATTGAAGATGTACTGATCATAAATATATTGAGTGTAGCCATTGTACTTAGTCTATGTATCTTGCTCATGAGCTACTTACTTTGGTCTAAGGCCAAGAAGATCCTCATTATACATCTTGATAAGATAAAAGTTTTAGTCATTGCGCCTACTCAGCAAGCTCAAGTTCAGTTGTTGTTTGATAGTTGTTGGAAAGCCTTAAAACATCAACACAACTTGTTTAAGATGCTGTTGTTACAGCAACATGCAGAAGAACACTATCGACAGCAAAGGTTAACGTATCAAGTGCAAGACGCTTCTTGCGCAGAGGAAGCACATTTAGATGCTTGTTCGCTCTCTACTCAAGACCAAATATCAGTGTATCAAGCAAATCCTCAGTCACTCTATTTCCAGTCCACTAGCTCATGTTTAGTACAAGCAGTATTTGAAGACTCAGAGCTTGAAAATATGGAAATCATCTTAGAGTTTATCCAAGATCTTCCTCCCTTGGAAAGCGCTGATTTTGAACTTGCTTTGAGTAGCTATTTTGAAACGCTCAATACGCCTTTATATGTGATTTGCTCTATAGATTCTCCTAATTTAGTCGATAAACTAGAGCTGATTGAGCGAAATGCATTGAGTATACAATCAAAACTTAATGCTTGTATAGATTCTCATAGTGACCCGCATGGACATCAGTCATTATTAATCCTTGGACACAGTACTGAACTCAATGAAACTATATTCAGCTCCTTAAAGAAGCATATCGTGGCAAATCGTCAAAAACGGGCTAGGGGTAAAAAACTGATTAGTCTGGCTAAAGCTTCTTTTCTCGTCTCGATTTTTTTATTCGTCATGAGCTTGTTTTTTTTAAATGCTCATTTAAAGCTATCTCGTCTACCAAACTTTACTCAGGTCGATCAGTGGAGTGTTGATAGCCTGATTCATACCGAGCAGGCCTTGCTCAAGGTGCGAAAAGACAGTTCATCATTTAGGCCGGATCAACTGGTTCTAAAATTAGCTCGGCCAAGTCTAGAAAAACAAACCAAAGAATTTGATCTAGTGATCATTAACTATTTAGAACAATACATAAAGGATCAGCTTAAAACTTTCGAGCCTCTACCAATAAACCCTCAATCAACACATCCTAAACCTGAGGCCCTCACTTCACACAATCTAGACGAAGAAGCACGTTTTTTAAGCTTGATTCAAAGGGTTATAGATAGAGAAAAGAGTCATATTGACAATACAGCAACGAATGCACAAGTTAAGCATGGAGTGACTGGCTTAAAATGGAAAACCAAAAACAATGAAGATCTTCAGCTTTTAAGAAACATATATCATCACTTACAACAGAGTCTTCGCTTCAGCCTTTTGATCACTCACTCCGATCAACTTGAGCATATTTACAGTACGATTGAAAAGCTAGAATCTTATAAGCAGCAAAGTACTGAGAAAGGGCCTCTCCAAAACACTAACAGTAAGCCAATGACTTTTGAGTTAAAAGGCATCTTGATTAGACTTATTGAGCAAGCCTACTTAAAAGCTCTAAATCATAGTCAATCACAAAGCTTTGTCGGCTCAATGAACTGGCGAAACTTTGCGTGCCAACAACAATCACTTTTCTCTCAGTCTTCCCCTAAGTCTTCTCCTCTGTCTCAACAAGTATTCAGTCATTTAGAACAGGTATATCAACAACAACTTTTAATGTTATGGCAAAGCACCTTTCCAACTGATCAAAAACAAACTCAACCTGCTCTCCAATTTAATACAACCGGCCTATCTGCTTTATTATTTGAGGTAGTGCACACATTAAAATCTTTAAAGATGATTAAAGAAGTCTTCACAAAGTCTAACTTAGACGAAGATTGTCTGTTGAAACCATGGCCTCTAAACTTGCAACAGAAATGGCAAATAAAGCTTGAAAATGAGGCCGATAAACTAAAAAAACTTCTGATTAAGTCTCTCAAGTCATCAAAATCAACCGATCATGTTTTAAAAGAGAGCTTGTATAAAGAGAGTCAGCAGCTTTTTACTTGGGCGCTTGAACACTTCGAAAACCGTGAGTCACTTGGATTAATGATTGAATTGTATCAGGAACAGTGGATCAACGAGATTAATCTTGCTTTACAAGCTTCATCGGCACTGTCTGTCACACAAGTTATTGAGAGAATTGCAAAACAACTTAAATCAATCGAAGTTAAACATATTAAACAGGCTAAACGAGTAACAAAAGCAGATTCAAAATCATCACAAATAAATTTATTTATTAACTACTGGCAAGGCTATACCCAAAAGATGACTCAATGGTTAAAGCCTCATCAAATCTTGATGAAATATGATGAAATCCAATGTTTAGAAATTGCATTGAACTCACATGGAGAATCTAAGTGGAACTTACTATTAGGTGACAAGCTCGAGTTTTATATTACCTTTGATTTTGAGCAACAAAGCTTTTTAAGCAATGAAGCTTCGAATACACTCAAGTTTTGGTGGAAACCTTGGTCTACCATTCATATTAGGATCTTTGAACAAGATGGTGAAATTGATCGACTCAGTACTGAAAATAACGATCATCAAATCGGTTTAACGCGCAAGGTCGTTTGGTCAACATTGCCTAAAATGGACCAAGATAAACGCATAAATCCAAAGCATGCACCTAAAGCTTTATTAACGACTAAGCTGAAGACCCAAACCCTTAACTTAAGCGGTCAAGACACTCAACAACAGCCATTTAAATTGTTTTTGAATGATCAACACAGTTGTTGGACTCAAGTTACTTTTCATGAATTATAGCTTAGTCCAGTGCCTAATCTTGAGTATGTTGGCTTAAACTTTGATGACTCAAGCTTTCTAAATATGAACCAAAGTCCTGAATATTTGATGCGCGAGCCACACTGTCAAACCATTCGATTAAGTCAGCTCTACTTTGTTGCCGTGCCCAAGCTGTCACAAAAAGACTTTTATCAAGTGCCAAATGAGAACTTATCTTTGTGATAAACTCTTGAAATAAAGAAAGGCTGACTGTTGAAGACTCTTGTTCCATCAGATCTTTAACTAAACTTGAGGCCGGTTGATTTAGCGACTTAACACTTTGGGGAATGCCTAGATTCTGAGCGAGTTGACTAATGTAATGTTGATGCGCTTGGCGAGTTAAGTAAACCCAAAGAACTGAACATAGAAGTGTCAAAATCAGCGTAACTGTAATCTTAGTTTCTGTATCACTACTTAATTGGGTAATCAGGGCAATTAAAATACCGGCAATAAGTCCCCCAAGTGGATAGATCGCTCCCTTGAGCAATACTTTAACTTGAGTTCTTTGCACAAAAGCGACCGGAGTTAAAACTAGATTTTCAGTATTGGTATAGACAGTAAACTTCATCAAGGTATCTACACCTCGTAAAAAGATAACCGCCACCCAATGAAGAGGAAATAAGCAAAGCGTACCTACCGCCAAAAGACTACTTGGATATAAAGAATAGGCCCATTTAAGCCCAAGACGATTTGTCAACTTATTCAAGACAAAGATTTGTAATAAGAAAATGAGCAAATTGGTTATGGCATGAAATCTAGCCAAGAAAGGGCCAATTTGCTCTGCCGGAATATGTTGTTGAATTTCGGCCTTAAACAAAAAGTCTACAAGGTTGGTACTTGTGGCCATAAGTAAGGTTGCGATCATCGTGACCGCAAGTAAAGGGGTTTTCATCAGAGGCTTAAGCTGTGCTAAACCGGAAAGCATAGATACTTTTTGCTTTGGCTTTTGATCTTTTTTAGTTTTTTGAGTCGACTGCTGACCTAAAATCGCTCTTGGCAAAGTCGCCAAACAAATCAAGGTGATTGAAATCACAGTAATTAAGGCGGCTAAACCTCCTACCTCAATCAGTTCGGCTGCAAGCCAACCGGCACAAATGGCTCCAATGGTAGCTGCGCTACTAATTAAAGGAATTAACCTTTTGGATTGTAGTGAATCTAAACGCTCTAGGATAACACTCCAACAAATTGCATTCACCAAGGGACTAATCAGCGACATGAGTAGCAGAATAATGAAAATTAAAATGGGATGATTTGGTAGGTCGGCACAGAGTGAGCAAAGTAGTGCAAAGCTGAGTAAAGTCAATGTATTGAGTTTAACCGGAGGAATCAGTTGACTTAACCAAGTATAAACCATTGTGACTGGCGCAAAGGCGAAGGCGCTCCAAATATAAAAGATTGGGATTTGATCTACCGAAAACTCGCTTAAAAAAATCGTATCGGACCATGTCCGAAAAAATATAGCTAAGGCAACCGCACCAAAACTGAAGCTTGCCGAAAGCATAAATAGTCCATGTTCATGCTGACGTATTGGCCATTGTTTTTTTGGTTTATGGTGCGTTTTAGTCACAAGTTTCCTTTGCTCCCTAAGTGGTGCAGTATGCTTGAGTTAAACTGATGCATCTTGGATAGTGTGCCTAAGTCTGATTCGTCAAGATAATTTAAAAATGATCAGAAAAGAATCGAGAAAACGAACTAAACAATACCTACACAACTTTTGATCTAATTTCTTCAAAACTTAGCTTGAAGATCTAGCGCTCTCTGTTTATGATTCAGTGGTTTAAATAACAAACTATTTCTGTGCTCCAAATCACGAGGCAATAAATATGGATTCTGCACCAGATCATCTCCTCAATAAATTTAGGGATCAAGTTGAACTTTTCGCCGAGTTTGAAAACGAAGATATCCTTACTGTACTTAAAATTAGCTCTGATAAGCTGACTTTATCAAAGGGAGAGATCATCTTCCGAGAAGGCTCACCAGGTAATAAAATGTATGTCATTTTAGCTGGTGAAGTTTCGATTACTCGAAGTTTGGGCTTAGAGGGTGAAGAAGAATTAGCCCGTTTAGGACACGGTCAAATCTTTGGTGAGATGGGTTTGATTGATGCGGCTCCACGATCTGCAAGAGCAACAGTAATCGCTAACAACACTATTTTATTAGTCATTAGCGATTCAAGTCTTAGATCACTGTCTAGTGAGCTGATTTATAAGTTCTATAAGAATTTCTCATCGCTTCTTGCTCGACGACTTAGAGCTGCCAATGAGCAGACTACTCGTTTAGCAGCTAGCGAAAGAATGCTCACCTTGCAGGTAAAGCGTCTTACAGCAACTGACTCTCACTACAAAGAGCGGCTTCGTGGTGCTGACCTTAAGGGGGCTGACTTGACTTCAGCTGATCTTAAGCGGTCTGACTTGAGAGGTGCAGTTCTTGTAGGGTCTTTATTCAAGGAAACTAACTTCCGTGAGTGCAGTTTCCGAGGCGCCGACCTTAAAGAGTCTCAGTTTACCGATACAGACCTGCGTAACTGTGACTTTACCGGTGCTGACCTAAGAGGCGCTGTTTTCCGTGGTACCAACCTTGATGAAAGCAAGTTCTCAGCAGCACAAGTCGAATCCATGAAGATCATGGCCGAGATTGGTTCTGATGTTGCGCACAGCGAAAGCTAATCCTTTAATTTTGAGCATTTAATCTTTGTAATTGCTCTCTAAAGTCACTTTGGTACGCACAATAAGAATGTACCAAATCTCCCTTTAGAATAAGTTGGTTTAAAGAGCGTGAAAATTCGCTATTTTTGATTGCCCTTTGAGCCAAAGCGCTACCGGCTTTAAGTTTACGCCACTCGTTAAGTTGCTGCTTATAGGCCGCTTGATCCTTAAATAAGGCCAAGGCCATATCTTGGCAATCGGCTTTATGCTTGACTAATAGGTCAACTCGATGCTTAAGCCAAGCCAAAAGAGCCTCACTTGCTTGGTAGCTTTGCGCATCTAATGAATAAGCATTGGGCGTTGTAGATTCACAGGCAACACCGCTCAAAAGCGTTATACTGATGATTTGTAACCGTAAAAGCAGATGGCTTTTTAAACTTAGAGCAGATTTTATTTTTTTGTATGATCTCATCACTTTATATACTTACTTATCATCTAAAAACGGGATCATCTAAATAAAAGAAAAGTAGCTTCACTGTTACTTCTTCTTTAACTACAATGAATGATCTTTGAAGGACAGAAATGAGCTATCATGAACCAATACAGTAGAAAAGAGCTTTGGAAAGCACTTGACCAACTTGCCCCCCTACAATTTGCTGGCGCTTGGGATAATGTTGGCGTTTTGTTAGATGCTCTACCAGCTCAAAAAGTACAACAAATATCCGATGAGAAGATCTTACTCACCATAGATTTAACCGAGTCGGTTTTTGAAGAAGCCCTAGCACATCATTGCACAGTCATTGTTTGCTATCATCCTATTATTTTTGGTGGACTCAAGCGTCTTACTCTAGCTCATTCGCAAACGCGGACTTTACTCCGAGCCGCACAGGCCGGTATTGCGATTTATTCACCTCATTCCGCCCTTGATGCAGTGCGTGGTGGCGTTTGTGATTGGTTAGCTGGCGCTAGTCTACTGGCAAATGTTTCAAGCTTAAACACAAAGAACTTTGCCGAGTCTTTGCATCATTTATGTACGGAATATGCGCCTATCGAAGTAGATCAAGCTGATCCCTCACAAGGCGCTGGTCGGCTTTTGACCTTAAAGTCAGCATTGTCTTTGGACTTTATTTGTAAAACTCTAAGTACAAGTTTGAATATGAATCTATCTGGGCTGCAAAAAAAGCCTTATTTACGTTTAGCAACCCCTGAACATTATTCATCAAAGGTAGATGACATCAAAACGATTGCTCTTTGTCCGGGAGCAGGTGGAGGCCTGTTTAAATCGATTGCTCATGTTGATTTATTGATTACCGGCGAGATGAGTCACCATGATGTTTTAGCAAGAATCCAAAGTGGAACTACTGTGATTTTAACCGAACATTCACGCTGTGAGCGCGGCTATCTAAAGCACTACCAGACATTGATGACTCAATCCTTATCTATCCCTGTTGTTCTTGCCGAAAGTGATGACGATCCGATATATTTATATCGAGGGTAAAGTCAGGCACTCAAACAAGGAGAACAGATCATGGCAGATCCAATTTTAGGGATTGGTCCCAACTTAAATGCATATCGAGCGGCCCTACAACAGCCAACCCAAGCTCGACAAATGGCTCAGGTGGCCAAAGGTGTAGCCCAAACATTAAATCTTGCTTTTAATAATGTTCCCATGCCAGTCGGCCAACAAACAAATCGTAAAGAACGTGATATTTTAAGATTAAGAGAAGCCATTGAACAAATGGTCATCGCTTTATCAACAGCCGTAAAAGATGGAGGCTTTGATGGTATTGTGTGGCCAGATGCAGGCAGTCAAAACTTTACCCTGCCTCGCCAGCAAACACCGGTGGAACAAATTATGGATGATGTCGAGCTCAGCGCTAGATCTCGGCAACTTTTGGCCGGAAGTGCAGAAGCTTTAGAGGCCATGGAGCGTTCATTACATCCTTTGGAAGATTTGGAAACCGCTAAATGCATTGCATGGCTCGCCCAAGCCCAAGTATTGCATCAAGCGATTCTTGCGGTAAATGCCCAAGCGAACATTGATCCGGTTTTAGCGGACCGAGTTTTACGCTTAAGTCGAGGTGAAGATATTCGCAAAGCGCTTAATCTTAGAGCACAAAAGATCGACGATCAGGACGAGAACTAATACAGTAGAGTGCTTAGTTGTTAGCGACTTGATTTAAAGTAAACTGACCTATCATAGTAATCTCCTCATTAAACATATAGTGAGCTTCTCCCGATAACTCACCCATGACTATCCTGAAATCCCTCACATAAAGCTTTAACGTGTCTACCTTTAATGAACCCTCTGAAAGATCATCGTTTTTAAAAGGTAGCTCAAGAACTAAAGGCTTATTTTCAACCCAAAGACCGATATTCGTAAGTTCTTCTTCATCCTTCATGCCTTCTTCTGTACTAGGCATATAATTAATCTGATTTTCACCAGTCTCCAAAAAGAAGACCCGACTTCTTAAAGCCTTGTACTCAAATTCATAATCATACGCCACAAGGGATGAATTGCAATTGAGTTTATGCTGATCAACTTTTAAACGCCAAGCACCACTTAACTTAAAGTTTTGAGTGATTATTATTGCTTCATCTTCTGCTGTACTTAAGTCACCATCATAACATTCTGTACCAGTTGGATACTCTATATACTCACCACAACCATGGCTCAATATAATCAGTGCTAGTAATGAAAAACCGCTAAGTTTGCTCAGTTGAAATAAGTTCATTTCTACCACCTTAAGCCAAATAGGGTGCTAAGTTCTGCGCTCAAGCCATCAGACATACTCAATGGTGAAAGTCGAAGCGATAAATGTGGCTGAAGTCGTCCACTTGTATAGATTAGTCCCGTTTCTAACCAAAGACGTAAATCATTATAAGACTCTGCTTCCAACAGCTCTTGAGACTCTAAGAAAAAATCTTGATTATTAAAGCTTGCTTTACTGTATTCAATACGATCTTGATAAAAAACTGAGATTGCGCTAAAACCTAAAGAAAACCAAGAGCTTAGTCCCCTTAGGCTAGATAGGTATGTAAGGGCTAAATCAGCTTGTACAATATCTCGAAAAAGAGATTTACCTTCAGCTGTTTTTAAACCAAGCCCATAGCGGATTTCAAATTGACGATTACTAAGCTTTTGGAAAACATCAAATTTAAGTTGTAAACCTACGCCATCAAACTTGGCGACATTGGGCGTATAACTTCCTGTACTTAAGCCAATATACCAATTGGTTTGTTCTTGTTTCTGAGTTTCTTTAAACCTAGGGCCATTCATAATTCGATCGGCTAGCTTAATCCCCGCCTCGTTGAGCTGAGCTTGAGTCGCCTGACTATCAAAAGAACTCCGATAAACGAGTGGGGCTTCATCTTGATGACTCAGGCGAAGCTCATAATTAATGCGTCCCTTAATACATACAGCCTTTTGAAAAAGAGCCATATTGCCACCAGCTGTGGCCAAACGTGCTTGGGCACATTGATCATCATTACAGCTTAACAGTTGACCATCAAAGCTAATGGGCTCACCCATGAGTTCATATAAGCGAGTGATTAACTGCTCTTCAAAAAGCTTTTGGGCTGTCTGACATTCAGCCGGCAAGGGTTCTCCCTTAACCCATAACCAACGAGCATTGGCAGTTGAAGAATATATCCCCATGATCATAAAGATACAAAGTAATTTACTCGCCAATAACATTGGGCTCATCTATGACTCCACTTCGACTAAACGCATCATACCTGGTTTGGAAGTTTGGCATTTAAACTGTTTAGCATAGATCAGACCAGGAATCGAGTCATCGGCTACCGAATTTACTAGACACCATTGTGCATTAAGCTCTTGCTGGCTAATCGTGAGCTTAATAAAGCCTTTTTTGGTCAGCTCATACCACTTAAAGTGAGGATTGGCTACATTAAGAGCATTAATAATAGCGTCATTGATAAGCTCAAATGAACGAGAAGTCACACCAGGTGTGACTAATTCAATCGCTAAAGCGCCTTTGGGATCATCAGCCGAGTCACCGGATTCTGGTGGCGTTGGCTCATAATACATGGGGTCATTCGGATTTATGCTGAGCTCAGCGGCCCATGAAGTATGAATATCACCGGTTAAAACGACCACACCCTCAATCTCATTTTGCTTGATATGCTCAAAAAGCCGATTTCGATCTGCCGCATACCCGTCCCAACTGTCTGTGTTAAGTAGAATCGCTGTTTCTCGCTCGCTTTCCAATGCGCCTCTGAGTTGTAGTGGACTCATCATTACTTGCTGTCCCAATAACTTCCAAGGCGCTTGGCTTTGCGCTAAGCCTTCATGCAACCAAGTCTCTTGGACCTCACCAAGTAAATGACGATTGTCATCAAAACGCTGATTAAATTGAGCTCGGGTTAGTTGTGGTGAACGTCCTTCAATCCGCGTATCAAGCATGAATAAGTCAGCTAAACCACCAAGATCAAAGCGGCGATGTAAAGGGTCTTCCGCGCTAACAGCAGTAGGCATCCACTCGTGATAAACTTGCTTAGCTTGTTGCTTTCTAATTAACCAAGTTTCACCACTTGAGCTACTTGAGTCTTCAGCATTTGCATTATTGTCAAACTCATGATCGTCCCATACAGCGATCATAGGATGTTTACGGTGCAATGCTTGCAAATCCGGATCAAGGCGATATTCAGCATAGCGAGCTCGATAGGTGGGTATATCTCGCGCTTCAACTGGCATTTGTAGGCTACGGCCACTTTCTTCGCCTAAAGATGCTGACTCATAAATATAGTCACCCAAATGTAAAACAACATTAAGGTCATCCTGCAGGGCTAAATGTCTGTAAATATGGAAATAGCCACTTGAATAATTTGCACAAGAACAGATCGCTAATTTAATTTCATCACTATTTGTTGGCAGAGTTCGAGTTTCACCAATATGGCTGTAGATGCGCTCTTCATCATTTAGAATTGAAAAACGATAACGATACCGAGTGTCAGCCGTCAGCGCTGAAACGATGACTTTAACTGAAAATCCAAGCTCAGCATTGGTTTCATAGACTGAACTTTGTAGGGGATTGACAAAATCTTCATCCGCATATTCGCTAAGCTCATATAATACTGTAATCGCTTGCTCTGCGCCCAAGTCTTGTAGCCTTTGCGCAGCCATTTCAGGATTAAGTGCCGTCCATAATACAATTGAATCTTGTTGAGGATCACCACTCGCAATTCCATAGGGAAACCATGCGACCGGTTCAGGATCGGGCTGTAAAACAGGTGCGGGCAAGGGTTCCGGTAGCTCATTACCTGTCTCCATACCGCCTGTCATTTCTCCTGCTGTTTCTCCGGCGATTTCTCCGGCAGTCTCACCTGCGGTATTTCCCGCGACATCTCCAGCCATAACACCTGCTTCAAGACCGGCCATCTCACCCGCTAGTGAGCCTGCAGTTTCACCGGCGATTTCACCGGCTTGAGTACCGGACATTGAGTCGATATTGGCAGTAGAAGCCTCATCATCACAGGCCAAAAAACCTTGTCCAGCAGTTAAAGCGAGAGATGCTTGCACAAATTGTCGCCGACTGAGCGAAGACTTCGAAGATGGATGTACAGACTTTAATTGTGACTGCTTTAATAGATCATTATTTTTCATGATTATTCTTTCATATCAAAGAGTTGCCAAGCATTTTGGTAATTCTCAACTTTGGGACCCGTCACACGAGTAAGACGATCAAAGGCTTTTTGTCTGAGTGCTTCCGGATGACCTGGATGCCACTCAAAATGAAAGATTTCTTCCTTGCCCCAAGGTTTCCCCCAAATCAGTCCAAGGGATTTGGCAATCTTCCCAACTTTATTCCACCGAGCTTGATCTTGGTCTAGATGCTTGAGTGCGTCACGCATACTCTTGCGATCAAAGAGATTAAGATCAAAAGCCGCTCCAAAGTTATGCCAACTTGCAACACTACGACCCGCTTGAGTAGAACGTTTTTTGCGAAAGCGTCGATAACCGGAAATAAACTTTAACTGAATCCCTTCGGCTTCGGCTAACTCATACAGAACTCGAGCTCTTTTGATGAGCTCTGGATGCAAGCCATCTAGATGGGTTCCCCCGCTTATTTTTAGAACTGACTTATTGGGCTCTGCTTTGATTATATTTTGACTCTGAAGTCCTTGTTTTGAACAAGGTGAGCTTAGTTTTGATCGACAGCATGCACTTGTAAACAAAATACAAAATGCTGAAATAAGTAAAGTGAGCCGTGTTGATCTTTGCATGTGTGCCTCGGTCAATCAGTGGGGAATGTGCGGATGATGAGTCCTGATTAAAGCCTAAGCAAAGGCATTTAAGCCGGTTAAAGCACGTCCCACTGCCAAAGTATGAACCTCGTGAGTGCCTTCATAAGTATAAACACTCTCTAAGTTCATAGAATGTCTCATAATTGGATATTCATCCATAATCCCATTGCCACCAAGCATACTTCTTGATTCACGAGCAATATCAATCGCTGTTCTAACACATTCACGCTTAGCTAAACTGACTTGAATGGGGCTGAGTTTACCCGCTTCTTTTAGGCCGGCTAAATGATGACAAAGTAAATGGCCATGGACAATTCGAGAGCCCATTTCCACCAATTTATTTTGGCTTAGCTGGAAGGCCGCAATGGGTTTACCAAACTGAACTCGCTCCTGTGTATAACCCAAGGCGGTTTCATAACAAGAAAGAGCAGCGCCTAACACCCCCCAAGAGATCCCATAACGAGCTTGGGTCAAGCAACTAAGTGGGCCTTTTAGGCCTTGAACGTTGGGGAGTATATTTTCTTCGGGTACAAAAACATCCTCAAGCACGATTTCACCAGTGAGTGAGGCTCGCAAGGATAGTTTATGAGACATTTTAGGCGTAGTGAAGCCCTTCATGCCTCTCTCCACCAAAAAGCCTCTAACCGACTTGGCATTATTTTCTTCGGTTTTAGCCCAAACAATCGCAACACCGGCGAGGGGGGCATTGGTAATCCACATCTTTGCACCATTCAATATGTATCCACCGTCTACCTTTTTAGCAAAGGTTCTCATACTGCCCGGATCACTGCCACTATCAGGCTCGGTTAGCCCAAAACATCCAATTAATTCACCCGTAGCCATTTTAGGTAAGAACTTTTGCTTTTGTGCTTCAGAACCAAAGGCGTAAATCGGATACATGCAAAGAGCGCCTTGCACGCTGACAAAGCTTCTAAAGCCACTGTCTACATACTCAACCTCACGCATGATCAAGCCATAACTGACCGAGTCTAGACCCGCACAACCATAACCATGTAGATTAGCACCTAGGACACCAAGCTCACCGATTTGCGGAATAAGGTCTTCGGGAAAGGTCTCATCTCTAAAGCATTGTTGTACTCTGGGATGGTAGACTTCTCGGGAAAAAGCCCGCACTGAATCTCGGATCATTTTTTGTTCTTCATTCAGTAGGCTTTCGATTTCGAAAAGGTCTAATAGAGGGGTAGCATTCATCGGAGATTCGCTTTCTTTTTTTCAAAGGTCTAAATCAGACCATGGAGATGTTTGAAGTAAGATATGTATCAATGACTCAGATTTCAAGAATTGACTGATCATCACTTGCATGATGATTAAGATTTAAAGATGAGTATATTTATGAGAAGATCTATTTTGGTGAGTTTATAGCTCTTATGAACCCACAATAAATAATGATCAACCACTGTCTATAGTTGAGTTGAATCGAAATAAGTATGCATAAAAACTTTACTAACACACTACAATAGATAAATGGAGTGAGTGAATGGTCTCGGATAGTCGTATTCAGCGTATTGCAGTGATTCCCGGTGATGGTATTGGTCAAGAAGTTGCCGAAGTAGGCGTAAAGGTTCTTGAAGCCATTGCTCAACGCTTTGCTTTAAGTTTTGAGTTTGAATGGTTGCCCTTGGGCGCTTCGCATTATCTTGAAACAGGGGAAACACTTAGCGACGAAATGTTTACCCATCTTCGTGATCGCTGTGATGCGATTTATTTTGGTGCAATGGGCGACCCACGAGTTCCGGATATGAAGCATGCCAAAGATATCTTATTAGGCCTTAGGTTTAAACTAGATCTCTTTGTAAACTTGCGCCCGATTAAACTCATGCATCCTGAAATGACGCCACTCAAACGCAAAGGAACGAAAGAACTAGACTTTGTGATTTTTAGAGAAAATACAGAGGGCTTATATGTGGGCATGGGAGGAAACTTCAAAAAAGGAACCATCGATGAAATCGCTATTAATGAAATGGTTAATACTCGTCGTGGTGTAGAAAGAATTATCCGAGCCGCCTTTGAATGGGCTGTAAATAATGGAAAAACTCGAGTCTGCATGAGTGATAAAGCTAATGTACTAAGCTTTGCTCATGGCCTATGGCAAAGAGTTTTTAAAGAGGTATCAGCCGAATATCCTACAATTGAAGCAAGACATTTATATGCTGATGTTTTGGCGATGGAAATGGTGAGAGCTCCGGAAGATTTTGATGTCATTGTGACTTCCAATATGTTTGGTGATATCTTGAGTGATCTTGGGGCAGAGCTAGTGGGAGGTCTAGGCTTAGCTGCAAGTGCCAACCTAAATCCTGGTAAAGTAAGCTTGTTTGAGCCTGTTCATGGTAGTGCGCCAGATATTGCTGGGCAAAACAAAGCTAACCCTTTGGCTATGGTCTTAACCGGTGCCTTAATGTTAAATGCTTTGGGTCATGGTGAAGCCGCAAGCTACTTAGAAACTAAGGTGGAGGAGCTATTGGCTCTTGGTGCGGTCAGTGCTGATATGCGAAAATCATTAGGCCAAGATCCACAAGATGCTTTAGGAACACAAGAAGTGGGCGAAAAACTGATTCAGCTCATCAAAGGCTAGTTTGGCTCCAATGCACATTCTGAAGCAAAGATATGCCTTAGTTTCAATCATTTTCTCCTTGTCCTGCTTGCTTCTATTAGCGATTCACTTAGGTTCTTCTTCCTTAGAGAGGGTTCTTGAGCACTGCCAAAACGTAAGTCCTTTCCAACTTGCTTGGCTCTGGGCCTTGATGAGTTCAGCGGCTGTCTATTTGCTAAGAACGCTCAGACTTAAACTGATGGTTCAAAAGTGTTCATTGAGTAATAGTTTCTACATTTGCGCGACTCATAATGTACTCACACGTCTTCTGCCTTTTCGGAGCGGTGAGTTTAGTCTACCCTTCATGCTGAACAAGAGAGAAGATATTCCGGTTTTAGAAGGTACTTTACTCATGCTATGGCTCAGACTTGTCGAAGTGGCAACTCTAGTTCCATTCATTGCTTTTTGTGCCTTGCTTAATCCCGCTCTTATTGACTATCTTCCTTTTGAACAAGCATACTTATGGACCGGTATAGCCGGCTTGAGTCTGTGTATTTCTCTTTGGATTAAGCCAATACTCAAAGGTCTTATCACAGTGCTTTGCTTAATATTTACTCGGTTAAAGAAAGACAAGTTCGTCATAAAATTAAGCCAAGTCCAAGATATTGGCCATAATATCAGTCAGCGTAAAGCACTCTTGGCCATATCGATGACCTTTTTAATTCTATTCGGGCAGGCAAGCCTCTTTTATTGGATTCTGTGTGCTTGTGGGTCGCACTTGCACTACCTTAATGTAGCATTGGCAAGTGTGTTGGTACATTTGGCTGGTGTGATTCCAGCACCTACTATGGGTAATGTAGGTACACATGAAATTGCTTGGCTCGTCATCTTTAAAACCCTTGGGCTCAATGAATCTATTGCCCTGTCTAGTGCAGTGCTCAGTCAGTGGCTAACCTTATTATTTGCAGTCGCTTGGTGGGGGCTTGCAAAAACTTTCTCCTATTTATCAATAGACTAAGCCAATCAAAGTTGAGTCCTATTTTTCATAAGCAGGATCTAAAACGACTTATTTTTTATACTTACTGTCACAACCAAGATAAATAAATCGTTATTTTAATAAAGATTAAGTAGAACCTTCATTGACTCAAAGAGCTAATGGTCGTATCTTTCCACACCTAAAAATGATTCCATGAGTGGAGCTAAGAATGGAAGACAATACAGCAAGCTATCCCCCTATCCAACTTGAACATGAAATGCGCACCTCTTATCTCGACTATGCGATGTCGGTTATTATTGGTCGTGCGCTACCCGATGTTAGAGATGGACTCAAGCCTGTACACCGCAGAGCCTTGTTTACAATGCATGAGCTCAAAAATAACTGGAATAGTTCATACAAAAAGTCCGCACGTATTGTCGGTGATTGTATCGGTAAGTATCACCCGCATGGTGACCAAGCTGTATATGACACTGTCGTGCGTATGGCACAGGACTTTTCCATGCGCTATCCATTGGTGGATGGACAGGGGAAATTTGGTTCCGTAGCTGGTGATCCGGCCGCGGCGAT
>CAKZRU010000098.1 GCA_937146725.1 uncultured Myxococcales bacterium
TCATGAAAATCTGGAAGTTTTTTTAAGACGATTTAAGACTTGTCTGTTGATTAGGGGTTGCGTTTGAGTGTTCAATAGTATGCACAGTATATAGCTTTATGATGTACAGGGTGATCGAATTTAACAATTCGATTACTTTACCTGTCCCTTTTTCTTATAATCATAAGGTGTTATGCATTCATACCAATGTGAACAAACAAGATTAATAGTTATAAAGCCTATTAAAAAGGAGACCTAGACTATATGCGTCAGTTAGTCCTCGTTTTATTACTTCTAATGCCACTTACTAATCAATTAAAGACTGCACAAGGAGAAATAGTGGACAACAGTAATACTGTTGAAAGCACTGTAAATAACACAATTCAATTTACTAATGAGATTTTCACGGTTAATTATACAGTAAGATGTGATATCGGGCTAGAAGTTCAAGACTCGTTGATTAGAACCATAGAAGAGTCTGCTGAACAAACTCACGAAACAAGTGAACATCAGAGGTCTACTTCATTACATTTGAATAAGCTACAAGCAAAATTGGGATTGTTAAGTATAGGCGGATCTTTTGAGCATACAAACTTAACCTACGGTATTAATGAGTCTGATACAGTCAAATCCAATCACAGTACTAAGATCAAAAGTGTAAAGAATACACAAAGGATTAAAAGTAAGGATATATTTTGGGAAATCGCAATACTTGTTCAAAATATTTCCCGCAATAAAACACTCATTTTAAAAGATGTTGGTATTAAGTTTAATATCAACGGTGTTCCGCATGAAGCTAGAGTACCTCGAGGAAAAAACTATAGAATATTCCCATCAAGAAATGAACGAGTATTAATCAAAATACCTGTTGAAACTCGTGATCAAATGAGAATTATTCAAAATGGTTGTAAACACAATTTCAATCAAATAAAATTTGACCCTCTAAAAGATTTCTTAGGTACAATATATACAGAAGATGATCGTAAAACGGACCTAATATCTAAAGTAATCATTAATAATCAAAATGCAATTAAATTAAAATGGAAACTTTATTCACAATACAATGCATTACCCAGAGAGGTCTATTATAAACTTAAAGGCATCAGTAATACGAGTCTTGAACAAATACTTACACGATATAAAATAATGACTGGAGCTGAGCCTAAGTCTTTGAGAACTGATGGAGTCTGGTTTAATATTTACAAACAAAAACTGTCGGTTATTAATCAAACTGAACCATTGAAAAATCAAGATCACGATCTTACTTTTATTACGTTTGAAGAGATCAATAAAGTAATAATGGAATGTTATAAACATAAAAATAAAGGTTGTGTTCCTC
The DNA here is from genome assembly GCA_937146725.1 of uncultured Myxococcales bacterium. GTDB lineage: Bacteria > Myxococcota_A > Bradymonadia > UBA7976 > VGTA01 > CAKZRU01. The sequence goes on from CAKZRU010000098.1 coordinate 1,319, forward strand.
AAGAATTAATAGAGCCTCTTCAAGAAAGTAGTTTCAAAGATACATATTACAAATATATTGCCCTTTTAGGACAACAAGATAAGATTATAGAAAATCGAGACTACATCAATCAACTCCAAGAAAAAGAGTGGTTAGAGATATATTTATTGCTTGCAGGTCTTGACCCTAAAAAAGTTACTAAACTAACTCAACGGACTGAAACTTACTTCCAGTATGTTAACAAACTGAACAGCAGTATTTGGAAAGCATATCTTTCAGATAAAAGTTCATTGATAAAGATTGAAACTGAAATTAATGAGTTCAGAAAATTACTTGAGCTTGCATGGAAACTGAATCCTGATTTCGTCCAAAAAAATCTAGGCAGCTATCTCGATACACTGTTGTGTGTCAACAAACTATTAGATAGAAAGTCATTAATTAAGACAGAAAACTCTCAAACCATTACTCGGCTTAAATTATTAGCAGCAGGTATATCGCCATCAATTATCGAAAGCCTTATTTCTGATAACCCTAGGAGTTTTGAATCAAAACTTATAAATGCTTATTTAATCGACTTAAAAAAGGATAAAGCGAACCGCCAATTTCCTCTTCAAGTATTGAAAGATCACTTTGATTCTAGCCTGGTCCTCAGTAATCCTTCAATAAGTTCATTTGATAACTTGATTCGCTATGTGAGAGCTAAGAGTAGATCCACTTATGTATCGGCCAAGTCTGATTATGTGAGTCTTGGCATGGTAGAAAAAGATGAACCAATATTTTTATATATAAGAAATACATGGAAAGTTGGTTCGGGATATACGTGGGTTGGCCCTGAGGGCTATAATAAATCAAGTTATAGAATTTGGACTAAAGCATTTAACCCTATTTCTTATCAGACTGAAGAAAGTATGCTTGGCCAGCTAATTTGTTATATAAAAAAAGATGGAGAAAATACTTATATCAACATGATTAAACAAAGACTTACATATTTCGTACCTTACGTTTCCGGTGAGTTTTTATGTATTATCAATGATCATGATCGAGATAATAACTCGGGAGAACTTCTTATTACCCTTAAAAGCAGTCATCAGAACAAAAAAATGACTTCATCTAATACTCAACGACTTCTAAATGATTGGAAAGGTGTTAGGTTTAGTTCAGCCAGCGGAAAAAACTGGACCATTGAGTTAAATGCCAGACGTGATAGTAAACAGTTATCAGTGGAATATCCTACGTATGGTTGTAAAGGGGAGTGGCACTTACTTACAAGATCTGAAGATAACTTAACTTTTACCTATAAAGAAGTGTTATCAAAAGGCTCCTGTACTAATAATTTATTTGTTTCTGTAAAACTAGAAAATGATCATTTGATTGATGCTAGGTATTATCGAACCTTAGAAGAATCAAAGCAACATGGAGAAGATTGGGTTGACCAAGCCTATTTGAGAAACTTTCAGTGAAACCACATAACGTAAACACAAGAAACATAACAAAGAACCCAACAAGGCAAAGAACCCAACAAGGAATCAGTAGACTATATAACGCTCTAGATCTTTAGCTAATTCCCTCTCTCAAAGCATAAGTTACCCGCACCTTAACCAAAGGTTAAAGCCTAAAATATATACCTAAACTGTAAACTCCTACGCTGTTAAACTTACGACTACCAAAACTTCAAAGGCCACTACGTCTAAGCCTAAATTAGTCTCAATCAGACAAATACCTGCCGCCAAACATAGGGAAACCACCCTCTGGAAAGCAGACAGAAGCCGTTTGAAGACTCAAATGAATCGCTTGACTTAAGTCAGCAGAGACCTCTTGGAAACGTGCTTTAAATTCAAAGTACAGCTTTTGATAAGCCTTCAAGGCTTTAATACACTTTGTCCGGCATAATGGACGGGTTCCTCTTTTGGTGAAACGGGGTTTACAAGTACGTTCTCGTAATACCTTTTTCATATCCATTACTTGAGTTATTTTATGTTCTTTTAACGCATCTCGAATGCCTTCAGCAGATAGTTTTCGACAAAGGTCTTGATCCTCTGAGTTTTTAAAATCCTGCCAAACTGTTCGTTATCGACGTCCCGCATGTGATGTTAGTGGTGCCTGTGTCTGTGCAGATGAATCTCTGAGCCCAAGTTGCAACTAGGATCAAGTAACTAGGTTCATTGTGAGTTAGATTAAATCTTGTTAGTTTACCTCTCCACTCAACTAAGCTTGGTGGAGAGGAGAGTGATATTGCTTAGAAACAAATATTTAGCAGCCACTAAAACGACTAAAATTAAAAAAGTAACGACTAAAACAGCCATCATGACCTGTGTCTTGTTTTTGCTCTGCTGTGTACAATTTAGCCTTGCTCAAGTGCTTGAATCTGACTTTGATGGGATGACTTTTGTTAAGATTTCGGCGGGTGAATATCAATTTGGTTCATCCTCAGATCAGGTGTTGCGTCTAAGTAATGAGCTTCCATTACCCATCAAGATTTCCCATAGCTTTTGGATGGGTAAATATGAGGTGTCACAGGCGGAATGGTTGAGTGTTATGGATTATAATCCAAGTACTTACCAAGCTTTGGCCCCTGATCAAAATCGACCCGTAGAAAATATGACTTGGCAACAGGCTCAAGACTTTGTGGCTAAACTTAATGAGCAGGCGGGCGGTATTTATTATCGCTTACCTACCGAAGCCGAGTGGGAGTATGTGGCCAAGGCGGGGCAGAGTGATACTTGGTCTTTTGGTAATGATCTTGGCGCATTAAGTTCTTATGCCTACTATGCTGCTTCCGGGCCTCAAGCTCGTGGTTTAACTCAGGCTAACCCTTGGGGCGTTCATGATCTTTATGGCAATGTATATGAATGGGTACAAGATTGGTATGTACCTTTTAAGTCAGAAAATCGAGGGGCTTGTCCTCCCTTGAACGGTCAATACAAGGTCATTCGTGGGGGAAGTGTCAATTGTGAGACACGTTGGTTAAGATCGGCGAGTAGAAACTTACTTGCTCCTGATCGCAGTAGTTATGCAGTCGGGCTACGCTTGGTGCGTGTTGATCAACCCGATCAAGATCCGTATCGGTCAGTGATAAGCTGTGAACCTGTTCTTGCATCAATGGAACAAGTGCCTGGCTTGGTCATTGCCGAAATTCCTAATGATTTACCTGTCTACGATCGTGGTGATTGGCCACATTGGATCGATAGTGATGGTGACTGTCTTAATACCCGGCATGAAGTCTTAGAAAGTGAAAGCTTAGCTGTGGTGAGCATGGTTAGTGGCGATCACTGTCGAGTAGATCAAGGGTTATGGGCTGACCCTTATACCGGTCTTAACTTTACCAATGCCTCAGACCTTGATGTTGACCATATGGTGCCCTTGGCCAATGCACATGTCTCGGGAGGATGGCAGTGGACAACAGAGCAAAAAAGAGCCTATGCCAATGATATAATTGATCCTGAGCATCTTATTGCGGTGCAAGCTGCGGCAAATCGTTCTAAAGGGGCTCGAGGCCCCGAAGAGTGGCAACCGGATAATTTGGCATACCACTGTGACTATGCCAAGATTTGGATTGGGATTAAGGCACGGTGGGGCTTGACGGCAACAAATCTTGAATGGCTTGCCTTGCTCTCTATGCTAGACACTTGTCCTAACGGTCGACCCTTAATTACCAATCCGCCCGAGGTGGATGAGTCTTTATTGGTACAAGAGCCCGATCATCCGGGAGATGTGGTTAATTGTGGTGACTTTAACCATTATGATGAGGCCTTTGCATGGTTTATGCAGTATTATGAAGAATATGGAGATATCGCTCGCTTAGATGCTGATGGAGATGGCATTCCCTGCGCTTCTTTACCGGGGGCGCCTTAATTCTATCATTTGACATCCACTTATTTTTGAGATCCCCCCATTTACTTGATTAACTGAGCAAAGCTTTGGTCCTCAGGATTAAACAGCCAAGTTGAGTTTGGTAAGCTGTAGTTTTCATCTTGCTTAAGCCAAGCATTTAACTTGGGAAACTTCTCAATATCTCCCTTAGCCTTTTTGGGAGTGAATCTTGCTTTGGAAGCAAAGCGTTGGGGATTTTTGCATGCAATTATCAAATACTCGCGCAAAGGAGCTTGAGCATTTGCTCTATCGATCCACTGTCCTGACTTTTTAGCAATTTGGCTTTGCTTGTTAGCCCGATGTTCGGTCATATATACTCTAAACGAGGTCATATCACAGCCGGCCCAACGATAAATCGCTTCAAAGTCTTTGGCGGTTAATAAGCCTTTATTAGAGTAAGAAAAAGCCACAATGGGCGCTCTTACTTCTTCGATTAAGCGGATAAACTTGGGCATAACCACAGCACGCTTGTTACGTTCTAAGGGCTCAGTGTAACCCTTGGTATGAACGGGTTTAGAAGCCTTACCAAAGGTTTGGGGGCGATCATTGGTGACCAAAGTATGCCATAGGTGATAAAATGATGAATACCGAGTCGCCACTACCAAGTTTTTATTATTGGTACCATAGGGTGGGTCAAAATAAGCTAAATCTGCTTTAATATTAGGTAATTGCTCAAATATGTCACCCGTCAAATGTTTATGCTTACTTTGGGAGCGTTTTTCAAGCTGAGGTACTTCCAAGTGAATGTCTCTTTGGGCGGCGATGCACCAGCGTTTTAGGTAGCCATTTTGGTGGCCAACCACATTTGACACTTTGTTGACCGCTAAAATAAGCGAGAGCAGTAAGACAGCTTCTTCACTATCCGAGATCTCTCCGCTTTGTTGCCAAAGGGCAATTTGATGACGCATCATGTCAATACGACGGGCATTTTTTTTAAGCCATACCTTTTTGACGCCATTCTCATCCTCTGAACGGCCCTCATTCCACTCACCGCCATATGTTTGGCTAAACCAGCCATCACAAGACTCAAAAAAGTCTCTATTTAAGTTATTTAAGTGTCGAATATACTTTTTATAGTGGGAAGGGGCATAAGGATTATTTAGATATGCAGAAAGGATCACTTTAGAAAACGAAAGTTTATCGTTACTGATAATCCGATAATGATCTCTAAAATAATATGATACTCGTCCACTTCCCGCAAAGGCATCAAAAAAGCTTTTGGGCTTAGTTTTAATGAGGCCAAGATCTGCATTAGACATGGAGGCCACAAAATGATCAATCGCCGCTTCTATAAAGGGTAAAAGGCTTTGCTTGCTCCCCATGTATTGAATGGTTTTCATAGATATATCATTTGTGGATTAATTATAGTGCATGTCTTGAGGGGCTTAAGAGTACGATTTAGGGGTCTATTTAGGGGCCAAGTGAGCACAGCGCTGCAAAAGTAAGGCTCGTTTCTCAGCCTTTGCTTTTATACGTTCTTTACGTTTTTGGGCCCGTTCAGCTTTGATTTTTGCTTGTTCCTGCTTACTGAACATGGCGAACTCTTGCTTACGCTGTTCTTCGGTGTCTTTTTCAGCGAGTTTTCTTTCTTTTTGTTCGACTTTAGAAAACCAACTAAGTCCTTCACAGCCTAAACCTTTTGGCAAAGGGCCTTGGTTATCGCATTCTAGACTATCCTTGGGGCAATGTAAGCGAATATGAAAATGTTGGTGATGCCCATACCAAGGCCTAAGCTTTCTCAGCCATAAAGGCTCAGGCTGGGTTTTAAACTCTGGACTTGCTTTGTAAAGTGTGCACATTTGCTCTTTGATTCTAAAATGCACAAAAATACGAGCTACTTCTTCTTGCTCTGCCGCTAATCTAAGTAAGGTTTGATGGCGCTTAGACCATACTTTTTGATCAATGAGTTCTCGCCAGCCACTAATGAGGCTTGGATGCTCAATATCAAAGCGCTTTTGCTTAAGTTTTTTGGCACTCCACTTTTTTTTCTTAGCCTTTCGCTTAAGCTTTTGAAGACGTCGCTTAGCCTCAGTTTGAAGATAAGTAGCATCACCACCAAACCATACATCGACATCTAAGCCACTCTGATGACTACGATGCCCATAGGCCATTAGGCCACCACGAACTTGTGATAGATCACCTACTTCAATCGGGGTTAACTGCTTTTCTTGTACAGCTTTACCGAGCTTTCTGACTAGGTTGATGCTTTCAGGATGAGCAAAGTAGCGGTGTCTAAAACGTCTAATACTTTTAAAACCTGGGCCTTGCGCGGGTAAGGATGCTGCACCTTGTAGACAGCCATTAGCATAAGAGCCAATACTTTGAGCCTGACCTTTACTAGGTGTTTTGGCTTTAGTCCAAGGAAGCCGCTCTCTTTTGGCCCAAGCGGATGAATGGAATTGAGCACTCAACTGAGTTAAAGCGATACTGCACAATAGAACCATGTAAAACACGGGGAGCCGGCTTAGCTTTCCATAAAGTAAAAGACTGTGTAAGCGTTTTGACAGATCTAATTTAGGCATCTCAATTACTTTCTGAGTTCGCTCTAATCAAGTCTAGTGTAGACCTAAGTTTCTTCTGCCACTTCAGTATTTGTGTCAGTATTTAAGTCTTCTTGTAAGCTTTCAGGCTCAACTCGGCGAGGCACTTCGGATAAAACTTGCTGTAATTTAGCCAAGCCTGACTTTTCATTGCTGATTTCTCCAGCTTTTGGACTTGACTTAACCGAATCCAAGGCTTTGGGGGTGAGAGTTGGGCTGGGCTGGCTCACTGCACTGCTTTTTAAGTTACTTTTAGGAAGCTCAAGCCGGCTAGCCGCCAAAGGGCGACTGGTGAGAGGCTCCGGAATAGAGGGCGTCAAGATTTCTTGTTCAGCTTGCTTTTGTATTTGTGGAGAAGATGACAATAATTCTTCACCAAGCGAATTACCTAAAGCAAGAGTCAATTCACGAGCTTCTAAGAGTGTGTCTCCCTTATCTTGAGTCCTCGCCTGCGAACTACTTTCTTGAAATAATGACTCTGACATCGTCTGCCATTCTGCTTCTTCATTTCGCCAACGATCTTGTGCGGTGCGTAAGTGTTCCTCTTGATTTTCTAACATTCTCAAGTGAGATTCTACGACTGAACGCAGTTCAACACTTAAGCGCTCTCGTTGTCTTTTTAGACTTTGGGTCTCACTGAGTAACTGATGTAGACTTTGGCGCCCTTCTTTAAGAATTCGCTCGGCCTGTAACTCGGCTTCTTTAATCAATAGCTCAGACTCTCGTCTGGCTTCTTCTCGATTTTGCTCAGCTAAAGAACTTGCCGCGATTAAGGCATCTCGTAAGCGGATTTCATAGTCTTCAACCTGAGCTAAGCGCTGTGCCTTTAATTCAAGGGCTTCTTCGGCTTTTTCTTGCTCTCGGATCATCGTGGTTAACTGATGTGAAACCTGAGCTAAAAAAGACCTAACTTCATCCGGATCATAACCACGCCAAACCGTTTTAAACTCATGACGTTCGATTTCGATAGGGGTTAGTTTGATCATGACTGTGAGCTCCTTAAACTATGCTTTACCTAAATACTAACTCATTTTTTCTTATGACTTAATCAAGCTTCTCAAAAAGGCTGACTCTGTAAAAGAATCAATAAAAGAACACAATTGAGAGAAGGCTTGTTCTAAGAGTGCATCAATGTATTGACGAGGATGAATCTAAAGTCAATCTCAAGTCAAAAACTTAGGTATTTTCTAGTCTTTCTCTAGTCTTTATCCTCTATCCTTTTTCAAGAGTCCTAGAACGCTGACTTGCCGCAATCACAGCTTCAAAAAAAGCACTTCTAACGCCATGCTGTTCTAAAATACGTACACCGGCAATCGTTACACCTCCGGGAGAGGTAACCCGATCTTTAAGAACGGCAGGATGCTCTTGGCAGGCAAGATGCCCACTACCCAAAACCGTATGTGCCGCTAGTCTGAGCGACAGCGCTCGCGGTAAGCCTTCATGTACACCAGCATCAGCTAAAGACTCGATTACATTAAATAAATAAGCAGGCCCACAGCCCGAAATTGCAGTTGCCGCATGAAAGTCGCTTTCTTTAGGTAGTTCTTCCACATGGCCTAAAGGCTGAAGAAGCTCACGGCTACGTGTGACCAGTGTCGCTTTTTCTTCTTCGGTGATTTGAGGATCAATACAGCTTAAGGTCAAGCCATGTCCAACTTGAGCAGGTAGATTTGGCATCAACCTAATCAAAGTCACCAAATTATTAAAGGCCAAGCGAAGTTGAGCAAAGCTAGTACCTGCCAGCATACTCATCACTAATGGCTTGGATTGAGCGAGTCTGGTTTGTACTCTTGAGTCCTTAAGCCATTGCTCAACATGATGAAGCTGATAAGGCTTAATGCCCAAAAAGATTTCATCAGCTTCAACAAGTAAGTCCACCGGGCTTACCGCCTTGACCTCAAACTGCTGCGCTGTTTGCTTTGCACTTGATTTGGCGGCGACCAAAATCTGCTCAGCTTGCACTACCCCCTGAGCTAACAAGCCAGATAGAATCGCTCGTCCCATTTGCCCACATCCCAAAAAACCAATACGTGTCATATAACCTCTTATCTATTTCAAAGCCGATAAAATAATTTAATCCCTTATTAATATCATCTGATGAGCAACATAAAGATAAAAAATCAGATCATGATTGTACAAAAATAACAATAGCTTAACATTCAGAGAATCCAGTAAACCAATCCTGCTAAAAATATTTTTTCAAAAAAAGCTTGCAGAAGCGATACAAGCTTGCTAAATATTCGCTTCGTAGCTGTCTAGCGGGATGGCATTAACATCTTTGTTATGTCTGAGTTAGATTAGTCACACCTTTTTAAGGTTCTTAATCGGAAATCGTCTAATGGTTAGGACTATGGTTTTTGGTACCATCAATCTAGGTTCGAGTCCTAGTTTCCGAGTTTCGGTCCGTTCGTCTAGGGGTCTAGGACGCCGGCCTCTCACGCCGGTAACACGGGTTCAAATCCCGTACGGATCACTTATTAGCGCCTTTTTAGGCGCTTTTTTTGTTTGTAGACTTAACACAGCTTGAGTCTTTTAGAGATTTTGTGCTCAAATGACTAATCAGCATATTAAGCCTAGTTCTTTTCAATCAAACTCGTCACAGAACACACGATTACTCGATCGGGCACGCTTACTTTGGGCTTTGAGAGAGCAGTTTAATGCCGATGACTTTTTGGAAATCGAAAGTCCTAGCATAGTTGTGTCTCCCGGCTTGGAGCCTCAGCTTGATGCCTTTGAAGTCCATAGCGAATACGCACATGTTGATCAGGCGGAAAGACGCTGGCTTCATACCTCACCTGAATATGCGCTTAAACGCTTTTTAGCCATTCAAGGTCAGCAAGTTAATCGCATATACAGTCTGGGGTCATGCTTTAGAGATGAACCAACTTCAAACTCGCATAGCCCTGAGTTTACCATGCTTGAATGGTATGCCCGAGATCTCAGTCTTGAGGACTTAATGACCCAGTGTGAAACCCTGATCAAAAAGCTTTCTGCTGTGGCTGAAAGCTTGGGTTATCCGCAGACGCACTTACCCCAAAAAGAGTTTGAGCGTCTCAGCGTGCATGAGGCTTTTATACGCTATGCCGGCATCGACTTAAATCATGCTCAAAGTATTGAAAAACTCAGACATTGTGCAAAAGAGGCGGGTATTAGGGCTGATGGATTACATGGCTCATGGGATGATGTCTACTTTCAAATCTTTATGGATTTGGTAGAGCCCAAACTCTCGACAAATGGACCTTGCTTTTTATATGATTTCCCCGCCTCTCAAGCAGCTTTAGCCAAGCTAGATCCACAAGATTCACGTTGGGCAAGACGCTTTGAGCTGTTTATTAATGGGATTGAGTTAGCCAATGCTTTTGATGAATTAAGTGTGGCCAATGAGCAAAGAGAACGCTTTCAAGCGGATCTCAATATCCGTGCCCAAAGAGGTGCTCAAACCCCTCCTATGGATGAAGTTCTTTTGACTCATCTTGATCAGCTAGGCCAATGTGTGGGGATCGCTTTGGGCTTTGATCGCTTAGTTATGCTACTGCTCAACGCTGATCATATTGATCAAGTGCGTTTGCAAGCTTGGAATAGCCCATAAACGCTGTTACTTTTAGGAACAATCATGACTGTAATATGGCTAGACCACTGTGCAAGCACTCAAGATGAATTATCTCAGGCAGATCAAGCGGTCATAGCAGTTGCGACCCTAAATCAAAGTGCCGGTCGAGGCCGTCGAGGGCGGGCATGGCAAAGTCCCAAAGGTGCAGGCTTAGCGCTAAGCTGGAGAGCGGCGGTTAATGATTTAGCCATCGAAGACTTACCCTTACTTTCTTTGGCTTCAGGGGTCGCTTTATATCGAACGTTAAGTCAATACTTGACTCAGCCTTTGACTCAGCCTTTGACTCGGTCTCTGACTCGGTCTCAAGCAGCTTTAAGTCAAACTGATGAGCCTATCAATGAGCTTTGTCTTAAATGGCCCAATGACTTGTTGTTTCAACATCGTAAACTAGCCGGTATCTTATGCGAAGGTAGAATCACTAACAATGGACAGGCTGTACTTGTAGGGATTGGGCTTAATCTGTTTCATCATCATGAGTTTCCCCAAGAATATGCCATACTCAGTGAACTTGGCATACAGCTAGAGTCAGCAAGTACTCTTAAAGAAGCCCGTGACATTCAAGAGTTTTGCCATCGCTTGATTGCTGAACTTGAGCAAGCGCTGAATGAACTCAAAGAACATAAAGCTGGATTATTAGCGCAGTGGCAGAGGTTTGGATTAAGCTTGGGAACTCATTTAAAAGCAGCCGGTTACCAAGGAGTTTACCAAGGGATTAACGCACAAGGTGCGCTCTTACTTGACATTAATGGACAAGTCATTTCTGTTGAAAGCGGTGAAGTACATCTTTTATCTTTGGCCTCACATTTATAGCTTTACATTCATAAGGTTTGACTATGCTACTTGCGATCGATGTTGGTAACACTCAAAGCGTCCTTGGACTTTATCAAAACCAAGAGTTAATTGGAGAATGGCGGGTCAGTACCCAGCCACATCGTACCGCCGATGAAATGGGTACCTTGATTCACAGTTTATTTCGTCATCGCGCTCTCCTTAAAGAGGGGCTTAAAGTGATTGACGGGGCGATCTTATCAAGTGTTGTGCCCTCGATTACGCAAACCTTTCGGCAAATGGTGAAGCTTTATTGTGATGCGCCTTGTTTAACCGTAGGTGCTGACACTGATACGGGTATGCCTATCTTATATGATAATCCCAAAGAAGTTGGTGCGGATCGTATTGTTAATGCTGTTTCCGCCTATCACCAATGGCCCCAAGCCCTAATCGTGATTGATTTTGGTACAGCCACCACCTTTGATGTGGTGAGTCAGCAAGGAGAATATCTAGGAGGTGCTATTTTTCCTGGCATTGGGATTTCGTCTGAAGCTTTATTCATGAATGCCGCCCGCCTTCCCCGAGTTGAGCTGAGTCCTCCTCCCTCTGTCATTGGTAAAAATACCGTACATAGTATTCAATCCGGCCTTATTTATGGCTATGTGGCCATGGTCGATGGGATTGCCCAACGCATGAAGCAAGAACTTAAGCAAAGCTCACAGGTAGAGCCCTTAGTCATTGCTACCGGCGGACTTGCACCGCTCATTTTTGAGCACAGTGCCCAAATTAACCACTTAGCCCCAAGATTAACTCTAGAGGGACTACGACTTATTTATGAGCGTAATCAGAATAAGTTTTAGAGTAAGCTTTGGTTAAAGTCAGTACTCGTCTTCATCTCAAAGTGATAAGAGCTCTGAGTGTTGAGATGTGGTGAGTAGACAAGCGGTAAAAGACTCGAGGGCGTTTTACCCAAAGCCACCTGAGGCTCAGCCGAGGCTCAGCCGAGGCTCCGGGAGGGTCAAGCGGTAAGCTTAGGGCAAGGGAGAGCGCGAGAAACGCTCTGAATGGATATATAGAACGCATATTGATCTTTACTCCTTATGAAGACCAAATGTTTTAAAATGTTTGAAGCGCTTATGCGTCATGCTGAAGCGCCCAAGGTGGAAAGAAATAAGTCAAAAGCATGAGCCTATTAACAACAACAACCGAACCAACAACCGAACCAGCCTTATAATAAAGCGTTACTCTATTTTAGTTTTTTCTGATTTAAGATGTATCTCACCCGCACCTTAACCAAAGGTTAAAGCTCTCAAACTCATCTTTTGGTGTTATTTGTCCTTATATTGTTAAACTTACAATTACCAAAAACTTAAAAGCCACTACGTCATCGATAAACAAAGCTCAATCAGGTGAATAACGACCTCCAAACAAAGGTACACCACCTGCTGGGAAGCAGATTGAAGCTGTGTCATATCCTAGTTTGATCGCCTGTCTCAAATCAGCGGATACTTTTTTGAATTTGGCTTTAAAATCAAAGTACAACTTTTGGTAAGCCTTAAGCATTTTGATGCACTTGGTTCTACATAAAGGACGATTGCCACCTTTGGTAACCCTTAATTTTCTCACATTTTCGCTCAGTACCATCCTCATACCCAACGCTGGCTTTGAACCACGCTTTAAAAGCGCATTTCGAGTGGCCTCAGCGCTTAATCTTGAGCAAAGCTTTTTGTACTCAGACTTTGATAAATGTGCCCACATTGGAGGTTGGGTGAGCTTGATTTGATGCTGTGTTGTGAACTCATCAATCAGTTTACCATCTCGGCGCTGCAAAGAATGGTAATAAGCAGTGCGGTCAACCCAAGGGCCACTGACTTTCTTACCCATCACCAATTGCCGATAACCATGCAGTCCTGTCCAATCTTTTGGATGATCAACTAAGCCTTCTTTAACCGAGTTTTGAGTAATATATTTAAAGACTTCTTCAAGGCTTTCTACATCAAGGATTTCTTCACTTGAATAGCGTTTTTGCCATAATGTACCATGCCAATTATGAACTCGTGCTAACTCTCTAGCCAGATTTCCCTTGAAATAGCACATAAATTCAGCCAAATCAGGACTTGATTTAGAGCTGAGTAACAGGTGGAAATGATTGCTTAAAAAGACATAATGATGAAGCTCAATCGTCTTTTGATGCTGCTCTAAAGAGTATGCTAAGACTCCACGAGTAATGGCTCGGACTTCCCGAGTTGGCTTTAAAAATCCAAAGCCTTGAATACATCTTGACACCACATGATGAGTGGCCCAAGTTTGGGATTGATAGCGTAAATGTGCCGGCATAAATATACTCCTTGATGAAAGTGAAGGACGTATACTCTCTCGCTAAAAATGTTATTTTGTTGCGTAAAATTATGAAAAAAGTTTAATTTCGGTCAATAAATACTTAGTTTTTTTGGAGAAATATTTTGCTGCTTCAGTTCAAGCTTCAGTTCAAGGTTCGCTTCAGTTCAAGGTTCAGCTTCCAAGTTCAAGATCAATTCAAGTTGATAGGTTATGGTCGTTATGGCAAGCTATGAAGACTTACGATTCTAGCTCATTACAATTAGCGATCCCTCTCATGCGAACTACCTTTGGCGAGTAAGGAGCTTTTTATATGCAATTTCCTTCTTCGACTTCTTATGCTTTAAACTATTTGATTGTCTTTTCCGTTGTCTGTTCGGGCTGTATTGAGGCTCGACGAACAACGCTTGAGCCAATGAGTGAGTTGGTCAGCACTGAAATAGATTCGGGCTTAAACGACCTTCCACCGGCTCCTTCAGTGCCTCCCGGATCAACAGCACTTAGACGTCTGACTCGTACGCAATATGAACAGTCATTGAAATCTGTTTTTGGAGAGACTGTTGTTGTTCCAAAGGTTTCGGAACCCGATATTCCAGAAGCCGGCTTATTTTCTGTGGGCGCCTCAATTACAAGCTATAGCCCTAGAGGTATAGCTTCGCTTGAAGAAGCGGCCTATGCAGTTGCCCAGCAGGTGGTAAGTACAGATGAACTCAAATCACGAGCGATTCCTTGTGATCTTGAGACAGAGTCTACTGAGACTCGTGTCAGCTGTATAAATGACATTATGGCTCTTAATGGTTTAAGGTTATGGCGTCGACCACTTAAGGAAGATGAATTAGGTCGCTTAGTCTCTTTAGCAAATCAAGCTACTGAGGTACTCAACGATCCATGGCAAGGGGTTAGTTTTGGCTTAGCAGCGATGATGCAATCTCCAAACTTTTTATATCGTCTTGAGCTTGCGCCAAGTCAAGTGAGTGCCGAGGGTGAACGCTTTGATCCCTATGCTCTGGCAACTCGGCTTAGTTTTTTCTTGTGGAATCATTCACCTGATGATGAATTACTAGAGGCTGCTGATTCAGGTATTCTCGATACCCAAGAAGGACTCAAAGCACAGGCTGAACGCTTAATGGCGTCGCCACAATTTAAGTTTGGCCTTGAGCAGTTTTTTATCGAGAAGCTTAAACTTTATGAGTTGGATACCCTTCGTAAAGATCCATTGCAGTTTGATCATTACAGCCCAGAACTAATGCGAGAGGCTCGGGAAGAAACGCTTCGGCTTATCGATTACTATGTGCTTGAGCGTGATAGTGATCTCCGTGAATTGATGACCTCTCGTGAGCATTTTCTAACGCCACGTTTGGCGGCATTATATGGTGTGCCAGCACCGGTTCAAGATGGCTTTAGACGGGTAACCTTACCCGAAGAAAGTCCGCGTTTAGGCTTACTTTCCCATGCGTCACTCTTAAGTATAAATGCTCATCCCGCAGCGTCTTCCGCGACTTTAAGAGGACGCTTTGTTCGTACTGTATTGCTGTGTCAAGAGATTCCCCCTCCGCCTCCTGGCGTGGATACTGCCATACCAGAAGCTTCTGGAAACACCCGTACCCTTCGTGATCGAGTGGCCGAGCACCTGACCAACCCAAGCTGTGCTGGATGTCATAAGCTTCTCGATCCCATTGGGCTCGCTCTTGAAAATTATGATGCGATTGGCCGTTGGCGAGAACGTGATAATGGTGCATTAATCGATGCAAGTGGTGAACTTGATGGTGTGTCCTACGAAGATCCACAATCACTCTCGCAAGTCGTACGAGAACATCCCGGGTTTACTTCGTGCTTGGTCAAAAGTGTGGCGCAATATGCAACCGGTCGTTTGATCACAAACGAAGAAGCACCTTTGCTTCAAGATCTGAATACCCGCTTTGAGCGACTTGAGTTTCGTCTTAAGCCCTTATTTTTAGAACTTGTCCTTAGTCCTTTATTTTACAACGCAGGAGCACCCAAATGATTAAGCTTTGTCCTCGTTTTTCTATGGACTCATCGTCTTTTCGTCATAAGTCTCGCTTTAGCCGACGTAGTGCCTTACGCGGCATCTTGGGAGGCTCAGCGATTACAGTAGGTTTACCTTGGTTAGAGTCAATCGCCCCTCGTGGTCTTAAAGGACAGGCTCTGTCTGAAGCTCGTGCTCAACTGAGCAATTCGCCTAAACGCTTTGCGATGTTTTTTTGGGGCAATGGCTGTCAACCAGACCGATGGCTACCCAATGGCGACGGCGAGGCATGGATGCCTTCCCCTTTATTAGAGCCCTTAGCCCATCTCCGTAATGAGATCGCTGTTATCAGTGGAATGGAGGTTAAGGTCGGTAATATTGAGGCACATATATCAGGTCCGGCTGGCTTTTTTACAGGCAAGCAAGCCATTGTTAAAGGAGGGGGAGGCTGGACCTTTCAAGGGCCCACAATTGATCAGCAAATCGCTGCACTTATTGGCGGAGAAACTTTATATCGCTCGCTTGAGGTAGGCGCTGAGCCTAATATGCGTGGCATGTCTATGAATGGTCCGGATAGTCATAATACACCCGAAAGTGATCCAATCGCTTTATATGAGCGTCTTTTTGGAGCGACTTTTCGTGAACCGGGCGAGGGCATGGTCGATCCCAAACTTGCCCTTCGTCAAAGCGCATTAGATGCGGTCATGGAAGATATGCATTCGCTTAAGTCTCGACTTGGCAATCATGACAAGGCTCGTTTGGACCAACATCTCACCGCAGTACGAGACCTTGAATTACGCCTTGCTAGACTTCAAGAAACCCCAATCCTAAGAGAGGCATGTATTAAACCAGAGCGACCCAGTGAAGTTTCTCTTGTAGAGGGTAGAGTTCAATTAGAAGCAAGAGCACAAGTGATGGCAGATTTATCAGCGATTGCCTTGGCCTGTGATTTAACTCGAGTGCTCAGCTTTTGGTATTGTGATCCTCTTAGTAATCTACTTCATCCAAATACAAACTCAGGACATCACCAGCTCACTCATGATGAACCCGGTGATCAACCTCAAGTCACAGAAATCATTATGAGTGCGCAACGCAGTCTGGCCTATTTCATTGAGCGCTTGCGTAGTATTCCCGAAGGAGAAGGAACCTTGCTTGACCAATGTGCCTTGTTAGCAACCACTGATGTCAGCGAGGGAAAAACGCATCAAATTGATGAATATCCCATACTTTTAGCCGGACAAGCAGGTGGTGCTTTAAAAATGGGGCATCACTATAGATCGACAACCAAAGAGAATACGTCACATCTTGCCCTGTCTGTTGTTCGAGCGCTGGGTATACCCGCCGCAAGTTATGGTGAGGATGAAGCTTTTGTGGAAAGCGGTTTATCCGCTGTGGAGGCCTAAATGAGATCTCAAACGAACTCACTCGCTCTTAAATATGTAGCATTGCTTATCAGTTTTATGATGAGTTTTGGGATGATCGCCTGCACCTCCAATGAATCAAGTTCAACAAACGATTCAAATATAGCGAGTTCAGCCGGAAGTACGGGGGCAGACGGAAACATGGGTTCGGCCGGAAGCGATATGATCGAAGAGATGGAAGGCGCAAGTGAGCAAGCAAATGAAATGCTGTACTTTGAGGGTGAACGCTATGTACGTTCTCAAACACATGCCAATATTGTACAAAGCTTTCAATTTTTAGAGCTTGAAGATGATGGCATTGCTCGTGGCTTTGATTTGGATGGTATTCTGAGTGAAGATGGTGATGAAGAAGGCTGTGGTCATGGGGATTTTGTTTCTCCTGAGGGTAGAGAGGGCGTAGATAATCAACTTGCAGAGTTATGGGCAACCTTGGCTCCTTTGGTGGGAGAGCAGGTTCACGCACTCTTACAAAATGCGATTAATGAGGGGCGAGTACTTGTCGTTTTGGAACTCGAAGGTGTAGATGATTTACAAAATGATGATGAGGTCACTCTGAATGTCTTTAGAGGTGTTGCTCGTCCATTGATTGGAACGCAAGGTCTGATTTCCTCTGATCAAACCTTTGACTATGACTATGACAGTCCTTTATCGACGGTGAGTGGCTTGCAACTCAAAGATGGAACATTGATTGCCGGACCTCTTGAATTAAATATACCAATCACCATTTTATCGCTCGATATAATCGCCAAAGTAGAGTTTGCTCGAGTTCAGCTCACCCTCAATGATGAGGGCGAAATGAGTGGTTATCTTTCGGGCGCGATGAATGTCCCAGAACTCAGTGAGGCTCTGCTTAATACCGATGCTCAAAATGAGGCACGCATTGTTGTGCCCTTTTTTGAGCGTAATGCTGACATGGTTCCGGTGGATGATACATGCACCTATATTTCAATGGGAATGGCTTTTGAGGGCACCCGCGCCTATATTGTTCGGGATCATAGCCAAGAATAATATAGTGATCTTTATTCAACTCACCAAGAGCAATATTTTGCTAGTTTGGCCTGAATTAATTCGGGCTAAATGATCCAAAATTGTCCTAAATAGAGAAAAATATTTGTTGTTTATAAGGAGAGAAACTAGATCACAAAAGGAGCTCATTATGTCACGCCGATCAAATAAGCAACGTCGCAAGAAACGCCGAGAACGTAAAGATGCCTTACAAGAAGCCAAGATCGAGTTCCATAAAAAGTATCCCGAGCGAGGGCGTTACTTACCCATGTTCATGATCAATCTCTATGCTCAAATGTATGGCTACGAATATGCAAATGAGCGTTATAAAGAGAACCGAGACCCACTCAATTTCGATCATATATTAATGAAGAAAAAGCGTAAGTTATATGATTATTACTTTAGCCATAATCGGTGGAAGCAAGGCTTAGAATCCTTGAATAAACCTGGATGGGCACCTAACCCACGACTTGAATATGAGCCTGTTCAAATCCCATCAGCGCAAATACTTGTGGATACTTTATCTACAGACTCATAGTCTACTGCCCCATACATAGTCTCTCCATAGTCTTGACTTTGTGACCCTCTTGCTTTGAGCTTGATTTATTATATGTAATAAGGGTGTTGAAAAAAGCTTGATAAGGTATGAGCATGACGGAAACGAATCATAGTGGGATATGTACCCAAAGTTCAGCAAGTGGTTCTGGCAAATTAATTCTGCTGGGTGAGCATGCTGTTGTTTATGGGTATTCGGCTGTTGCACTTGCCTTACCCAAAGGGCTAAAGGTGTGCATAGAAGCTGATGAGCAACAAGCCTATGGCTTAAGTTTTGCTCAAGAAGGTCGCTTCGGCACTTTTAGTTCCCAAACTAGATCCCAAGATTCTTCGGAAGGAACCTTGTTGATGAAAGCCTTTCGGCAAGGCTTTGATTGGGCACAAGCTCAAGGTTTACACTTAAACGCTCATTATAAGCTTAAAGTAGAAGGCGCTTTGCCCTTTAAAGTGGGTTTAGGCTCTAGTGCAGCCTTATCGGTGGCCACTTTAAAAGCACTTGCTCAAATCCACCAACATGAATGGTCTAAGAACGAGCTTTTTGAAGGAGCGATGGTGATGGAAAGAGTTTTTCATCATCAGCCTTCTGGTTTGGATCATCGAGTGTCTATTGAAGGTGGTATTCAGGGATTTCAACGCAAGCAAGGAGAGATTAACTTACAAGCGCTTCATCATACTCAACCTTTGCATTTGGTACTCACTTGGGGGCCACGACAAGGAACAACTGCAGATGCGGTAAGTCGGGTAGCGATTAAGAAAGCTGAGTATCCTATATATTACCAAGAGTTATTTAAGCAAATAGAGTCTAATACCCAAGTAGGGCAACAAGCTTTACAAGACGGAGATCTAAATAAACTAGGTCTTTGCTTTGACTTAAATCACAAGTTTTTAAGAGATCTTGGTGTGGTTACACCTGCGCTTGATCAAGCCTGTATACAGCTTAGAAAATTAGGTGCTTTAGGAGCCAAAATGAGTGGAGCGGGTATGGGAGGCACTAGTTTTGGACTTTTTCAAACTCAAGAGCAGGCTTTGTCGGCTTCCTTGAGCTTACAAGAACAAAATCAGCCAACATGGCAAGTTAGTATTTAAATGGATCTTTTAGAGATTTTTTAGAGTAAATTGGCTTCGGCTTATGAGCTTTTTTACTCGCCTACTTGAGTTTCTAATAAGTACCAATTTCCGTTAGAAGAAGGACCGATCACAATATCGTCGGCACCATCACCATTAAGATCCATAACATGAATACGTTCGGGCTTATTGGTAGAATCTTCTACGCTCCAGTCTTCACGCCAATCCACCGCCCATTGCTTGTCATAAAAGCCTGAGCCACTATGTCCTTGTAAGAGTTGCCATTCTCCTAAGTCACCCTTTGGCCCAACGAGTATAGCTGCCGGTGCGTTTGCTTTGGGATGCATGACTCGTATACGACGGGCATTGTCAGACCAGTTTTCATAGTTATTATGAATTGTTCCTTCATAGCGTAAACTGGCGGAGGTAACACCAGAACCTGCGAGCATATACCAATTTCCATTAGCGCCACTTGGTCCTAAAACAATATCATCTCGGCCATCTCCATTAAAGTCAGCAATCCAAAAACGCTCACTATTCTCATGCCAATTTTCATAAGCTTGGCGTACACAACCGCGATCAATAAAGTCACTAGGGGCAGCGCTACCTTGTAGTAAGTACCAACAGCCATTTACACTATATGGACCGATCACAATATCATCACGGCCATCCCCATTGGCATCTAAGACTTTTATGCGCTCGGCATTATCCCACCAACCCCCATAGCTTGTGCCCACTGTACTTAAAGCGCGTCCGGCATTAAAGTCAGCCACTGAAGCCACCCGGCCTTCCAGAATATACCAAGCACCAGCCGATGAAGGGCCAATCACAATATCATCAGCACCATCACCATTGACATCAAGAGGGCGGATACGCTCGGCTTTACTTGACCAATTATCTTTGTATTCAACCACACAGCCTCGATCATTTAAATCGGCGCCTTGTGCAGTGCTTGTGCCCTGTAAAACATACCAGCAACCATCCACACTGTAAGGTCCAATCACAATATCATCACGCTGATCTCCGTTAACATCCATAACTCGGATGCGATCGGTATTATCCCACCAACCAGCATAGGCTTGCACAACACAGCCACGATCAATAAACTCGCCGGATTGCTCACCTTGACTGCCTTCTAGTAAATACCAACAGCCATCTCCTTGATTAGGGCCTAAAAGCATATCATCAGCGCCATCACCATTGACATCGAGTACCCATAACCGTTCGGTACGATCCCACCAACTTGCATAGTGATTTGAAAGCAGTCTGACTTCATCTCGACTATGTCTAGAGCGGATTGCTTGGTTTAGGCTGGTTGCATTGGAAGCAAAGGTATTGGAAATGGGTAGATCATAAATATAAGGAAAATAACTACTCCAAGGAAACTCCCAAAGCGGACGATTTTGAAAGTGACGGCTTCCGGATTCGGAAGCAGACCACAAATGCTTACCGACTCGAGCTAAATCTTCTCCACCGGCCACACCACCTTTAACTGTTACTCGACCTAAGCTTTGGACTTGAGCGCCCTCACAGTTAGTGTTGGCACAGCGAGCAGCGCTTAGTGAGTCTTTATAAATGTAGCTATCATTATCACCGTAACTGACGCTGACATAAAGTAGGTCACCATCAACATCTATACCTTGAGCTTTTTGACGAATCTTAAAGGTCTGGTCGGCTTGTCCGCCTTGGATGGTGCCATCATTTAGGTTGAGCTGGTAGGCATAGGCTTGTGCTATACATGAACCACCATTACAAAATTGTCCTACCATCAGATAATCGCTTTGATCGATCATCACGTGGGAAACAAAGGATGAGGCAGAAACAACCCAACTCAAGTTATTTGCTCCACCCAAGAGCCCACAGGCATCTAAGCTTCCATAATTGAGTTGATTTGGGGCTAACGCAGGCTCTTGTAGCAAGGTGGGTACGGTGTAGCGTTCAACGCGACTTCCACCACTTGCATACAAGTAAGCAGAACCACTGTGACTACGAGCAAATGCTAAGCCACCTACATGAGAGTCTTCGATCTCGCCGGAAAGTAACCAACACCGAGTCATTTCAAAGTTTGCTGTGGCGGGATTGAGTTCAACAATCATTGAGTTTTTATCACCAAAACCACTGTCGCTTGCATCATTGCCATCCGCATCTTTGTAATAAAGACTTAAATATAGACGCTCATCAGTACATTCGTGAGCTGGACGCGCTTCGCAGCTAGAAGCAACCCCTTGTACAATATAGCTCTCTTGTAAAAAGGGAACGAGCGCATCTCGATGATCAAAATGACAGTCGGTTCGACAGCCATGATCAACTAAATCAGAGTTAGCTGCACCTTGATCACAGCGCTCACCATGGCTGACTTCGCCATCGCCACAATATGCAGTTTGGCCATCCACTAGCTCACAGTTCGCGTTACAGACTTGGCAACTTTGCTGTCCATATTCGCAATTGAGCTCAATCAGACCAGCGGTATCGCAAGCTTCATTGGCTTGCAGTTCTCCATCACCGCAATATGATGTTTGTCCAGTAACTAGTTCACAGTTAGCATTACAAACTTGGCAATTTTCCTGTCCATATTCACAATTAAGATCGACAAGACCCGCAGTATCACAGGCTTCATTGACATGGAGTTCTCCATCACCACAATAAGATGTTTGTCCAGCAACCAATTCACAGTTGGCATTACAGACTTGGCAACTTTCCTGTCCATATTCACAGTTTAGGTTAATCATACCCGCTGTATCACAATCTTCAGGTGCTTGGACTTGGCCATCACCACATTGATCCACAGGGATTTCCATATCGACGGGCAAGACTTCCATATCAACAGGCAAGACTTCCATATCGACAGGCAAGACTTCCATATCAACAGGCAAGACTTCCATGTCGACAGGAATAACATCCATGTCGACAGGAATAACATCCATGTCGACAGGAATAACATCCATATCAGTGCTTGGGCTTTCCATGTCTTCTTGTGGAGGCCTGGTATCAGCAAAAGAAAATTGCATATCACTATAAATCTCATCATCTGACGCCTGTGAGCCTTGAGCACAGCCAGTAAGACAGATCAGAATAAAGATTAAACTCCCAAACCAAAGTCGAGAGTTTACTGTGAATTGATATCTGAATTGATATCTGAATTGAGATTGAAAGGGCATAATACTGATCCTATGATTAACAGTTTTTTACCCCTTAAGCCTATCAGCTTAACTATTGATTCTCCATAGCTTATTCGCCACGATATACACAGCCACTTGTACAGGTTTCAAAGGTTTCTACCTTACTAAGTTCGGGAAGTAAGGGCTTCATTTTATTCCAAATCCATACCGCCAAAACTTCACTGGTTGGATTTTCTAGCCCCTCAATCTCATTTAGATAATGATGATCAAGTTGGTCATAATAAGGCTTAAAAGCAGCTTTGATATCAGCAAAATCACGTACCCAGCCGGTTTGAAGCCCTAAAGGGCCTTCTAGATATAGCCTTACTTTGAAGGAATGGCCATGTAAGCGACCACACTTATGTCCTTCGGGTACATTTGGCAGGTGATGTGCAGATTCAAATATAAACTCTTTATAGATCTCTACCATATCTCATTCCTTTTATTTTTTCTCTTAAGGGATACCGATATACTTATGAGTTTGAAGACTCAAGCGCCACTGAGGATTCATCAGACAGTATTTAATTGCGGCTTGTGTGTTTTCAGCCTGCTTTGGGCCATCCATAGGCTGTAGGTAAAAACGTTTAAAATTAAGCTTGGTAAAAAGCTCAGGTTGCGCTTGAAGTTCGACTTGGGGATAAACGAGTTTAAGCTCATGTCCCTCGGTTAAAACCAAGGGCGCATTCGCTTTGGGGCTAACACAGATATGATCAATCCCTTGCGGGGCTTTTTGAGTGCCATTGGTTTCAACAGCAATTTCAAAACCAAGGCTATGTAAGTGGTCCACTAAGGCTTGATCTAGCTGTAATAAAGGCTCACCACCTGTAAAAACAACTAAAGCATGCTCGTTTTCTTGTGATTGATCTTGAGCTTTAGTTGATCCATCCCAGGTTTCTTGAATGGCTTTTCCAAGACTTTCAGGATCAGCAAAGCGACCTCCTCCCTCACCATCAGTGCCGACAAAGTCTGTGTCACAAAAGCGGCACTGAGCTTTGGCTCGGTCTTGTTCTCTGCCGCTCCATAAATTGCAGCCTGTAAACCGACAAAATACCGCGCTACGTCCGGCTTGCATCCCCTCACCTTGAAGGGTGTAATACATTTCTTTAACTTTATAACTCATTATATTTACACATAGGGGGCCGGGTCTGAGATTCCATTTTCCATAAAGCCCTTAAGCCGTAAAGCGCAGGCATCACATTCACCACAAGCTTCACCTTGCTCACTTGGTGCATAGCAGGTTACTGTTTTGCTGTAGTCTACGCCCAAGGCCAAACCCTGCTCTATAATTTGAGCCTTACTCAGGTCGATAAGAGGCGTATGAATGGTAAGTTTTTGGCTACCTTCAACACCAGACTTAGTCGCCAAATTCGCCATTTTACTGTAAGCTTCGATATATTCGGGCCGGCAATCCGGATACCCACTATAGTCTACAGCATTGACTCCAATAAAGATGTCATGTGCTTCTAAAACCTCTGCCCAAGCAAGGGCAAAAGATAAGAAAATGGTGTTTCTTGCAGGTACGTAGGTGATGGGAATCCCCTCGGACATATCATCAATTTCTCGTCCTTTGGGAACTTCAAACTGATCGCTAGTAAGTGCTGAACCACCAAATATTCTCAAATCAATTTCAGCAATCACATGTTCAGCAACATTAAACTGCTTGGCAACACGCCGAGCGGCTTCTAATTCTATCTCATGCTTTTGCCCATACCGAAAAGTGATTGCATAGGTGTCAAAGCCCTGTGCTTGAGCAATGGCCAAAATGGTTGATGAGTCAAGACCACCACTTAACAGCACAACCGCTTTTTTCTTGTGATCATTATTGTTCATCTTACTGTCCTCTTAATCAAAGTTTAAGCCTTCGACATATCATAAGATAAGACTTTAGCCTATATATTAAAGGACGTTAATATCGACATCAAAGATGACCTTGATTTCGATGGTTGTATCTACTTCGGGGCGACGTGAATCATCGATTTCAATCGTAATTTCTCCCCCACCCTCAAGCAGATAGTTCTTTAGGTCATCATCTATGGTTTCAAAGCTGATCTCTCGATCTCCACTTTGAGGAGGCATAGCGGTGGCCATTTCTAGTTTGGGTAAGTCATTGGCTTGAATATAAAAACGCATAGCGCCCAAAAAAGAAAGATCGGCATTTTCATTGTCCGGAGCCGTGATCTTCATGGTGAGTGCTTTTAAAGTAATCTTATCGACATCATCACTAGAATAACCAGTATCAGAAAAGGCTTGTTGCTGGCTTAAATCAACTCTTGTAAAGGCATCGAGCTGTGGAAAACCACCTAAAACACTTTCAAGCATACTGCCCTTTTGAATGGTGGTTGAGGTGGTAATCGGTACTTCGATGTTATCTAAGGATTCGAGATCCTTTAAAGTATCACCACAGGCAAAGCTGAAGAGGGAAATCAGAAAAACACTGATAGGTAATAGGAAGTTCCAAAGGTTTTTCGAAGTGTTCAAGTTTAATGTTGTATTCATAAGTCCTTACTTTCTTTTTTTAGGATAGATTTAGGGTGTATTTTGCTTTTCTAGCCAATTCAATTCAAATAACCACTTTGGTAAGGGATGGCTACTTTGAAGTTTAACTGAGCAGAGATCTTCCGGAGCAAATTGAATGGTGCCATTAGGTGGATCTCTGTGTTCATGCCATTCTTTAGTGAGCCCTACAAGATCATCATCTTGCTCAACTTGCTCAACTTGCTCAACTTGCTCAACTTGCTCAACTTGCTCAACTTGCTCAACTTGCTCAACTTGCTCAGGTTTAGTGGTAGGCACAGGTGGTGGGCCAGCTGAGTTTTGCTGAGCCGTAGGAATCACACGAGGGTCCATACTGCCATCTTGGTCATAAATTGAAAGCTTGAGTTTTTGCCATGGTGACCACGTGATTTCAACGCTTTCTCCCTGACTAAGTTGAGCCACATCAAGCCAAGCTTTATCTTGCAGAGCTTGTACTCTTACATAGTAGGTCATCTGATCAGGATAATACACAGTGTAATATGACCAATGTCCTTCATTGATCTTATAACCCAATGCTTCAAAGCGATCGTCATTACAGGTGATACTTTCGAGCATTAAACTCAATTTTTGAGGCTCGATCCATTTCTGGAGTTCGATCAGGCGAGTATTCCACAACTTAAGTGAGCCTTTGATATCATTGGCACCATTTAGGCTTTGTAAGGTTGCCAAGTCTAAGTGCATCTGCTCTATCGCTGTTTGTAACTGAGTAGGATCTTGATGCGTACGACTAAGTGCATGGGTGATTTTATTCTGCCATGAAAGTTCGGCTTGGCTCAGACGTACTCGGGCGGCTCGGTGATGGTCTAAATAGTTCTCTGCCCATTTAATCATTTCTTGAGCTTGCAATGATTGTTTTTGCTGGTCGACTTCACGATTAAGAAGCTCTACCCAGTGACTCATAATCTCCTTAGGCATTGCTAGATTAAGCATATATTGGCTTTCTAACTCACGGCGATTAAGTTCAAAGTCTTGAATCAAGCGTAAGCGTTTTATTCCAGCGTTTAGCTTACTCTGACTGAGTTGGCCCAATAAGCTTTGCCAAGCTCTATGCCAAGTCTGTTTTAACAGTCGTTGATAATTAAGAACAATCGGGTCTCTTGGACTGAGAACTTGTGGATTAAGTACTTGGCTATCACTTTGCCATCTCAATAAGGGAGAAAGATGCAGAAAGAGGAGTTTCTGAGGATTTTTGATCATAACCTTAGTATTGATTTGAGAAACCTGTTGCAGTGAAACCTCTAGGGTCTGCTTATAAATACTTAGATAACTGTCATGAATAAGACATGTAAACTTATCTTCTCCCTGTGAGTATTCACAGCGTTTACGCCATTTATTGAGTTCTAAACTTTTAAAAAGCTCTTGAGGCACGACTATGCTTTGGCTAGCTGTTAGTTTTTGTCTAGTATTTATATTTTGAATTAAGCTATTGATATCATTGATAAAACTAACTTCGGTTTCTTTTCTTTTTAGCCACACTGCGACTTGCTTTTGAAAGCTTAAATATTGTTCAAGCTCTTGGTTGAGTTGCTGCTCTGCTTGTGACAGATTCCGTTCATCAACTAAGCTTTTAATAAGCACACGACTTTGATCGTTTAAGTGCTTATAATAAGCGGAGTTAAGAAGCTTCAAGTCCTTATGGAGATCATCTTTATAAAGGCTTAAAGGGTGAAAGATGGATTGTGCGCTGTGATAGGCCTTAATATAGGGCTGCGAAGATGTATTTAAGCTACCCCAATCCCAAGTTACATCACCTCGAATGGTGGGTAGCGTACTCATTTGGAACACTCCTATCAGCCACCAAAGTAAGAAGCCAGACAAAAGCAAAGTAAAAGACAGCTTTTTTTGACTTGTTTTATATTCTGCTTGTACTTGCTGCCAATGTGCTTGACGCTCAAGTAGTCGCTCTTTGACTTGGTTGAATAGACTTAAACCAAAGTGATTGAGTTCTGACCATTGGCTTTCGGCATGCTCATCGACTGAGGTCCAATAGATCTTTAATGCTGATTGATGAGCTTTAAGTTGTAATAAGGGTAGGACTGTTGAGAGTATATAGTCTTCCCAGAGCTTAATATGCTCAGAGTCTATTTGTTGAATAAGATCACTTTTACTGATGATCAGATATACTGAACCAGCGGGAGAATGTTGATAGTAGCGCTCAAGGATTTGCGTATAGTGAAGCATTGAAGGGTATGCTTGCTTTTGCTCAAAAGCCTTAACAAGTTCGGGGCCATCCAAGACTAAAACTAAAGCTTCGCTTTGACTAAGGATTTGGTTGAAATGCCCTTGATGACCACGCTCGTCTAATAAGAAATCACCCGGAAAGTTGTATAGATTTAGGCAATAAGGCTTGAGCGCATCAAAGGTGCTTTTTAAGTAAACCTGTTCCGGATGTGTATCTTTTTGATAACGATCTTTTGTAAAGAGTGTTCGTCTCACTCGAATCAAGCTTTCGCTACTGTATTCATCTAGATTGAGTTGTGAGTCTCCATCATAATCCGATAGCTCTTTAAGATGTCGACCTCTGAGTTTTTCTTCTTCTCTATGGCTCAATAAGCGTATATTTAAGTGCGGACTTGCATATGAGCTAAATTGATAGCCAAGATGAGCAATTAGCTGACTTTTTCCGCTTTCACAGCCCCCAACAAAGCTGATGTTGAGTATGGTTTGTTCGCCTATTTTTTGAGGATTTAAGTGTGGGTTATGTAAAGGATGCTCTTGAACGGCTTGAGAGGCCTTCCAAAATTGCAGAGCACTTTTTACACTGTATGCTAACCCAGCTAAAGCCGGAATGATTACAAGACGGGTCATTAGTTGGCCTCAGCGAGTAAAAGAATAAAAAAGAGTAATAAAGTCACCAATACACTCATAACATTGGCCTTACTTAGATTTTCCATAGTTTCTAAGCTCGATTTTCTTTTTTGAGCACCATAATACGTACTGATCAGAGCGATTGCTAAACCGGAAATAACGGTTTTAACAATAAACATACCTGTTCCATCAAACCAAAACATGCCACTTGGTTTTAGGTTTGCCCAATATGTATCAGCCCATATATAATAGGTACAAAGAGGGTTGGTTAGCATGGCGACAACAAGGGAACCGAGAGAGGCACACCAAAAGGCCAGGTATGATAATAAGGCACAAGATACTGAGAATGTGAGTAGTAATTGAGGAACAAAAAACCATAAAGGCGGAACGCCAAAGTTTTCTAATGCTTCCCATTGACGCTTGCTTTCATCCCGCATTTCCGAAAGATAGGCAGTCACAGCAGTACCGGCTCGAGCAGCAACGCAAATACAGGTAAACAAAGGAATTAAGGCGCGATATAGCACCACACCAAAACCAGAAAGCATTTGCTCAAAAAAAGTGGGTAAAACAAAGCGACTTACCTCAACTGTTCCCAAGTCTTCCACAGCCACACTACCTAACTCCATATTGAATGAAAAATAGGTGGCAACAGCACCTAGACCAAACCCCGCTAAAAGGTGAAAAGGCAGGCCCTGAATTAAAATCCGCTGAAAAAAACGCTTAAGATAAACTCGTGCCCAAGAACTTTTTAAGCTGTTCAAGCCACGTTGCATTGAAGCGATGAAATTAGGGAGCTTTTGTGCTAATTGTAAATCTAGAACTTGCGCATTATGCTTGAGTTCTTCTTCAAGAGAAAATGATCTTTTGGCCGGTAAGCGAGTTTGCGCTAAACGCTTTTGGTATTCATCAGCGGTGACAGGTGGGCATTCGTTGATAAACTCGCGGTCTTGACTCAAAAACCAAACTCGATCAGCGACTGGAAGAAAACGCTCATAATCGTGTGTAATAACCAAGGTGAGTGCACATTGAGATCGATCATGTGCTTGACGAATCATTTGAATCGCAGTTTCTGCGCTTAAGGGATCCAAAGCTGATGTTGGCTCATCAAAAATCATAATTTCTGGCTGATATGCCAACATGCGTGCTAAAGCGACTCGTTGCCTTTGACCTCCTGATAACGAACTCACTGCTTCATGCATCAGAGTATCAGGAAGTTGTAAGTCTTTCATGATATCTTCAATCCAACCATTCCACTTAAGATCTGGCTTTGGATGACGAGAGCGATCATTGGCAAACTTGAGATTTTCACTGACTGTTAGGTCATCAAAAAGTGCCAAAGACTGAAACATAACGCCGACACGACCTCTAAGTAGCTCGGGATAGCTTTGACCTAATATTTCTACTTCAATGTTATGAGCACTGTGAGCTTGCTCTTGCTCTTGCTCTTGCTCTTGCTCTTGCTCTTGCTCTTGAGAATTTTGGAGTGAGTGAGTCAGTTCATTAAGACGGAGTTTAATCGAAGGGTTTAAGCGTTGGTCACCACGATTGATATAAAGGCTTTGGCTGACAGGTGAGGTAATATCGAGTAGGAAATTGGTGAGTAAGCTTTTGCCGGCACCACTTGGGCCAAGTAATAGAACAAAATCACCGGTTTGGGCACTTAGTTCACAAGAATGATAAAGCTGTTCTGCTTGCTTACTTGCTTGAGCAGACCCTTTTTCTGGAGGCCGGATTGATTCTAAGGCAAACTGACTAATCTCGATCACGGGTAATGATTTAGGTTCTGTGTTCATGGTTTAACCTGTCCTTTAATTTGCCCCTGTTCACTATGAGGAAAACGATGACCGGGTTTAAGCGTATTACCTTGCCCAGGATATACATGGACAATCGGTCGTTTTTTTCCACTGAGCTGCTCTTGGATTACAGAGAGCAAAAGTGGATTTGGCCCCTGACCCTGCTCGTCAAGCAAGATAGAGTTCATACCTTTTTGAGCAATCAGCTTTAATTCAGATCCCAAAGTATCGATGTTATTTGAAAAACTTTGTGTACTACTCAATTCTCGAAGTGCGCCAACAATTTGTGCCAACCCTTTTTCTCCATATTCTTTTTTAAGATGTTGAATCAAGACTTGATCTTGGCTGAGTGCCTGCCAAAAATGCTTGAGTAAAACTTTACTCTTAAGTTTTTGGTTAAGGTGAGCGAGTACTTGTTGGGCTTCTTGTGAAGCCTGTGGCCATTCTTGGCTGAGACTGCCATAGACTTGCTTGGCTAGGTCTATGCCACCACCTTTGGCTGATCGAATGACGATATTTTGTGCATTCTTACGAATACTAGAGCATATCTTTGAGTCACCTAGCTCAAAAAATGAACCTAAAACACCACTCAGACTCGTGGGATCTATAATGCTTGCAACAGAGAGTGCGCAATAGCCCATATCTATACTAAAGGCGCCTTGTTCCCATTCGTCATTGATTGTTTTAGAGGTATTTTTACTAAACTCTTTGCTTCCCATCCATACGCCTTTGCCAAGTTCCTTAAAGATTTGCTTCCAGCGGACATTTTTAAAAGCTAAAGCGCCTAAGTTGCCTAGAGCTTGATCATTTTCAAGGGCCTTTGAAAGCTCGGTTAAGTTAACTCTAGCTGCGATTTCGATCATAAAAGCCTGTTTTAAATGATCAATGAAAACAGGGTCTTGTATTAAACGAGTTGTCAGGTCACTTGGTAATGAGTTGGCGAGTTTTGTTTTAATGTTAGGCCAAAAAGCAAACCAAGATGCTTGGAGTCTTTCTTGGCTCTTTTTCATCTCCTTTTGTAGGTTTTGCCCTCTTGCGGAATAGAATAGGTCTTGGATAAGAAGTTCTACCGATGGCGCTTGAACTCTTAAACTAAATTGAGTTTCACTTTTGAGTAAGTATTGGGCCGCTTCCGGAAATAGTCCTAAAACTAAACGACTTTGCCCTTGGTCTTGAATGAGTTTTTGGCCCAAACCAACCAACTTTAAATGTGGTTTTACCTGATGAACTGCGACCCGTTGCGGTGATTCAGCAAGTTGCTCTTGTTCGCTTTTACTTAGATGTTGTGCATCGACTTCCACTTGAATCAGTTGTGATTGCCCCAGAGGAGTGCGAATGAACAAAGTTGAGTTCAGAGAAAAAAGCTTTGGTAAAGCGAGAGCAGTCATAAAAAGAGCACTTAAAATAATCAGTACTATTGTGATTTGATAAGTAAGACCTCTCAACTTAAACAGACTAAACCATAATTTGAATTTAGACATATTTCTCCTAAATGAAGCTTATAAATAGGAAGCAGGGACTTTCATTGACCATATTTATCTTAGATATACTTAAGATCGCTAGAAGAATACTTGCCAAGTCAATAGGGCTTATCTAGAATACAAAAACTTAAGCTTTCTTTTTAACTTGTCACTTTTAGGTTTTTTATGAATATTAATCAAGACGAAGCGCGAGATTTGCTCAAGCAACATGGCTTGCGAGCCACAGCGCCACGCCTTGCTGTACTAACAGTTCTTTCGGAATCAAAAACGCCACTGTCATACAGTGATATGCTTGATCGATTGCAAAACAGCCCATGGGATCCTACAACGGTTTATAGAAACTTAATTAAACTCAGTGAAAGTGGCTTAGCAACAATCGTAAGCAGAGTCGAAGGGATCAGTCGTTATGCCTTGGTTAACGAGCCAGGAGACAAGCATAAGCATCCCCATTTTGTCTGTGATGACTGTGGGCAGATCTCTTGTTTACCAGAGGAGTTAAGTGCAGCAATGTCCATTGACGGAGATTGGGCCAAGTCCATTGCCGGTGCCGCCCTTCAATTACGCGGAGAGTGTCCCAAGTGCTTAGTCCCTTAAGTTGACCCAAAAGCTAAGTTCTTGATTGCCTAAAAAGCACAGCGACAAATCGCCAGACCACCTCTTGTCCCACAGTCTCTTGTGCTTCTGCTCTGACAAGTTATAGAAGATGCAGTCCAAGCAGCTGTGCAACGTCCCCTAGCCTGCTCGCAAAACTCATCACAATCTTGGTAAGATAGCCAACCCAAGCCCCATAAAAGATCCACTTGATAGTTGCAATCCTGCGAGTTAGGTAAAGCATTACCACAGAAGCGAGCATCACTGATTTGTGGGCAAGATGCATTAGGTCCCATACGATTCATACATTCCCCGCTGGCAGTACACACTCCATTTCCATTATTACAAGCCTGTCCGGGCGTTGGAGTTAAGCTTGCTTCTTCTTGCCCTGAACACCCTTCCATCGTCACACACTCTGGTAAATTGACTGTGGCAATAATTTCCTCCTGTACTGAACAAGCATCTTGAACATCACTCAAGCAACTTCCTTGCTCACAGAGTTGCTCTTTGGGAGTATAACTCACTTGAATACAAGCCGAAACTCCTCCGGGACTTACTTCTTTTCTGAACTCATTAAAGCGAGAGCACTCAGGAATGGGACAACCTCCTACTTGATCATCCACTTGAATTTGACCATTAACACAACTTTGGCAGGGCGCTAAGCCAATATTGGCGCTACATTCGTCAAAGCCTTGGTCAACTAAAGGGCCTTGGTCAACTAAAGGGCCTTGATCAACTAAAGGGCCTTGATCTGCTAAAATACTTTGATCTGAGCTATCCAAGATCATGTCATCTATAATCACTTGTCCACCTTGTACCCATGGGTCGGAAGGTGTAGGAATCCCGGCGGATTGGTAGCCAGAACTTGGGTCAGAGATCGGCGAGCAGCCTTCATCTTCTTCAAAGCAATCGAACTGAGAAAAGTCAGTACAAGCATGAGTCATCAGTACGCAAACACATATAAGTAGATGATTGACTGTAGAATGATACTTAGATGTAGGCATGAAAGATCCGACTAATATAAATAGTTATAAGCCTTACTAAACACTTTTTCGGCTTATCAATGAGCTATGAGTCTTAAGACTAAATATAAACATAGCATAGCCAACAAACGCAAAAAAAGCTGTTGATGAATTGTTTCTTGGGCTTTTCTATGGATTTCGATTTAAAGGTTATCATTTTAGAGTTGGACCAGAGATTTAGGCAAGAACTGCCTCAATTTTAAGAAATCAATGGACGTAACCGTCCGACCACCCAAAACCAAAAGCCAGTAGGCCTATACCTATCAGAAAACAGGCAGTCTAAAAACGACTAGGCTAAACTAAGCCCAAGCGTGACTAATACGGTCAGTTGAAGACTGCCATTGGGTAGGTAATAAGCTCCGAACCTCAGACATGGGGGTGGTTTGAACCCGCAGAAGTACATCCGAAAGATATTCTTCGGGATTGATGCCACACAAGCGGCAGGATTGAACTAAAGACAGAACCACAGCGTAGGATTCTCCACGGCCTGCACTCATGAACATGGACGTTTTTCGGGCTAGTGCAACTCTGCGAAGCAGTCTTTCGGCATGGTTGTTGTCTAAAGGGATGATGGGATTGGTTAAAAACTGAGTCAAAGCTTCCCATTGGTTCAAAGCATACTTGATTGCTTTACCAAGTGGTGATTTAGGAGGTATTTGTGGGTTCTTTCTGTCTAGGATTGCTTTGAGTTCTAACATGATGGGCTGACTTTGCTGTTGCCGAACTTCTAAGTGCTGTTCGGTACCCTCAAGCTTTTGACGCTTTACTTCAGCTTCAATGCGATATAATGAAGCGATTAAATCAATGATTTCTTTTGACTCATCAGGTGCTGTAACAAAGGCTTCCACAAAGTAACGGCGGGCATGCGCCATACAGCCCACTCTGGTCCAGTCTTCAAGTTGAGCGACTTTGTTGTAGCCAGCATAACCATCAGTCATGAGAATCCCATTCGCATTTTTTAAAAGCTTTCCGAAGCGGAATCCCAAAGCGGCTCCATTGATCTGCTTGCCGGCTAAAAGGAATAGCATCATAAGCGCAAAAGTGGCTATTAGCTTTTTATTCAAGGCTTTGTCAGGGTATGCGCTAAGAACCCTCGATCATGCTCAATTAAATCTCAACTCACTCAGTGCATAACATAAAGAGCTGAGTATTTGCTTTGAGCTAAGAACTAAGCTTCATCTACTGAGACGATCTATTGAGAAATTGCTGCCCATAAACGTGAGCTACGGTTACCTGAACGACAGTACGCTAAAATCTTACCCTCATTGGCTTGCTCAACAGCGTTGGCAAAGTCGGGTACCATTTGTGGGTCGGGCATAGAGGGATTAAAAGGCACGAAAAAGAACTTCATACCTGCCGCTTCAGCACTTGCTTTAATTGTATCAGCACTGGGTTGACCTGGATCCTCGCCATCTGGTCGATTGCAAATCACTGTGCCAAAACCTTGTGCGGCAAGTTCTGCCATTTCATTGGCTTGAACTTGACCACAAACAAAAACTCGATCACTTAGTTGACTTAAATTCATGTGACTTACCTTTCACGGTAAAAAAACATTAGTGTTTTATATTGATTAAAGCGCATTTACAGGGACTTTAAGGAATACTTGACCCTGTTCATCTGCTTCGGGCATATGTCCTGCACGAATATTGACTTGAATTGCAGGAATAATCAAGCGAGGCATATTGAGAGTAGCATCACGCTCGCTACGCATTTTAATAAACTCAACTTGATCCTTGCCCTCGCCTACATGCAGGTTATTAGCCTTTTGTGCACCAACTGTGGTTTCCCATGCATAGACATCACGTCCCTTGGCTTTATAGTCATGACCCACAAACATACGTGTCTCCGGTGGAAGCGCTAAGATCTTTTGTACAGAGGCATAAAGTGTTTCAGCTGAACCGCCTGGAAAATCACAGCGAGCCGTACCAAAATCAGGCATAAACAATGTATCACCTACAAACAAAGCATCTCCTGCCAAATAACTTACGCACGCAGGCGTATGGCCCGGCGTATACATGACCTCTACGGTCATTTCACCGATCTTAAAAGTTTCACCATCGCTAAACAGATGATCAAACTGAGAACCATCTCTTAAAAAATGCTCATTTTCATTAAAGACATTACCAAACACGCCTTGCACTTCACGAATATGCTCGCCAATGGCAATTTTACCCCCGAGTTCCTTTTGTAAATAAACCGCTGCAGATAGGTGATCAGCATGTGCATGCGTTTCGAGAAGCCATTCTATTTCAAGATTATTTTCCTTAACAAAGGTAATGATTTCATCTGCAGATTTAGTAAATGTACGGCCCGCTGCATAATCAAAATCAAGAACAGAATCTACAATGGCCACCTTATTGCTTTGAGGATCTTTAACCACACTGGTTACTGTGTTGGTTACATTCTCAAAAAATACAGTGACTTCTGGCTTAACAATACTCATAAGAGTCTCCTTTTCTATAATCTGAAATCGATCTCATCATTAAAGTAATTTATGTCACAACTATGTGGTTTCAATTTTAACTTTGCATCTGTTGTGCCAAAAATAGATTCAGCTTTCATTTTTTTAAAAAAACTAAAGCTATCTATAAATTAATCTTAAAAAACAAAAACATAGACAAATAAGGTCGACAGACACTAAATTTAAAACACTCTGTTCAATTCATCTTTTATAAGACAACTGAAATAAACATGAAACTAACATGAAACAAATATACTTTTTTGGATGGTGTAGATGAAACTATCGCATCATAATCCGATATTCTACATCCTCCAAACTTGCCCCCTGACGAGCCAACTCATCCTGTAAAAAAGGTCCAAGAGTATCTAAAACTAAGTAGTACTGTTGACGAGGCAAAGGCTGAAACATGAGTCTCACCACTTCAAAGTTGGTTCCAAGATTGTAATTATCTTGGCAAGCAAGAGGAACATAAGTCGCATTACAATCGGTGGTGACACTAAGAGTAATGGGTAATAATACACCGTTAACGGAGACTGAAGCATTTAACTCAAAGGGTTGCATAAGGTCTTGCTCAGTCTCGTAAATAAACACAACTTCTGAGCCTTCATCCACGCCTAAGCGACCATCATCAATCACAAGACATCCGGATTGAGCTCGCCTAAGTTGTGATGCACTTGCTAAACCATTGGCTGTGACAATTGCTTGCTCATAAGGAATAGGGCTTTGGCAAGAACTTACTCCATTATCCCGAGTACACTCTCTTTGTATGCAAAGCTCACCCTCCTGACAGTCCCCATCAAGATTACATAGTCCTTGTGGTAAAGAAATACAGCTGAGTTCATTGCAATAGCTCAGCCCATAGCAGTTAGCAGCACCGGCTTCTCCCTCACAGCATTCAGAAGCCATTGCTGCTGCACTTTCATCAATTACTTGATCACAGTCATCATCATAGCCATTACAGATTTCAGTGATTGAAATAGGGCTAGTAGTCCAAATCCCTTCTTGGCACTCATCATAGCCACAGGTTGCTCTTTGCCTGTATTCTCCGTTGGTACACCCAGGATCAACATTGACTTGCACATTTAAAAGGTCTCCTAGTTCGCCATCACTCACACTGAAGATAAGCATATAGGTTTGACCCCCTTGTGCAACACTAGGCGTCCAAGCAAGACTTTGGTCATTCGGATTAAAAACTGCACCATTAGGCAAACTACCAGCCGTATAAACCAAGGATTCAGGGTTGTCATCCATGGCGGAAATCGTAAAAGAAATTAACTCACCAACTTGAGCTCTTTGACGCCTAACAGGGTTAAAAACAGGAGGCTGATTAGTATCTATTTCAGTACCACCTAAACCGGTATCGGCCACATCTGCATCCATTACTTCTATATCCATACCGGCGACTTCGGCATCAATCACCTCCATATCCATACCGGCGACTTCGGCATCAATCACCTCCATATCCATACCGGCGACTTCGGCATCAATGATCACCATATCTAAAAGCTCGGCATCGCTCATTTCATCCGGTATCATATCAGAGTGATTTGGAGAAGCTCGTGCATCCAATATCTCTGTTATGATGCCTCCACTTGGGGGGTCTATCAGGACTTGATCATCACTATCACAGCCGGTGCTGAGTATGTTCAAGCTAATACATAGTGCTACAAAATACAGGCGACTAACAATAAGCCCAAAGTTTTGATGAATCATAATTTACACAACCTTTTTATAAGGATTAGGTCACTTTTATAGTAAAAGAGATCACTCATAAGTAAAAGTAAGTTCATACGTTCTAGCTCATCAATCACCAGAAAGCTAAAAAATGAGTCAAACATCTACTCATACTAATCCCAATACTGCACATAAGCATAATGCTACTCAAATAAATCATCAACCGAACATACTTAGAGTTAACCCAAAGTTTATTGGCGTTGTTCACTTAAGCGCTTTACCGGGAGATGCTCGGGCAAATACAAGCTCTTTTACCCCTTGCTATCAAAAAGCAATCGCTGATGCTCAAGCATTGATTGACGGAGGGGTTGACGGAATCATTGTGGAAAACTTTGGTTCGGCTCCTTTTAATAAGGGCACCAAAGATGATCCTGCGCCAGCCCATCAAATTGCAGCTCTAAGCGTGGTTGCCACTCAAATCCGTACTCTTGCGCCTCATATTCAATTGGGCATCAACTGCTTGCGTAATGATGCTCTATCAGCTTTAGGGATTGCGAGTGCAGTCGGTGCTGACTTTATTCGTGTCAATATTTTAAGTGGGACCTATGTCACCGATCAAGGTGTTATCGAGGGAGAAGCCGCACGCGTTTTGGCTTATCGTCGTCAGCTACATGCTGAACATATTAAGATTTTTGCTGATATTTTAGTAAAACATGCATCACCTTTAGCCCCCTTAAGCGCTGAGCAGGCTTGCTTAGATACTTGGAAACGAGGCGGTGCTGATGCTCTCATCGTGTCTGGAACAGGAACCGGCGCACCGGTGGATGCGTCCTTATTACACAAGGTCCAAAATGCAGTAAATGGAGGTGTACCCATCTATATTGGCTCTGGATTAAATATAAATAATATTCAATCCTTAGCACCACTTGCATCCGGCGCGATTGTGGGAACTTCGCTAAAAGAAAAGGGTGAGCTAAGTGCCCCTGTATCTGCTCAACGAGTACATGACATGAAGCAAGCCCTTAAAGTATATTGG
The DNA here is from genome assembly GCA_937146725.1 of uncultured Myxococcales bacterium. Classification (GTDB taxonomy): domain Bacteria; phylum Myxococcota_A; class Bradymonadia; order UBA7976; family VGTA01; genus CAKZRU01. Next base: position 39,015 of record CAKZRU010000098.1, read on the forward strand.
TCTTAAAGGCTTAGTCCATGAATTAGGTTATAAAATAGCGTTTGACTTAGTCATTAGAAGTATCTGAAAGGCAAGCTGAAACAGTATTGCCTGATGTGCTACTTACATTGGGTTGACAGGTAAACTCATAACGACAGCTAAGACCATTATCACAGCGTTGCATACACTTTTGATCGCCAAACCCATCACTTGCACATACACGACCACTTCCACAGTCGCTATCAGCGTTACAAGACTTAGAGCATAAGCCATATTCAAAGCTATAAGTATCAAACTCATAAATACACTCATAGCCGAGGTTACAGTCCAATTCATCAAAGCATGGAGCCCCGACTTCGTCGCCAATTCTGACTCTTAGGTCATACTCAATCCCAATTTCAACAAAGCTAATGCTGTATTGCACTAAACCACCATTTAAGCCTGGATCAATCAGATAACGTTTACAGTTGAAGCGCTCACTTAAGCAACCATCAACCGGCTCAAAAAAGGTTTGTCCTACGGGTGTAAGATCTTCAAAAGCATTTTGGGCATTTACAACAGGAGTCCCCTCATCGTAGGTAAGATACAAAATCAGTAATCGTCCTGGGTCAACAATAGTTTCAAACCAATCTTCATCAGCACAGGCTCGGAGTTCTCGATACAGCTCAGGAGACAGCGAATAGCTATCGGCAGCTTGATCATAAGACTCGAAACGATCCGGCTCACAAACACCGGCCCCTTCAATATCAACTCGTAAATCATAGGTTGGCTCACGGTCGGTATATATTTGCTTGACTTCTAAAATATAAGTTCCGGCAACCGGTGCCGACGGGACAATGATTTGCTCATTATCTGTGGGAGAATTACTATACCACGACTGAAAGGGCATTCCGCTATTGTCATTAGGTGCCATCAAGCGAATGTCAATATCGGAAACAGAATGACTAAAAAAGGTATTCACACTGATGCGATCTGCGCGTTGTACATTAAATGAGTAATAGTCAATATCATTACGACATAAACCCAATGCATAATCTTGACCAATGCCAATAGGGCTTGCTGTACCGGGAGAGTCATTACCTAAGCCCTCAAGCCCATCTGCTTCACAAGCCACCACATTTTCTTGTACAGAATAAACGACTGAATAGGTATTAGGTCCATCTCCGGTATACATTTTCACTTCTAAACGATAGGTTCCTGGCTGAAGTACATCGGTCACCAAGCGTTCTTCATTGGTAAAGCCATTTGAGGCACCTATTCTTTGGCTATTGCTGTTATATAAAGTGATATCGATATCGCCCTGATCATGTTGAAAGCTTGTCACCACCTCGATCGCGCCCAATCGATTCAAAGAGATCTCATAATTATCTATTTCGGTTTGGTCACAAATCACTCGATTCTCTAACTGCTGGCCTTCGGCCAAAGGCGCAGTACCTCCACTCATACCTGCCGGATCTTGTGGGCAAACTCTCAGCATAGCCGTCACTTCGATTGAAACACTTAAAAAGGCCTGAAACTCACCATCTGTCACAGTAAATATGGCATCATGTGATATCCCGCCTTGATCGGCTCTTGGGGTCCATGAAAAGCGCTTGGTAGTTGGTGAAAACTCAGCCCCATCAGGAATTTCTTGAGCTTGATATACTAGGTTTGCCGGCATTTCATCTACCGCATTAATTTCAAAAGCAAGCATTTGGCCTACCGTTACTTGCTGTGGTGCTAAGGGATCAAAGACCGGTGGTCGATTAGAGCTACTTTGTGCACTCGCATCCTGTACAATCAATACCATCGGTGTTGAATCTTCACTATCTCCATCACTCACCGAAGCGACCAAGTTATACTGTCCAATCTGACTCACTGCGGGCGTCCAAGTAATCACGCCACTTGTCGCATCCAACATAAGCCCATTGGGGATCATTCCGTTTAAGCGATAGGTTAACGGTTGGTTATTCAAGTCTTCACCAATCAATTGAAAACGCCAAGGTTCTCCGGCATTGATCAAGATTGAACCAATGGGATCAATCTTAGGAGGAAACTGTTCTTGTGAACCTGCCGCTGATACTCGAACTGCGATCGTTTCTTGATCCTTGAGTGTTCCATCAGATACTTCAAAAGTAAGTAATACGCTCCCAATTTGCGCTTGGGTTGGGGTCCAAGTAAAGAGCCCCTGCTCTTTCTCAAACTTAGCACCATCGGGTAGTGCTGATCGTAAACTAAAGCTTAATAGATCATTTTCCGGATCACTGGCCACTAGCTGAATGCTCAAGAGCTCTCCAACTACGGCAACCTTATCGCCAATTCTCATGAGGGTAGGGCGACCACTAGTTGGCATACTTCGTCCGCCACCGCTTTCACCACCGTACATACCTCCGGTAATCTCGGTCCCTCCGCTTGAGCCACCAAGCCCTGGATTAATCACATTTGGCCCCGAATCAACCGGCTCAACACAGGCAACTGTCAGTAGACATAACAGTAAAGATAAAGGACCGAATAATCCTCTAAATCTAGTATACATTTGTTGTCTTTGGGTAGTGTGCGCCTGGATCAAAAAGTCTGTACGTTTGGCTATGGTCACACTGTTCATAAGAAACTCCTATGATAAATGATAAGTTCAACTCTAACCGGAGTAAGTCCTAGTCTCCTTTAGAGATATTTTAGATGATAAATAATCATCAAACATCATAGTCAAGTCAGGCAATGAACGCGATTATTTTATGAAGATACTCGTCAACCAATCTATGTGCAGATCATCAGGCAAGTATTTTTTACATCATCATTGGGTAAATGGTCTTAAATTACGCTCTATCTTAGCTAGCGTTGAGCCATTCGCTTGCCACCCTCACCCTGTAATTGACGGGTGATTCCATCGGCTACCATTTGAATGGCGACCCTATTTCCACCTCCTCGTGGAACAATAACATCAGCATAACGGCGAGATGGTAAAACAAAGGTAAGGTGCATGGGACGAACAGTTGCTTCATACTGTCCTAGTACACGCTCAAGAGAACGCCCTCGTTCAGCGATATCACGACGTAAACGACGAACTAAGCGCACATCATCTTCTGTATCTACAAAGAGTTTAATATCCATCAAAGAACGTAAAGCAGGATTTTCTAATACTAAGATTCCTTCAACGATGATCAAAGGATGTGGATACACCGGAATCACTTCTTCCGTGCGTTCATGATTTTTATAACTATATACAGGTTTATTAACGGCATGGCCCTGCTTTAGAGCCTTGATATGCTCGATCATAAACTCAGTATCAAAGGAATCCGGATGGTCAAAGTTGACTTGGGCCCGTTCTTCAAAACTTAGATGAGAAAGATCTCTGTAATAGTTATCATGCTCAAGATAGGCAATACTCTCTGGCCCAATGAGCTCAATTAAAGAACGAGCAACGGTTGTTTTACCTGACCCAGTTCCGCCGGCAATCCCTAAAATCAATGGCGTTGGTTGAACTGCAGATTCTAAGGATTCATGACCTTGGTTGATCATCATTATACTCCCGATGTCTTTTAATAGCGTTTTGACCTTTCATAAGGCATTGCTGACCTAAGAATCAAGTCGATAATGATGTTCAATTCGGTAAATTAATCGAATTTACACAATATACCTTATTGCCCGCAGGGGTATTAAACTCAAAATCATCATCCACTTTCTTGCCCATCAAGGCCTTGCCAATCGGTGATAAATACGAGACTTTTCCAAGTTTTACATCACTTTCATCGGGGCCTACAATTTGAAAGCGTTTAATCTCTTCTGTCTCTAGGTTTTCAACTTCTACCATTGACAAAAAATCTACAGTTTCAAACTGCTGAGGTCCTGCTTTGACTTCTATTCGATCCATACGCTGTGCCAAATACTTAAGACGTCGATCGATTTCTCTCATCTTTTTTTTGCCATAAATATACTCGGCATTTTCGCTACGATCTCCCTCGGCAGCCGCATCGGCAACCTGCTGGACAACCGTGGGGCGTTCAACCTTAATCAAATGATGATATTCATCTTCTAAACGCTGATAGCCCTCAGCACTAATCCATTCTTTTCTCACCATTCATCTCCTCGAACCACTCGTCCCTGTCTAGCCATACTCTTAGAAAATAAGTTTTGAGTTAGGGCATCTAAGGTAGCGGTTAACTGTTCAATACGTAATTCTTTGGATAAACGAGTCGCCGGATCTCTTGGGTTGGAAATAATTAAGTCAATTTGCAGACGGCGTCGTGTGTAATAAATACGAGTCACTTCTTTTAAGACACCTTCTTGCAAGCCCGCCAATGATGATACATCAAGCACTTCTGGATTAAAGAGTAGCCGAGATAAGCTCCAAGTACCTGACACTTGAAATTCGGTCACATCACCTGATGATTCATCCTTACCAATCGCATAATTTTGGGTTGGTTCACCTTGTAAAAAGTCTAATTTATCAATGAAAACACCATTATTACTTTGGCGATAGCGAACATTAACATCGGGTAAAATATATTTCCAATTTGCTTTACTGCGCATCGACTCAATTGTTTTGGGCTCAGCATTATAAAAACGAAGTGCCGCTCGATGAACTTCTTGAATTGTAGGTTCAGCTTTGAGTGCCTGTAATTCCTTTTGTATACGAGGATCATTAAAGTTTTGCGCTTGAGCTTGAGTACTTTGGAAAAGAAGCCCCCCTATGAACAAGAAACCAATCCTAAATGTTTTTAAAACGGTCATATACAGCTTAAAGCGAGGTAGCATAGGCGTTCTCCAAAAATAATAAAAAGAGGGTATAAGAATTAGTAGCTTTTCGGCAAGAGCTTAAGTGCATCAACCGGAGGAAAAAGGTCACCGGCAATTTGATTTAAATGGGCCGTGAGTTCTTCAAGCCTTAAGTGCCTCATTAAAGTTGTTCTTTGGTCTCGTGGATCAAGCTCTAATGAAGTCAGTAAATTAAAGCGTTCTTGATAAAGATTGATGACAAAATATCTGAGGTCACTCTCTTTTTTTCGAAACTTTAATTCCCGTCGATGCAAAGCATGCTCGCCTTGGTGGGCAATCAAATCCGACAGATTCCAATTTAAAAAAGCCCCCCAGACAGAATAGGCAAAAAGACCATCATTTTGATTGGTCACTTCACCGGTATCTTTGAGTAAATAATTTCTTAGAGTGAAGCCAATATCTGCATTTCGACTAGCAAAAAACGCATCGACTTGAGGAAGCCAAGCACTTGTTTTCGCCTTGCGTTCAAGGGCCAAGCGGCTCTCTCGATGTAAGCCTGCTTTACGTAAGGCAGCATTCACCACTTCTGTCATTGAGGGTTCTCTCTGTAAACGTGCCTTGAGCTCACTATAGCCTCTCAGATCACTTGGTGGAGGAGGACGGGCTGATAGTTTTAATATTTCTGCTGATGTTAACACCCAAAGCTCTCCATAAACATCGGGTGAGCGCTTGAGCATACGAATATTCCAATCAACCGCGCCAAAATAAGCAATTTGCCAATTTTGTCCACCATCAAAACTCTGCCAAAGATCTTGTTCGGTCGCTAAAATATAATGAGCAGGCATAAAGCCTTGAATAATATCAATAATCTTTTGACCTACAAAAACAAGTCCACCGGCTCTTTCAAAAGATTTAGCACCATTTACACTCATCATTAAGCCATCTTGCGTAGCTAATAAAACTCGCTCTGGCCGATGTGGATCAACTAGAATACGACTTACATTACTCAAGGGTGGGTAGGTATCAAAAAAACCGATATCAAAGCTCTGCCCACCATCCTCGCTGTACACCATAGACCAGTCTAGGCCCACCCACATTTTATGCGGATTTTGGGGATCAAAATTGATCCACTGTACATTTGCTCTTACCACAAAGCGATGAGTGACCTCAGCAAAAGTATTGCCACCATCGTGTGATACCCTAAGGCCGGCTTTGGTACCGATCCAGATTTCATTAGGCCGATAGGGATTGATCTTAACCACATTCACACTACGCTCTCGCGCATTGATGCCCGCATAGCTTAGTGGCCAAGAGTCTCCACCGTCTCTTGAGTGATAAAGGCCACCTTCAGTCGCAACAATAATCTCCTTAGGATTATAAGGAGGGGTAGCAATATAATTGACCGCAATGTTTTGATTTGATTTTTCGATGATGGGATCACGCCAACTCACCCCGAGCTCAAAGCCCGTTTTACGACGAACTGTACTTGTTAAGCGCCCTGATGCTCGCCTAGCTCTGAACTCTGACATATACCCAAGCATTTCAGAGGAACCAACCACATCATTATTAAAATATGAGCGAACTAACCCACCTGCTTGAGGAAGTCTTTGATTAAGATCAATCAAGTTTTGAAAGGAAAACAACTGTCCTGGGGAAGGAAGAATCCCCTCATTTAATAAGGAAATTGAAAGCATTGGTGGGTTATAATGCCCATATTCTGACCCCAAAAAGGTACTTCTTGGGGTTAAAACGCTTCCTTCAAGCCAACTTTCACCGCCATCTTCGCTTTGATAGACCCTACCCAAACGATTACCAATGATGATTTCCCGTGGGTTTGATGGCAAAAAGTGAATGCACATCAAGGGTGGCTCAAAGCGTAAGCCACGAGCTTTATCTTCTATATACAATGGACCTGTTAAGGGTCGCTGATTGAGTAGTTGAGCCTGAGCAGGCTGATCAGAGCCCAACAGTAAAACCAAAGCAATTAAACAGTAAGTGAGGTTTAAGTATAAGAGCATCTGTAAAGAGCTTGCTAGACTGTGCTGATTACTTAAACGAAACGACATCTATCACTCAGCCTTAACTCAGTAAATGCAAGTAAAACCTGCTCAAAACTTAGCCTATAACTCATCTTACAGAGACTTATTTCAGGGTGAAACTGTGAGTCTATTTAGGTTGTAGGCGTTTGAGTTCATCAAAGCCGGGCAACTTGGATAAATCAGGCAAAATAACAATTTCAATTCTTCGATTTTGCGTTTTTCCCTCATCTGTTTCATTACTTGCGACCGGTTTTTGTTCACCATAACTAGCCCCTGAAATCTGAGTAGAAGGCAATCCACTATTGACCATAGCTTTGACAACATTTAGGGCTCGGTCAGCCGCTAGATCCCAATTAGATGGATAACGCTTGGTAGCAATTGGATCATTATCGGTGTGTCCTTCGACTTGAAAAGCGCGCTCAGGAAACGAAGCTAAAACCTGTGCAACATCAGCAATCGCAGTTTCACCGGCCTCAGATAGTTGCGCCGACCCCTTATCAAAAAGAATATCGGTTGCCAAAACCAGTACCATGCGGCCATCAACGATTTGAACTTTAAGCTTTCCGGTATCAATTAAGGGTCTAAAACGATCTAATAAGGCCTTAAAAGAAGCAATACGGGCCTCGACTTCGGCTTGGCGTCTAGCCTGCTCTCTAAGCGCAATTTGCATTTCATCTACAGATGCTTGCAAGGCAGAACGATCACTTAACAAAGCTGTATTCTTGTTTTTTTCTTCACCAAGACTTTTGGACAGTGCCGTTTTGTCTTTGCTCAATTGATCTCGCTGAGCCTCGGTTGTGATCAACTTTACTTTAAGGTCTTCGGCTATTTTTTGCTCATTTTTATACTGAGCCTGCAAAGCCTCAAAGGTACTCTTTTTTACACAAGCACTGAGGGAGGCCGCTAAAATGAGAGTTAATAAATACAACTTGTTACTTGGAAAGTTTTTAATCTTTAGCTTTATCATTAGCGATTACTCCTTAGGGGTCACTCGACTTGATCACTAGGCTTAATGATTAAGCTAGGTGAGTATACTAAAAGGCTGCAACAAAGATATGCCTAAAATCTTTGATGCTCAACTTGATTAGATAGATAAAACGTGCATACAACGCTCTTGATTGATAAACAAGCTAAGCCTTTGTTGCAATATCTGTTTTATGTAATCTCTTTCGTTACTTTTTGGAGAAGTTCATGTCTAGCTCTTTTGATTCCGAGTCAATTCATCCTCATACCGATAAACGAATGGTTATTTTTGACTTTGACGGTACCTTAACCGATGCTGAACAAGAAGGTCAGCCATTTCGAGCCGGATATCTTGATGATTTAGCCGTGCTCACCGGCTGGCCCCGAGAGCAAATAGAAACCGAAGCCATTAAGTTTGAAGCAGAAGTCGCAGCTAACCCTGAACGCTTTGGCTGGATGTTCAAAGGTCAAATTGTTGCTCCGGCAACAGTTGACCCCTATCTTCGAATGATGCCGGTGGCAAGACATCTACTCGATCAAGCTCAAGCTTTGATGACTGCTCAAGATCGTGAACGAGTTTTAGATGGTTTATTGTATAAATATAACTATCAAAAAACCGTAACCGCTTTTCGTGATCATGCAGGAGAGAGCTTGGCAGAGCTCATTAGCCAAGGCCATCTCAGTGGAGAGGCTGGTGAACTTTTTGTGGTCACCAACTCACATACTGAGGCCGTACAACATAAAATTGCTCAGCTTGAATCACAAAGACAGCAAGCTGACTTAGGCGATCCTTCTCTAACGCCATTGATTGAAAGAGTATTTGGTAGAGCCCAAAAATACATCGTTGATCCAAGTTTTGACCTTGTTCCCGAATCGCTCTCTTTACCTGGTCTTGATCGTCCTGTTTTACTAAGACGCAAACATTATTTTGAAGTTTTAAACCGACTCAGAGAGCAAGCCGGTGTACCTTGGTCACAAGTCTGGGTATTTGGTGATATCTTTGAACTTGACCTGAGTTTACCGATTGCTTTAGGCGCTTCTGTGGGTCTGATGGCAAACAAGTTTACTCCACAATGGGAACTTGATTATTTGGCTGCACATGAGCGAGGTTATATCCTTGATAGTTTAGCACAAGTACAAGAAGTGCTTGGCTTATCCTAGTTTAGCAATTACATGGTCAAATTCTGAGTTTGGAAAATGATTTGTGTTGCTATTTATTAAGATCGTAGCGATATCAAGTGAGTAGAGTTCTGCATCATGCTTAATCCTAACATTAAAGTATATGAGCCACTGCAAGAACAAAACGCCCATGTGATTCTCATCGATAATTATGACAGCTTCACTTATAATTTAGTGCAGGCCTTTTGCATGCTGGGTGCAAGGGTCAGTGTTGCTTTAAATGATCAACTTACGCTCCAAGAGATCTTATCACCTAAGTATACACATATCGTGATTTCTCCGGGCCCTGGTCATCCGCAAAAAGCAAAGGATTTTGGTGTTTGCCAAAACTTATTAAACGCCTTACCCATCAACAAGCCTATTTTGGGAGTCTGCTTGGGCTTTCAAGGGATTGCAGCCCATTTTGGTGCCCAAGTGATCAGAGCTCCCAAGGTGATGCATGGTAAAACAAGTCTGATTACTCATGAACAAAGCGGTCTCTTTTTAGATGTACCACAACCGCTATCGGTCATGCGCTATCATTCACTGTGTGTGGATGCCCAGAGTTTGCCTCAGTGCTTAAAGCCCACTGCCTATAGTGATGATGACCATCTGCTCATGGCTTTTGAACATACAGAATGGCCTATATATGGCGTTCAGTTTCACCCCGAAAGTGTGGGAAGTCCTTTAGGACCCATGATTTTAGCAAACTTTTTACAGCCATCATCTTTTAAGAGACCATAATCTTAGCTCATGATCTTAGCTCATCAAGAATAAGCGATTAGGGATTGGCACAACTTATGCTTTTGGTCACTCATGACTTAATAAAAGTGAGATGACAAGATGCAAATAAACCATACATACAAGCCAAGCTTCACTCAATTGCTATCCATAATCATGCTTTGTATCTGTGCTTGGCCAATCGAAAGCTTTGCCGAGTCTGTTGAGCCCCTGTTAAACGCGGACAAGGCTCAGAAACTCAATCAGACAGCAACTTTAGAACATCAGCCTAAACTTAAGCTTTCTCCTGATATTTTAGGCCTAAGAGCCATCTATGGTCGAAGCCATCTAAGTGAAGAAGAAGCCATGACTCTTTCTCCCACTCATTCACAAACAGAAGATCTCTATGGTTCAGCCGTTTCTGTGGAATGGGTGATGTTAAATCATCATCTTGAGTTAGAGCTTATTTTTGGTTTTTATAAGCACAACGGTTTATTGGATGAGTTTGGAGAACTTGTATTTAAGGTTCCTTATCATATTAATCATCAAGTTGAGCTCTTATTTGGTTTTGGCACTCTTGTAGAAACCTATGACCAACATCCAGAGTTTGGGATTACCGGTGATATCAACTTTCGTTATTGGATGAATAAGCACTGGGGGCTTTCAGCTGAATATGATTATTTAAGATTTATTTCAGGCACTGAAAGCCAAGAATGGATTGCCGAAGTGCTGTATCGCTTTTAGGATGGGTCGATACAGCTTATGAAACAAGTAAAACAAAAGACGAGGATGAAAACAAACGCATACTTCCCTAATTCATCCGATTGAGATGCACTCTGATGAGTAAATCAATGGGGCCAAAGCCAATAGGAAACTCTACCCAGCCACCCTTCACTTGCATTTGACCATTAGTATCAACTTGCGGTGCATCTGGATTGACCCATAGTTGTCCGTTATCTAAGTTTCCACAACTGATATCTAAGTCAAAACTACCAGCAAACTCATCATTTAAGTCAGTGCTTTCGCGCAAGCTAACCGTTCCTTCTAAAGATAGATCTAGACGTTCAGTAAAGCTGAGTCCGGCGGCCACTAGACGCATTTCGCTATTAAGATCTAGGATCACGTTTTGTTCGTCTGTCCATACCGCAATTCCGCGTCCACGTGCACCACTTTCTACCAAATCAAAGCGGTACTGTTCCACAACATCACTTGGTACAATGGCAATGGCTTCGTCAATCCAATATTGCCCTGTTGGTAAAGCTGAACTTGCACTTAAAGCTCGAGATTCCCCAGCTTCAAAGCGAACCTCCACCGGTGGTGGTGCCCAAGTACTACTCTCACTTGGTGCACATTCTCCGGGAATATATCTTTGTGCGGGCAATGTGGACTGATTGCATAAACTCACCGGAATCGGTGGGCTGATATAGGCAAAATTAAAGCACATTTCATCAGCGGTCTTCTCTCCAAAGCGTAAAGGCTCATCGCTATCATTCTCATAGACACATGAGGTTTTGATTAAATCCCCTTGGGCAAAGTCCATCTCGGTTGCATAAACATACTGACTTTCAAAATCCCAGCCATCCAAGGTAATTACATCTTCCCAAACAATATCCGCGCTTGGTTCTTGGTTAATCCAATCACGGGTGACCGACTGTTGAAAACGAGCTCCCTTTTCATGCATATGTGGAAAGCTTGCAATCAAAGAAGTCCCTTGCGGTAGTTCACAATATCCTGTCACTTCTTCACGGCTACGTGGGGGTACCTCAAAGCCGACCGGTCCAAGAGTTAAAACTGCAACTTCGGGTCCTTCGGTAGGCCCATGATAAATGCGTACTCCACTCCGATCGGATGTATTTTCATACTTAGCACTATTATTATAATGAATCTGTAAGGTTAAGGCCTGCCCAGGGCTTAGGCGAATCCCACCCTCAGCAAATTGCAAAGCGCCTTGTCCCGGTGCCCATGCATAAACCATATCAAAAGGATTGTCATCATCACATTTACTATGTGTGCCCGGTTCACGCCCCCCCGCATCGGGAATCACCACCACATGGTGTAAAATCCGAGCATCATCAACAATGGTCTCGACTCGACGAATAAAGCGTTCTTCATTGATCGGAGCACTGATTGTAAAACACTCATAACGATCATCTCGACGAGTGGGCACTGTAAAGCCATCTGCTCTTAGCTCAAAAAAATCGACATTGCTTGGCAATTCATCTGGAGCAGTCAACAAGGGGCGAGAGCTTGAAAATCCACCGGCTGGAACAGGAGTAGGCGTTTCACCAAGTTCTCCACAGCTTAACCAAGAATATAGGCTCATCCGTTCTTCTGCATTGAGTGGTTCTTGACCGGCCGGTGGCATACTTCCTTCGGATAAACTTTGTGCAACACGCAAGGCATGCTCGGGGGTAAAGCTTTCATAGTCCATTAATGAGAAGGGTGCCCCAAACTGAGGTTCTGTGCCATGGCATAGGCCACAGCTTTCGCTTAGAATGGCCTGCATCTGAGGCCATTGCTCTATATTTGGCTGACAAGTTTCTGCGGTGACTCCGGCAGTATCTCCAGCCATCTCTTGCCCAGAAGCAAGTTCCCCCGCTGCATTCATACCTGCTTCTTCACCACCTTGAGAACTTATTGTACCTGACTCACCTGCTTCAGTACCGGCTAAACCTTCTTGACTCAGTGCTGTATCAGTCGGTTCACACCCTAATACACTCACAACTAAACCAAGGCTAAGCACTTGATAGATCCTATTAATCTGAGTATTTAAACTCGTTTTATACATTAAGATTTTCCTTATCAAAAACTCTTAGTGACCCACTTGCAACTGACGAGAGAATCAACTAATGGCTACATTTTGATAAAGAGCTTACTTAGGATTTCCCTTTAGGTCGAGCATTCCATACTCGACTTGCCAAAATTGTACCTAAAATACCCACAACAATCATCGAAATTGGCCAACCTACCCATTGGCTTGGGTCGGTGGCTGCCCCAACCAACTGACCCTGTGCGTTAAGTTCCTCATGCGGTAAGATTTGAGCATAAATAATACTCATCACGGCGGTACCTAAGTAAACAAAACCATCAATGATACCTACGGCAATTCCCACATTTTTACGCCCACCAAAGTCCATACTTGCTGTACCAGACAGCATCCCATGTACCCCGATAACAAAAGTTGAAATCACGATGGCAAGAACTCCTGGGACGGATAACTTAGCCCCCAAAAAGCTTATCGCCGGTGTATCATAGAAGAAGAATAAGGCAATTGAACCAAGGGTAATGCCTGCATAGAGGATGGCTGCAACTGGACCACGGCGAGATTGAAAGACTCGGTCAGAAATCACGCCTGCTACAAGGCCTCCCATAATACCTGCAATACACAGTAACATCCCCCAATTGTCATAGACAAAATCGCCCGCTAAATGAAGGTTTACATCGGTTTGCTTGGCAAAGGTACGATACCATTGCATCGGTGCCTGACGAATAAAGCCACTACAAAACTCAACCAAGGCAATCGTGATAATAATCGGATTGCTAAGCATCATCTTAAATACTTCGCCCGCACTGCGTCTTGGCCCATCATCACCCGAAGAAGCATCCGCAGTGTCAAAGTCAATGAGACCAGCCTCACCCGGTGTGTTTCGTACTACAAAAATATTGATGATAAAGAATACGGCTAATAAAGCTGCCGGTACGAAGAACACTTGACTTAAACCAAAATTACCAAGGATGAGATAGCCAATATCAAAAGCTAAATAAATCCCTAATGAAATCAAAATTCCAAAGATCGCTCCAAAAACACCGCGTTCTTTAAGGTGAAACCATGAAGCATTAACCTTAACAATGGCCACAGCCCCAAAAGATTGAAAATACATATTAAGGCCATAAAGAATCGAAAAAACCAGTACAAAATGACTTGCGATTTCTTGAGCCATAAATCCCTGATGAGAAAGACTATAGGCACAAAATCCCATTAAGGCATTGGCAATACAGGCACCAAAGCCACCTAATAAAATGGCAAAGCGTCCCCCTAAACGATCGGTGAGTGGTCCATTGATTAAAAAGGAGAAGCCATAGACCACAGTCCCAGCGGCAAATATAATGCCAAAGGCTTCGTTAGACATCATCACCTCTTGATCAGCGCCTTTCATATTTTCAAAGGCAAACTTGCTGACCTTAAGATTATATCGTCCCATATATAAAAAGGCATAGGTTAAGCCCAAAGATAGCCAATTCATGACTCGGCGATTTCTAAAGGCTTGACTACGCCAAGAAATATCCTGTCCTTCAAAGTTGGGGGTTGGTAAGCGAGATAAGATGATTGCAACCACCATAAGTAAGAGTAAGATGGGTAAGATCTTTGCCCAAAACCCCTTTTTAGCTTTCTTCTTTTTCTTTGTTTTTTCTTTGATCTCTTTATGAGCAGTGATGACTGCTTGCTCTGCTTTTACTTGATCTGCTTTTACTTGATCTGCTCGTAGCTCCGACTTTGTGTTTTTAGAGTCAAAAGAGGTGGGGTCGACACTTTTTTCTTTTTCTATATTTGTCTTTTGTTCCGTACTTGGGGTTTGAGCCCAAGCTTGCTGACTAAATGAAGAAGAACTTAAGTTAAAAAACTCGCTAAAATGAGGACTAAGACTGGCAAAAGTCACTAAGATCATGCTGAAAAGCAAGCGACGAAAGCAAAAGGCCATAGAAAATGACATTGTACACTCCATAAATAAAAAGAGCCTTGCTTAAACGTTCAATTCTAAACGCTTAAGCCTAAGCAAACAGGTAATACTCAGTTAAGTAATACCTCTCAATAGGATAATACCCAAGATATAAATGAGTTCAGTCTTGAGTAAAAGCTTCTTGATAGACTTGTTCCGCTCTTGCCTTTGCTTCTTTGACCCTTTCGCTTAGGTCTAAAGCATTTTGTGAGGGTGAGGAGCCTTCAGCTTTTTGGCCAAGTGGAGCCAAGGTCGGTAAGAAATGAATAGCACAAGGCCGGTCTGCATCATGGTGAATGATTCGACTGCCCGATCTAAGCAAGCGACTTGTTCCCTTTACCAAAAGAGGATAGGTCATTAATTCATATTGCTCGGCAACCACAAAGGCACCGGAACGAAATGGTTTAAGGGTTCCATCACGGCTTCGAGTCCCCTCTGGAAAAAAGAACAGGGTAGCGCCTTCTTGAATCGCCTTTTTAATCGCTTCTCGGCCCTTGCTTTCATTGAGATGTTTTTGGGCACCACGATACACAGGAATGTGACCACAGGCCCTTAAGTACCACCCCAAAAAAGGTACCTTAAATAAAGAAGACTTAGCCAAAATGCGTATATCAAAAGGCGCAAGGGCTGCAATGAGTATAATATCAAGGTGACTGGCATGATTTGCAATCATAATACCTTGCTTTAAATCCCCTAAACTCTTTGCCCAATCAGCATTTGAATCCGCGGAAAGCTCAGGCTTAAGATTTAAAACCCAACAACTGCCCTTGGCCCACCAATGAATACAGCGCTTAGCGACTGAACGTAGTCCCACGGCTGAGCTTAATACGCCAAGTGAGCCACAGGCGATGGTAATAACCGCAAAGGGCCCCCAAGTACTTAAATAAATCCATGCTTCTTTAAGCTTTTGGATCATTAAGTTTAGCGTCCCATCGCCTTAAGTAGAGCCTCACCCATACCTGATGGAGTCTCTGCAACTACGATACCTGCTGCTTGCATTGCGGCAATTTTATCTGCCGCAGAGCCCTTACCACCAGAAATAATCGCACCTGCATGGCCCATGCGACGGCCGGGAGGTGCGGTTACACCTGCAATAAATCCAGCCACTGGCTTCTTCATATTTTCTTGGATCCAAGCCGCTGCATTTTCTTCAGCATTACCGCCGATTTCACCAATCATGATCACTGCTTCGGTGTCGTCATCTTCATTAAAGGCCTTAAGGACATCAATAAAGTCTGTACCATTTACAGGGTCACCACCAATACCCACACAAGTGCTTTGACCGATGTTAAGTGCGGTGAGTTGGCCAACTGCTTCATAGGTTAGGGTACCAGACTTGCTGACCACACCCACCTTACCTTGTAGGTGAATATGACCAGGCATAATACCGATTTTGCAAAGGCCGGGGCTGATAATGCCGGGGCAGTTTGGTCCGATCAAACGCGAACTTGATCCGGTTAGAGCCGCCTTGACTTTAACCATATCCATCACCGGAATGCCTTCGGTAATACATACGATCAGCTCAATGCCGGCACCGATTGCTTCTAGGATTGCATCCGCTGCAAATGGTGGTGGCACATAGATGACAGAAGCATTTGCTTGTGTCTCTTTGACCGCTTCGGCAACCGTATTGAATACGGGTACCTTATCTTCAAACATAAGACCGCCCTTACCTGGGGTGACACCACCCACTAGGTTAGTGCCGTACTCCATCATCTGCTTACAGTGGAAAGAACCGGTTGCTCCGGTAATACCTTGACAGATGAGTCTTGTATTCTCATTTACCCAAATCGCCATATGTAAAACTCCTAATAATTGATTGTCTGGGTGATTACGCGAGTACTGCGCTGACGATCTTTTGAGCGCCATCGATCATATTGTCTGCAGAGATCAGCTTAAGTCCACTGCTCTGAAGCAGTTCTTTACCAAGTTCAACATTGGTTCCTTCAAGTCTAACCACAACCGGAATCTCTAAGCCGAGTTCCTTAGTTGCTGCAATTACACCTTCAGCAATAATGTCGCATTTCATGATACCACCAAAGATATTGACAAAAATACCCTTAACATTTGGATCTTGAAGAATGATCTTGAAACCAGCAGTTACCTTTTCTTTGTTTGCTCCGCCACCAACATCCAAGAAGTTTGCCGGTTCACCACCACAGTGCTTGATGATGTCCATGGTGCCCATTGCTAAACCGGCGCCATTGACCATACAACCGATGTTACCATCGAGACTAATATAATTGAGGTCAAACTTACTCGCTTCGATTTCTTTTGGATCTTCCTCATCCTCATCACGAAGTTCCATGATGTCAGGATGGCGGTAAAGAGCGTTAGAATCAAAGTTGATCTTAGCGTCAAGAGCAACAATATCTCCGCCCTTAGTCACAATCAATGGATTGATTTCTGCAAGTGATGCGTCTTTTTCGGTGAATGCCTTATACAAAGCCTTCATGAACTTAACCGCTTTATTGACAGCCTTGCCTTCAAGCCCAAGACCAAAAGCTAAGTTACGAGCTTGATAATCGCTTAAGCCTGTCACAGGGTTAACCCACTCCTTAAGGATCTTTTCTGGCGTTTCCTCAGCGACTGTTTCAATCTCCATACCGCCTTCAGTACTTGCCATAAAGCAAACACGACTTTCTTCACGGTCGAGAACAACACCAAGATAGAGTTCGCGATCGATGTCAGCGCCCTCTTCAACGTAAATACGT
Source organism: uncultured Myxococcales bacterium (assembly GCA_937146725.1). Classification (GTDB taxonomy): domain Bacteria; phylum Myxococcota_A; class Bradymonadia; order UBA7976; family VGTA01; genus CAKZRU01. The sequence goes on from CAKZRU010000098.1 coordinate 56,001, forward strand.
CGAACAAGTTGACCGGCAGGACCAGTCTGGTGTGTAACAAGATTCATGCCTAGGATTTCGTCGCTTATGCTACGTACTTCTTCAATACTTCGGGCCAGTTTAACACCGCCGCCTTTACCGCGTCCACCAGCGTGAATCTGTGCTTTAACAACCCATACACTGCCACCGAGTCTTTCGGCTGCAGCAACGGCTTCGTCAGAAGTAAAAGCAACTTCACCACGAGGTACTGTGACCCCATAGGCGCTGAGAACTTTTTTGGCTTGGTACTCATGAATGTTCATCGGGTTTGCTATCCTTTATCTCATGTCCAAGTGAACTTTGATGTTCAAAGAGTGATTAAATGAGGTGCTAAGCTTTACATGGTTTTTTACGCCTCGACAAGAATAAGCAACAAATACAATCAACAAGTCGGCTTTTCATTACTTGAACCACCACTTGGACTATGCTTTATATGCACCAAATTAAAGTTAAAACGAGGGCAGAACGGAATCATCATTTTCTTTTGCTCTAGAGAGTTATGCTATGGATCACCACGATACAGACACAAACCATGAAGCCAAAGAAAACCAAGCTAAGGTCTTAGATACACCTTCTAAAACGAATAAAGAAGACAGTGTGGGTGGAGGACTCTTAGTCATTACCGGTGCTAAACTATGGTTTATGGTAGGGGGGGCTTTGATTGCTTTTGGGCTTCCTTATCTCTTTGCTGGCATGGGCAAAGATGGTGCTGCTCTGTATGGTCAATACTCCGATATTAATAATACTTTAAGTATATTGAGTATGATGATTGTGACGGGTGGGATGCAGGCCGTCTCTAAATGGACAAGTCAATTTGGCCAAGATCAAGATCGAGTTCAAGGCGCGCTTTGGCAAATGTGGTGGTTCATGTTAAGTGTGGGCATTCTTGTGGGGGGTGGCTTTATGTTGGTTTCACCATGGCTTGCTCAAGCGCGTGGTGTACCTGAGCTCAGTTCGGCATACCAAGCCGCTGGTGGCGTTCTCTTTGCTTATGCCTTGTATGTGGTCTTTATCGGGGCTTTGAATGGGCGTAAGCACTTTAAAGCACAAGCTCTATATGATGCTGGCTTTACCACGTTAAAAGTGAGTCTTATCTTAGGTGCAGTTTCGCTTGGCTTTGGAGTAACCGGTGCTTTTGGAGGCTTTGCTTTAGCAGCCTTACTGATCATGGCTATTGCCGCCTTTAAAGTGGGCTTAGGCTCTAAGGGACAAAGCTCACCTAAACGCCAAATCTATGGCTATGCTTTGCAAGTTATGGCCTATACCTTGGTTTTTAATCTGATTTTTAAATTAGATCTCCTTATGCTCAAACCGGCTGCTTTGGCAAGTTTAGGAGCGATGGAGTCCGATCGACTTATGGGTATATATAACCTAGCCTTACAAGTCTCTCGCTTACCTTGGCAAGTCACGATTGCGGTCACTTTTGTTATTTTTCCTCTGCTCAGTGAAGCGACCTTTGCTCAAGATGAAGAAAAAAGTCGACAATATATCAGCCAAACACTTCGCTATTTGCTGATTTTGGTAGGGGCAGCCTGTGCTGGTCTATTTGCCTTACCCCAAACAGTCACAGGCTTATTTCCAAGCAGTTACAGTGAAATGACTCATGCTCTACTTTGGACTGCACCTGCCTATTTGTGTTTTACCCTATTTAATATGTGCAATACACTGCTTATGTCGGCTGGTCGTGCGAGCTCAGCCTTCGTCATTGGTGTTAGTACAGTAGGGCTTGCTTTGGGTCTATATTGGCTTACACTTTATAGTACTTGGACAGAGCCAGCGACCTCCGTCATTGAATATGTAACAATTGCCGGACAGGTGGCTTTATTTACCTTTGCCTTTGGACTAGCGATGGGTCTGTTTAGATTAAAGCAACTCTTTGGGGTCGCTTTACCTTTAGGAACAAGTATCAGAGTGCTCGTATGCTCAGCACTTCTATGGTTGATTGGTCAACAGATTCACAGTGACTCAAAAATAATCCTCTTGCTGTCTTTGGCTTCATTGGGTCTACTCTTTTTTGTTATCCTCTATGCCTTAGGCGAATGGGACAGCACAGAAAAAGCCAACTTTAAAGCCCGAATTAGTCGTAAGAAATAATAGCGATATGCCTCATTCCAACCGGAACGCCTCTTGTCAAGATGCTGTTATATCAGACTCTAAGTACCTGCAGATGAAATTGCCCAATCAAGATCTTTTAGCAAGGCGCTTTCATGTCATTATGGGTAAGGGAGGCGTGGGAAAGAGCACAGTGGCTATGGCCTTGGGCTTAAGTTTTGCTAAGCAGGGTTTAAAAACTTTGATTTGCGAAGTTGATGATCGAGAAATGATGAGCCATGCTTTTGAAGTTGCGCCCTCTTATTCTGAAGTGCGAGAATTACAAGATAACCTTTATGCGGTGTGTATAGATACACAGTCGGCCTTAAGTGAATATGGGGCTTTAAAGCTTAAGCTCAAAGCTTTGTCAAAACTGCTCACAGAAAATCCTCTGACTCGTGCCTTAATCTCGATTGTACCAGGTGTTGCTGACTTAATCGCATTGGGTAAGGCCTTTAACCATGAGCGAGAACGTAACCAAAGTTCGCACACATATAAGTGGGATCGAATTATTGTCGATGCACCATCAACCGGACATGGTTTGACTTTTTTAAAGCTTCCTCTTGTGATTCAAGATGTTGTACCTAGCGGAAATATGCGTAAAGAAGCAGATGAAATGTGGGCTTTACTCTCCAATGCTAAGCGTTGCTGTATTCATGTGGTGAGCACAACCGAAGAAATGCCAATTCAAGAAAGCAAAGAACTGTGGAAAGCATTAGATATGCTTGGTTTATCAGCACAGGCCCTTTGGTTAAATAAAGTTGTATACTCAGAACACTCACCGGTATCATTGGCGTTGATTTTAAAGCGCTTAGAACAATCACAGCAACTTCAAAACCAATTATGGTTATCTCATTTATTAGAACAAAAAAACGCGGTATATGAGGAACAACTGAAGCAAATCGCTAAATTAGAAATAATCAACGGAGAACGTGCATTTTTACCTTATTTTCCAACTCAAACGCCAACTAAGCTTCGTGAGTCTATTTCTTATGCACTGGATGCTTTAGATCAGCAAAAAGGTGAAGCTCATGTTTAGAACTCGACTTCATCTTTTTTTAGGAAATGGTGGAGTGGGTAAAACCACCTTAAGCGCTGCTTGGGCATTAAGCTTAGCTGAGCAAGGTTTAAAAGTTGCTTTGATCACCATAGATCCGGCCAAACGTCTAGCACAATCCTTAGGCTTAGACCATTTAAGTGGTTCTTTATCACAAACACCACTCAACAAGAATCTTTGGGCGATGATGCTAGATAGAGAAACCACGAGTCATCGCTTGGTTAACACCTATGCATCTAGTCCAGATATAGGTCAAAAAATCATTAATAATAGATATTTTAAAGCCTTTAGTACTTCTCTAGCCGGTGCCCAAGAACTTATGGCGATTCATGAGCTTTATCAGGCGATTTCTTGTGGAGATTATGATGTTGTTGTCTTAGACACTCCACCTTCACAGCATGCTCTTGATTTACTTGAAGTTCCTAAGCGTTTGGAGCGAGCTTTGGATGGACCGGCCTTGCAATGGCTCTTTAAATCAGAAGCCGATATAAAAGTCTCTAGGCTCAATAAAAAAGCCTCTTTGAGAGGTACCTTAGCTGGCCTGAGTAAAACCATTGCACTTAAGGCTTTTACAAAAATGACCGCTGGTGCATTTATTGAAGATCTACTTGAATTTATTAGTCTATTTGGTGATGTATTAAAGCAAATTAAGGCGCAAGGTCTCTCTGTAGAAGAAATGCTCTACCAAGGAAATACTCATATATGGGTTGTGGCTGCCCCTGAGAGTGCCTCGCTAAGAACTTCAATTAAATTGATTAATCATCTCAGTAAAAAAGATTTAAAAGTCGATACTTTATGGCTTAACCGCTGCCCATTAATGCTGACCGAAGCGATGCATCAAAATCTTGCAATCAAAGCCTTGCTGAATAGCGGTCTTGCCGACCTTGGCATATTGAACGAATTAGAGGCATCTCATAAAGCACTAGCCGCCAGTATATTGCATGAAGAAGCGGACCGAGCTTTGGATATTAAAAACTTGCTTGATACAGAATTGAACCATCTCACTTACTATTTAATCAGTGAGCAAAGTCGTCAACGATCTCCTGCTCAAACGGTGCATATACTCTCTCAGTACTTTAGCAAACACTTCGTATTTAAAGCCTGCCTACAAGAAAGTGAAGCAGGCCCATAAACTCGCTTAATCGCAACGACCTCAAGCCTTTAGGGAGTAATCAAGTAGCTCTCTACCAATCCCTTCCCTTTAAGGTGAACACCTCCGGTTGAAATCAAGGGATAGGCTTCCTTTTGGATCAGTGCATTTTTGGTTTCTTCTGACAGATGTACGTGCCCTGGTTGGCCATTTGCTTCTAATCTTGAAGCAATATTTACAGTGTCCCCCCAAACATCATATAAAAATCGTTTTTCACCAATAATTCCGGCAGCCACCGGTCCACTGTGAATACCAATTCTCATCTCTAAAGGTAAACCTAATGCTTCTTTAAGCTCAGCTAATTTAGCGATCATCGCTAAGCCCATTTGTAACAAAACATCAGCATGATCTTCGCGGGCAACCGGTAAACCTGCCGCTGCCATATATGCATCACCAATCGTTTTGATCTTTTCCACCCCATATTCTTCCGCAATCGCATCAAAAGCCGAAAAAACCTTATCTAAAGTTTTAATTAAGACCGCTGGAGAAAGCCGGGCTGAAAGTTTGGTAAAACCCACCAAGTCTGAAAAAAGAATACTGGTTGATTCAAAGCGATCGGCAATTTCTTGCTCACCACTATCTAAGCGTTTGACAACGGCTTCGGGTAGAATTCGGGTCAATAAGGACTTGTAGCGATCATTTTGAGCCTTCATTTCATCCGCAAGGCGTTTTTTTTCAATACACGCACTGATACGAGCTTTAAGTAATACGCGATTAAAAGGTTTTTGCAGATAATCTTCCGCGCCTACTTCAATACATCTAATCGCACTTTCAATCTCACTATCCCCTGAAATCATTAAGATTGGCAAATGTTGCCAGCGAGGACTTTCTTTAAGTTGTAATAAAAGATCGTAACCGGTGACACCGGGCATGACTAAATCGAGTAGGAGTAGGTCATAGTCTTTTTCTTCTAGTTTTTTGAGTGCTTCTGCGGCAGAGGCTGCTTCTTCACCAATAAGGCCTTCACGTCTGAGCATAGAGCATAAAAGATCACGATTGCTTTGGCTGTCATCAATCACTAAGACCCTTGAACTCTCCTGCTGATACTCTGTAATCGCCCGTTGAATCTCACTCAAGGTTTGATTTTCAGGAATCAGTAAGCTTTCTACCGGTCGCATGGGTGCTGGCGTTCTTAAAGGTCTAGGCGAATCAGCCATTGGGATCAAAGTAGAACGATGCACATCTAAGTTCGCTCTTTGTGGAAAGAAACCATCGATTGACTTGTTAAAATGTTGAAGCTGAGAAGAGAAAATCACTACATTTTCTCTGAGGCTATCCATCCAAGCAATACCACCTTCTTCTTCACTCAGTTCCTCAAGAGTTTCCTCTAAAATCTCACTATAACCAAGAACGACACCAAGAGGATTACGAAGATCATGTACAAACTTTCGTTCAAACTTATGCCATCCCCCATCATCGAGAGTTTTTTGAATCTCTTGGCCAGTGCTTAGATCACTCGGTAGTTTATCTTGTACAAGAGTCACCATATCTCTCACACTGGAGGAAATCGCGAGTAAAGGCTCTAGCAAATCCGGATCACTACTTAAATTGCCGGCTTCTAGTTGTTGAACATAGATCACCAATCCTCGTAAAATGGCACTAATTTTTTGTTTTGCTTGGATCAAAGGCTCGATTTCTTTTGTATCGCCTAGCATCAAATCCTCTACTTTCAACCTACAATATAGATAAGCATGACTTAAGATAACCTACTATTGATAAAGAGTCGATGCTTGCTTTCAAGTTTAAGTTGTTAAAAATCAGTACCAAGAGACTTCATCTTGTGGTGTACTGTTTTGTTGATAATTAACTTAAGTTGAGAAGATAGAAACACACTTCTCTTTCTTGATCTAACTAGATGTAGGTAAAACGTGAAAAATAAACGAGAATTAAATAAAGCCTCGATTAAAAGTTCGCCTTTAAAAGAACCGCTTTGTTCTTTACAAAACAACTCTAATGCTTTGCTTTCTACACAAGCCCTAAGTTTGAAAACCTTATTAGCTCTCATGCTAAGCCTCTGTGTACATGCTTGTGACAGCGATCCCGAAGGTCCTGAAGCAGGCGAAATGATGGCTGGTGAAATGCCCGCTGGTGAAATGCCCGCTGGTGAAATGCCCGCTGGTGAAATGCCCGCTGGTGAAATGCCCGCCGGTGAAATGCCCGCTGGTGAAATGCCCGCCGGTGATGATCCACAAGTGCCTGAATGTAATGATGGCTTGGATAATGATCAAGATGGCTTTGCTGACTTCCCCCAAGATCCAGGGTGTGGTTCCGCTAATGATAATGATGAATATAACGAATTGATTCCGCCTGAGTGCTCAGATGGTATTGATAACGACCGAGATAACTACACAGATGAAGAAGATCCAGGCTGTGTTTCACCGGCTGATCAAGATGAGAGTGAGGCCGATGGAGAGCCAGCCTGTGCTGACGGTCTAGATAACGACTTTGATGGAGCGATCGACTTTCCTTTTGATGTTGGTTGTAATGCGGCCGGTGATGTTGATGAAACCGACCCTTCCTTAGAACCACAGTGTTATAATGGCTTGGATGATGATGGTGATGGCCTTGTTGATTTTCCATTAGATCCGGGTTGTACTGGTCGCGGTGATCGTGATGAAGCAGATAAAACACCACCTCCTCAATGTACAGACGGCATTGATAATGATCGTGATGGTTATGCTGATTACCCAGAAGATGATGGCTGTATTTCAGCCGCTGACTATAGCGAGCGGGGGACTTGTGGTGATATTTACGATCCGCCACGACTACGTAATGAACAAGAAGTGACTGTTAACACCAGCCGTGGTTTATTTGAAAGTGCAGGCTCTTGTGGTGGTCAAGGTAGCCCAGAGCTTGTCTTTAGCTATGTGCTTGAAGAAGCAGTTGAAGCCTTAGTGATCACAACCGGTGGAGAACGTACAGATGTACCAACAACCCTGTATGTAAGACGAACTGAATGCTTAGACCCTGATTTTGAACTTGGCTGTATTCGCGAAGACCAAAGTGCAGATACCTTTGGACATAGTCTACGCGTTGAAAACCTTTCACCAGGTGAATACTTTATCTTTGTCGATGGTGTAGCGGGTGCTGGTGGTGTGGTAGATCTGACTATCGAAGAAGTCCCACTTGCCGCTTGTCTGAATCGTAAAGATGATGATGGTGATGGTCGTATTGACTACCCTCGTGATCCGGGCTGTGAAGTTCCTGAGGACCGTGATGAAACCGATCCGGAAAGCTATCCTGCTTGTAGTAATGATGATGATGATGATGGTGACGGGCTCATCGATTACCCATTAGATCCAGGCTGTATCTCTGCTTCAGCAAACGACGAGTTAGAGCTTTGTGGTGATGGTGTTCGCTTTAAAGAGTATTTCTTTGGTCAAAGCGAAGCGATTGTGAATACAGCGACAGATGAGGCAAGTGGAAGTAATTTGGCCGGTAGCTGTGGTGGAAATGGCAATCAAGAAGTGATCTTCCGCTATCGTAATCCACAAAACGCCCGCTTAGAAATTAGTGCCGACCACTCAGAAACTCAAAGCCCAAGCGTCATTTATGTACGTAGTGACTGTGCATCATCCAATACAGAATACCGCTGTAGTGATGGTGCAAGCGCTCCTTCTGGTGGTGGTCGTATTATCATTGGAGAAGCTGCACCGGGTGATTATTTCATTGTGGTTGATACACGCTTTGGTGATGGTGGCTGGGTTAAGCTCACCGTTGATGCCCAAAGACTAGATCCACCTTGTGAAGGTGGTATCGGCCCCGACTATGATGAAGATGGCATCTGTGATGATGGTGAGGATGATGATGATAATGATGGTGTTGTAGATGCAGAAGACACAGACCCACTCAATGAGTTTATTTGCCAAGACCTTGATGGTGATGGTTGTGATGATTGTATTCTTGGTGAAGGGCCTCAAGCGAATAATGACGGCCCCGATTTGGATGAAGATGGTCTTTGTGATAGTGGCGACGAGGATGTTGATGGCGATGGCGTCAACGAGGGCCCAGATGGTGATAACTGCCCCGAAATTCCAAATAGCGACCAATTAGACTATGACGAAGATGGTCGTGGTGATGCTTGCGACCCTGATGATGACAACGATCGAGTTGCTGATGAAGCGGACAGTGACCCATTAAACGAGTTTGTTTGTAAAGACAGCGATATGGATAGCTGTGATGACTGCTCTGTCCTTGGATTTAATCGTCCTACTGATGATGGTGATGACCTAGACAGCGATGGTTTATGTGATTTGGGTGACACTGATATCGATGGTGATGGTATTATCAATGAAGATGAACTTGGTACAGAGTTTGATCCTAATGCCTGTGGTGATGAAGATGAGGACAGTTGTGATGACTGTTCGGCCGGCAATGGTCGTCAAGTTGACAATGATGGCTTAGATAGCGATTCCGACGGTCTTTGTGATGCTGGTGATACTGATGATGACAATGATGACATCCTAGACGACGAAGATAACTGTTCTGTCGTAGCTAATAATGACCAAGTTGATACCGATAGTGATGAACTAGGTGATGCCTGTGATGATGATGACGACAATGATGAAGTTCTTGATGTTGATGACAACTGTCCACTTCTAGCTAACAGCGATCAAGCAAATAATGAAAATGATGAGTTTGGTGATGCTTGTGATGACGATGATGACAATGATGGAGTCATTGATACCGAAGATAATTGCCCCACTGTGTCAAACCAAGACCAAGCCAACAGTGATGATGATGATCAAGGCGATGCCTGTGATGATGACACTGACAATGATGGTTTGCTTGATACAGAAGATAACTGCATCAATATTGCCAACCCTGACCAGCTTGACACCGATAGTGATAACGTAGGTGACGTCTGTGATCTTGATGATGATGGTGATGATGTAGCCGATACCGAGGATAATTGTCCTTTAATTACTAACGCAGAGCAACTCAATACAGACAGTGATGCCTTTGGTGATGTCTGTGATGATGATGATGATAGTGATGGTGTATTGGATACCGATGACAACTGTTCACTGATTGCTAATGATGATCAAGCCGACTTTGATGGTGATAACATTGGTGATGTTTGTGATGCAGACGTTGATGGTGATGGAACTGACAATACCGAAGATAACTGTCCAAATGCTCCCAATGCAGACCAAGCCAATCTCGATGGAGACTCGGCTGGCGATGTATGTGACTCCGATGCTGATGGCGACGGAATCCAAAGTGGTGTTGATAGTGATGACCTCAATCGCTTCTCTTGCGCCGACTTTGACAGTGATGGTTGTGATGACTGTTCGGTTGTCGGTAGTTTAAATCCTGCCAATGACGGTGTTGACACCGATGGTGATACCATTTGTGACTTAGGCGATACCGATGATGATAATGATGGTTTTGATGACGATAGCGATAACTGTCCTGCCATAAGTAATGGAGACCAAACAGATACCGACACAGATGGGGTTGGCGATGTATGTGATAACTGTGTGGATGTCTCTAACTCAGACCAGTCTAACATTGATCAAGATGAGCTGGGAGATCTATGCGATGATGATCAAGATGGTGATGAGATTGCTAACGAGTCAGATAATTGCCCTGCCATCAACAACCAAGATCAAGCTGATATGGACTCTGACAGCATCGGTGATCTCTGTGATGATGACAAAGATGGTGACACTGTTCTGAATGATGCTGATAACTGCCCTGAGCTCGCCAATGAAGACCAAGCTGATATGGACTCTGACAGCATCGGTGATCTCTGTGATGACGACAAAGATGGTGACACCGTTCTGAATGATGATGATACCAACGACTTAGATGCCTTTGTTTGCTCGGATACTGATGCTGATACCTGTGATGATTGCGCAGTAGAAGGTACCCAAAACCCAGCGAATGATGGTGTAGATACCGACGGTGATGGCCTATGCGATTTAGGCGACAATGAATAAAGTTATATTTTTAACCTGCTGATCAATAGCAACAAATCATAAACGACTGTAATTTTTTAAATGAGGGGGCTTCCCTCATCACTTATTTTAGGAGTTAAAATGAACAGATTCTCCAAATACCTAGTCCTCTTAAGCTTAATTGCTTATGGCTGTGATGATGGTAAAATCGATGAAACCAATGGTGGCGAAGTCGCTGCTGGTGAAACGCCTGCCGGTGAAACGCCTGCCGGTGAAACGCCCGCCGGTGAAACGCCGGCCGGTGAAGTCCCTGCCGGTGAGATGCCTGCCGGTGAAATGCCTGCCGGTGAGATGCCTGCCGGTGAAATGCCTGCCGGTGAAATGCCTGCTGGTGAGATGCCTACAACCCAATGTAACGATGAGGAAGATAACGACAATGATGGCGCGATCGACCTTGCTGATCCCGGTTGTGCAGATGCCAATGATGATGATGAGTCAGATGATCCTGCGCCAACCTCATGCTATGATCGTGACTTAATTAATCTTAATGCTGCATTAGAAACCAACGATTATGTTGACTATGACCTAGCTACTTTTGGGATGAGTCAAACTCAGGGTAGCTGTGGTGGTAATGCTGGTCCAGAGGCAACCTTCAAGTATGAGGTAACGCGTCCTCTTTCTCGGCTTATTTTTACCACAGATTTCCCCGAGACCGTCAATCCGGTTGTTTTGTATGTGAGAGACTCTTGTGAAGGAGTTGATGACATGCTTGGCGCCGACTTTGATTGCGCCCGTGGTTTACCAGATACCCCCGGTACCAGTGTAGAAATTACTGACGTGACCCCTGGTATCTACTATATTTATGTTGATACAAGCAGCGCTTCGATTGGCCCTGGTCCTTTCCGTCTCAGCGTGATTTCTGAAGGTGCCCCTCAGTGCCGTGATGAGGTTGATAATGATGGGGACGACTTAATTGACCTTTTTGATCCTGGCTGTAATTCTCCTGATGATGCAGACGAAGCTGATCCTGATCCCCTACCCGAGTGTGGTGATGGGATCGATAATGACGGAGACCAACTCACAGATTATCCTGCCGACCCGGAGTGTGATGCTGCTGGTGCGAATCGCGAAGCTCGTTTGTGCCAAAATGACTATAGTGATATTTTTGAACTAGATGACGAAGGTGGTTCAATTACGGTTACCTTTGATGAAATGATGACCGAAAGCTTTACCGATGGTTGCCGGGCGAATAGTGGCCCCGAGTCAATCGTTCTTTTAACCTTGACCGAACCTTCAAATGTTGAGGTCACTTTTGCAGATCCTGACGCTCCGTTTTCGGCATATATTCGATCTACTTGTGATGATGTAACCAGCACAATTGCTTGTAATGAAGACTTTGGTTCTCCCTTGCGTGCACTTAACCTTGAGCCGGGCGAATACTTCATCTTTATCGATGCCCACCAAGCTGATGAAGCCGTTTTACCCATTGATTTCCCATTTATTGACGTCAATGTAACCAGCCTAGTGACTGAATGTAATGATGGCATCGATAATGATGGTGATATGCTGATCGACCTTGCTGACTTAGGTTGTCGTCGTGGCAATGACAACAGTGAGGCCGATCCTGCTCTTACACCGATCTGTGCTGATGGGATTGATAATGACGAAGATGGCCAAACCGACTACCCTGCCGATCAAAGCTGTGTAGCTGCTGGTTCCCGCTATGAGGCAGATGCTTGTGAAAATATCCAAGCCCACGCAACTCTTGGTATGGACGGCGGTATCGTCAGTATCGATACAACCAACCTAGAGAGCAACTATAATAATGCAAGTTGCGGTGGATCTGATACCGGTGGCGAGCAAATGATCGAACTACAACTTGATGCGCCTGCTCAAGTTGATATTTTGCTAACAAATAATGATTTTGATGCTGTTTTGTTCATGCGTTCAGACTGTGAGGCAACCGAAGCTCGCAGTTCTTGTTCTGATGGCTTTGGCGATGAATCTTTGAGCTATCTTCGCTTAGAGCGTGGTCGCTATATGATCTTTGTTGATGGCTTTGCCCAAGCAAGTGGTACAGGTGAGCTTTCGGTGACTGTAAACCCATTAGAGCAACTTGCTTGTGATGATGAGATTGATAATGATGGCGATAACTTAGTTGACGCACTTGATCCAGGTTGTGCCAATGCCTTTGATGGTGATGAAGCCGATGAGGCAACAACACCTGCATGTTCTGACACTATAGATAACGATGAAGATGGCCAAATCGATTATCCTAATGATAGCGGTTGCTTTGCAGCGGGCAGCGCTAGCGAAAATCCTGTTTGTAATGTTCCCACTCCACTTTATGCGATTGGTCAAGCGGGTGGTATGGTCACTCATAGCTTTATTGATGGCGGAAACTTCTTTAGCAATTCATGTGGACAAGGTGAAGGCCTTGAGGCTGTCATCGAACTTACTGTTGATGAGCTAAGTGACATTGACTTATCAATCACTAGTGCTTCAGGACTAAGTCTTGGTTCAGATGTTTTACTTTCTCTTTATAACGCTTGTGACTCTACGCAAAGTGAGCTTGCCTGTCTGAACGCAAGTAGCACCCGCCTACCTTTGGTTGAGGCTGGTACTTACTATCTTGTAGTAGAACGTGCAGATGGTGTTGAACTCCCCACTGAGTCTTGGAACATGAACTTCAGATTTACCAGCCGTATCGGTGAATGTAATGATGAAGAAGACAATGACTCTGACGGTCTTCTTGACCTGAATGACCCCGGTTGTACGCAACAATTTGACCAAAGCGAAGCCGATCCTGACCAAGTGCCCCAGTGCTTTGATGGCGAAGATAATGATGCTGATGGTCAAACTGACTATCCCGCAGATCCAGACTGTGTTGCTGCAGGTGACGATGTAGAGCAAAGACGGTGTATTAACAATGATGCCATCGAAGTCAGCATGGCTGGTGGAGTTTATAGTTTCGATCCGGTAATCAACGAAGATCATCTCATCTCTGGCTGTGCCTTTAGCTCAGGTGCTGAGGCTGTTTATGCGATTACCATCGAAGAACTCTCAACAATCAATGTATCAGTGACTGATTTAGATGGTGATTTTGCGAGTGTATATACGAGTTTACGTCGACGTTGTGACCTAGAAAATAGTGAAATTGCCTGCGTTTCTACCTCTGCTGATGAACGTAGCTTTGAAAATGTTCAACCAGGTGTATATTTCTTGATTGTAGAACGTACTAGTGGCGCTGATCCACTACCGTTTACCACCACAATCTCTGTAGACGTTTATACTCCTGCTGTTTGTGGTGACGGGCTTGATAACGATGAAGATGGCCTCATTGACCAACTTGACCCTGGTTGTTCCTCTCCTTCTGATGACGATGAAGCTGATATTACCTTAGAAGTACCGGTATGTTCTGATGGTTTAGATAATGATGAAGATGGTCAAACCGACTATCCAAGTGATGACTTCTGTATTAGTGCTAGCGGAGCAAGTGAAGCGCCGTTCTGCGAGGCTTATACCGGTGAATTACAAGTGGTCACTGAAACCACAAGCTTTGCCTTTGATACTAGTTCTCCGGAAGCATCTTCGGGGTATCAAAATGGTTCTTCAGCCGGCTCTCCTGAGATTCCTTTCGTACTTGTTCTCACCGAACCTGCAACAGTCAGTCTTGAAATTGCCAACCCCTCAGAGGGTTATGATGCTTATCTACATGTTCGTAGCAATAGCTGTGATGATGGTGAAACCTACATCTTTAATGATGATAGCGATGATGGCGGTGAAGATCTCGGGACCGATATGGCGACAAACTCACCATATATTGAACTTGATCAAATGGAGCCTGGTATTTACTACGTCTTCATGGATGGATATGGCACAACCAACTCTGGTAGTGCAACCATGATTGTCACGATCAATGCACAAGAAACCGGTGATATTGCCTGTGCTGATGGCATGGATAATGATAATGATGGTCTCACCGATGCCGAAGATCCAAGCTGTGAAGTCGTTGAAAGTGAATGTTCGGACGGAGTTGACAACGATACTGATGGCCAAACCGACTATCCTGCTGACCCTGGTTGTACAGATCGCTTTGATGATAACGAAATCGATCCAAACCTCATTCAACCACAGTGCATTGATGGCGTTGATAATGATGAAGATGGCCAAACTGACTACCCAGCTGATGACTTCTGTTTATCTGCTGGTGCAGTTTCCGAGTCGGCCTTCTGTGCGGCATACAATGAGCCTATCCAAGTTGTGACCGCCTCAACAAGCTTTGAGTTTGATACAAGTGTTGACACCGCCTCAAGCGCTTATGCTAATGGTTCTTCTGCGACTTCTCCTGAAATCCCTGTTGCTTTAGTCATTACTCAGCCTTCCGCTGTATCACTTGAAATTGCTAATCCTAGCTCTGGCTATGATGCTTATCTACATGTTAGAGCCAATGATTGTGACTTTGGCGAAACCATTGCGTTTAACGATGACAGCAACGGTACTGATGGTATCTTTAATTCTCCATATCTTGAGATTGAGCAACTTGATCCAGGCGTTTACTATGTCTTTATGGACGGATTTAGTTCAAGCAACTCGGGTAGTGCGACCATGAATATCGGGATCAGCCCTATTATTCCACCAGAGTCACAGTGTACTGATGGCTTGGATAATGATGAAGATGGTATGATCGACCTAATGGATGATGGTTGTGAAAGCCCTGCTGATCTTATCGAAGATAATGCAGTAGCTGCTACAAACTGTTCTAATGGTACTGATACTGATGGTGATGGTTTCTTTGGTTATCCTGATGATCCTGACTGCTTAGGCGCCGGTGACACTACTGATGCCACCTATTGTACTGCCTTGCCAACTCAAGAGATTGAGCTTGACCAAGAGATGAACGGTAGCCTTGTGGTTAATCCATTGATCGTTGCTCCATTCCTAACAACAGCAAGCTGTGGTGCTGACATTGGTCAGCCAACTGCCATCGCCTTTACTGTGCCTGAACTTTCAGATGTATTTGTTACACTCAATGCTGAAGGCAGTGAGACTACCGAGTCAACCGGTTCTTATATTCTGTCGGTTCGCCCTGATTGTGATGATGAGTTCTCAGAGAATTTCTGTGCCAATGGCATTGGTAGTAATGAGCAAACTCAAGTTGCCGAACTATTACCTGCTGGTCAGTATATCTTAATGGTTGAGCATGGTGGTGTTAGCAACAGTGGTGCTATCACCGTTGATATGCAAATGGTGAGCCGTGTGACCGAATGTAATGATGAGGTGGACAATGATCAAGATGGCTTTATCGACCTATTAGACAGTGGTTGTACTACAGGAGATAGCCCAAGCGAAACTTATGAAGGTCCAGCTCCTGTTTGTGCAGATAGCTTGGATAATGATGAAGATGGTCAAATCGACTATCCTAACGATCCAAATTGTACTGGTGCGGGTGACCAATACGAAGTTCTACTTTGTGAAAACGTAGAGCCCTTTATTGTCACCGGTACCGGCGGACGAGTTCGCTTTGTTCCCGATGGAAGTACTGGCGATGTCAACAGCTGTAGTTCATCAACCTCTGGTGAAGCTGTGGTCGCTATTCATGTTGAAGAAACCTCAACTATTGGCGCAATCGTTGTTGATGATAATGGTGCTTACTTAGGAACGACTCGTGCCCTTCGCTCAACTTGTGATGATGTAGATACAGAACTGCAATGCCTACGCTCATTCTTTGATGATGATGTATTTGTTGTGACCAGTGTCGAGCCCGGTTGGTATTTCTTTAGAGCGCATCGTTCTTCAAGTGACCCATTCAATATCGAGATCTTTGTCGTATCGGAAAACGCACCAAGCTATGCTTGCTCTGATATGGTTGATAATGACGAGGACAGCTTTGTTGACAGCGATGACCCAGGATGTAGCACAGCTCGCGATCAAGATGAAACCGATCCTGCTGAACTTGCAGAATGTGCTGATGGGATCGACAATGATCAAGATGGCTTCATTGACTTAAATGATACCGACTGCCAAGCTGCCGGTGATGGTACTGAGGCGACTCGTTGTGTAGCGCTTGACTCTGTAGACCTTAGCTTTACTGATAGCACCGGTTCAATCGTGATTGATCCTGATCAGTTTGTTGATAGCGAAGATCTTGGTAGCTGTGAGGGAGCAACCGCTCATGGAACTGCGACTGTTGTTTCCTTTGAAGTGCCTGCGCTCTCTGACGCACAGATCACTCTCAATGGTAGCTCATTTGATCGCTATGCTTATTTACGTAGTGCTACATGTGAAGATGAGGCCGAAGAAAGCAATGAAGTCATTTGTAATCTCCAAAGAAATGGATCAACCGAGACAGCATCTTTACTTCCCGCTGGTCGTTATTACCTACATGTCAAGCGAGTCAATGCATTGGATGTTGCCCCGATTGAAGTCAATGTGACTTTGGTTGCTCGTGAGTGTGCTGATGAACTTGATAATGACCTTGATGGTATGATTGACCTTGAGGACATGGGTTGTATTGATGCATTAGACAGCACTGAGGATAGTGATCTTGATCCTGACTTTGTGATTCCGGTATGTGCTGATGGTGAAGACAATGACGGTGATGGTCTTGTGGACTATCCTGAAGATCCTCAATGTGAGGCTGCAGGTGATATCTATGAGCGTGAAACCTGTGAGATTTATGAAAGCCTAGCGACCTTTACGGCTCCAGGTGGCTCTTACAACTTTGCGCCAGAAGAAAACTATATAGGTACCGAGGTTGGTTGTGGCTTTAGCGCTGGCCAAGAGGCTGTATTAACTCTTGAAATCACCTCAGTTTCTAATGTTACCGTAACTCTCACCGATGATGATGGTTCCGAGGCTTCTGTGTATATGTCACTTCGTACTCGCTGTGATGATGTTAACAGTGAAATCGAATGCTATTCAGCATTTACAAGTGATGAGCGAGTCTTCAACAACCTTGAGCCTGGTATGTATTTCTTAGTTGCTCACCGTTCAGAATTCTCGGTAGAAGAGCCATTTACTGTCGATGTGGTGATCAACCCCATCGAGTGTGCTGATGGAATTGATAATGATTCAGATGGTCTAATCGATGCTGATGACTTGGGTTGTGAAAGTCTAAGAGACTTAACTGAGGATAGCGATGCTGATCCTGAGTTTGTCACACCTGAATGTGCTGACATGATTGACAATGATGAAGATGGTCAAATCGATTATCCAAATGATCCTGAATGTACAACGATTGGTGATCGCTTTGAGATGCCAAGTTGTGAAAACTACGATATCGCATCAGTTGTTACAAGCGAAGGTGGTAGCTTTGAGTTTAGTCCAGAAGTGGACTACTCAGGTACTGAAGTTGGCTGTGGCTTTAGCGCGGGTCAAGAGGCTGTCTACCCCATTTATGTAGATGAGCTTTCTCGCATCACAGTATCGGCTACTGATGCACCTGATGACTTCTCATCGGTTTACATGGCGCTTCGTAGCGATTGTGATGTTGAGGACTCTGAAGTGGCTTGCTTTACTTCTTCATCACCAGCACCACGAGTGTTTAATAGCATTCAACCTGGACTTTACTTCTTGATTGTTCACCGTACAGCGGGTGCAGTAGAGAACCCCTTCACGGTTGATATTGCCCTTGAGACAATCGAATGTGGTGACGGCGTTGATAATGATGGTGATAACTCAATCGACCTTGAAGATATTGGTTGTGAAAGTAGCAATGACCTTAGTGAAAGCACTGATGCAGAGCCTGATTTTGCTCTACCAGAGTGTTCTGATGGGATCGACAATGATATGGATGGTGATATTGACTATCCAAATGAGGATTTTTGTGTAGCTGCAGGTGGTACTTCCGAGTCACCATCTTGTGAGCTTTACAATGAGCCTTTACAAATTGTCACTGAAACAACCAACTTTATGGTCACCACAAGTGGAGCCAATAACTATACTCGCGGTTCGTCAGCGAATGGCCCTGAAGTTCCATTTGTGATCATCTTGGAGCAAGAGTCAGAAGTTACCATTACTTATGATTCTGACTTTGACACCTATCTCCACATGCGAGCTGGTCTTTGTGATGGGGTTGATACCTATGCTTACAATGATGACTCTATTGGCTTGAACTCATCGCTCACCGAGACACTACCTGCAGGTATCTACTTTGTCTTTGTTGACGGTTTTGGAGAATCAAGCGCTGGTGCTGTTACAGTCAGTGTCACCATTCAGTAATGATCTCAAAGCGATAAGATCGTAGCCGATTTGAGCTCATTGCTTGCTCGGTCACTCAAAGTGATCACACAAAAGATCACTTTGAGAACTGAGTTAAGTCAATCACTCATTCATTCATTCATTCATGATAAAGCATCTTTGCTTTTACCATATGGTTTAGAGCTTAAAAGCTGAGTTCTTTGGTTGATGGCTTAGTCTTTGCGATGACTTAGTCTTTGCGATGACTCTTTGGTTCTCTCGAACTCTTAATGATTCTGTTTAACTCTGAGTTGAATCATGATGAGAGAGACGAATCACTTCTGCCTCCTCTTGCTCAGCCTCTTGCTCAGCCTCTTGCTCAGCCTCTTGCTCAGCCTCTTGCTCAGCCTCTTGCTCATTTTTTTTAGCAAAGCGCTTTCCACTCAAGGTATAAGGGGGCGCTTCCTTATTCGGTGGATGAATGAGCAGTTCCTCTACAAACCAATGGCCTTGGCTATGCAGACTTCTGACTAACCACAAGGTTACCACGGGAGTACCTGGGGCAACTCTAGTATGCACCATAAGCATCTGTAAATGTTCGGAAGCTAAAGGGACTAAATGCTTACTCAGCATTCGGGGAGCAAAGTGTGCAAAAACAATGGGATGGGTTGCCAACATCTGTTCGATTTGTTGAATACCGGCTTCACCTCTTTTAGCAATCGCCGGTCGTTGTCCATTTAATAATTCAGCTCGTAATTTAGGGCTTAAATGAGCCCACACCATATTCCAATGTTTTTGACTAAGATGGCGATAAAAAAGACTGATTGACTCCTCGACCGAAGTACTATTCTTAGGTTGTTTTAAGATAGCAAGAATAAGCAAAATACCAATGCATAATAAGGCAAAAAGCATTAAAGGATGAGTAAATGTAGCAATCAACCTATAGAAGAAAAGTTGAAAATTAGGAGGCGGCATCGCTTACATTCCCGAAACTAAGTACCAAATACCCAACGCGCTCAAGCTGATTGTGATGATGAGTACAATAGTCTTTACCTTAGATGAGCCTTCATAAAACTCACTATTATCTAGACCAAGACGCTCTCTATGCTCAATCACATCATCTTGATCTCTGATCATCCAAGCGGCTCCGGTGGCATTAGAGTCTCCTTCAAAAAGCTCCAGTGTATTGACTTCCATAGTTCTTTTAAATCGATCATAAACTTTTTGCTCACCACTCTCAATTTTTGGCTCAGAGTGATCAGCTTGGTACTGAGTATTTTGCTGAACTTGATTGAGTTCGCGACTAGAAGTCATATTGATTTGAGGTCGAGGAACCGGTGTATGTAACACGGGTGCAATCAGTTCTTGTTGCTCATGTTGCATTTGATGTTGAGCTACTTGAGGATCTTCTATCTCGGTCATTGATTCATGAGTTTCCATTTCAAGCGCTTCCGCTTCAGGCACTTCCATACTAGAGTCAATGTTTAAAGATGAAGAATCAGCCTTGTCTAACTTAGAAAAGTCAACACTTCCTGAAGTGAAAGCAACCGTTTGATTAAACGCTTTATTTTTCATAACCGAACTCCTCTTTTGATTTATTTTTTAGCGAGTCATAAAGCAAATCATGAAACAAGCTCTCTGTCAGTAGAATTTACTTAGATACTATAATTCATGAAGACTTAAGTTTTTACTGATCAAGATTTCATATTTAAATTAAATCTTAGTTAACGATATTAGGTAAAAGAATATAGTTACATGGAATACAAAATAACTAATATCAAGCCTGATCATATATATTTTTAACAAACTAAAATTTAAAATTAAAATTGTAAACTAAGATTCGATAAGGGTTATTTATTGAATGTTAGAAAAACCACATTTATCTAAGTTTAGCCTTAGCAAGCTTAGGCTGTAAGATCGGATGTGCTGATTACTGAGTAACGCGAGACAACACCTTCTCCAGCAAAAAAATCTCATCCCAAAAGAGACACTTTGTTCTTGTTGTGCATCTGAAATAGAAAATGCATAAAGCTTGAACTCATCACCACTTATTCACTAGAAGTTTAAGCGCTCTTTATCATGGCATGTTAGGACTTTGATTAATGACGACCAAAACCGATGAAATTATCCTTTGTAACTTTGGGGGCCCGACCAAGGAAGAAGAAGTCAGACCGTTCTTGTTTCTTTTGTTTGATGACCCATTGGTAATCAAGATTCCTTTTGCCCCTTTACGCACTCTGCTTGCCAAGAGAATTAGTAAAAAGCGAGCGCCGGAGTCTAATCATGAGTATGCAAAGATTGGTTATTCCCCCATCAATAAGATGACCCAAAAACAAGCGGATCAACTACAGGCTCTGCTTAGAAAAAATAATCCTAATACCGATGTGCATGTGATCAATAGATATACGGCTCCCTTTGCGGAAGATGTAATTCCCAAGCTTAAGTTTGATGGGGGCAGATTATTTATTGTCACCATGTATCCACACTTTTGCCATAGCACGACCGCCACTTCTGTAAGAGAGGTTGATCGCGCCATCAAGGCACGCTTTCCCAATGAAGAAGTGGATAGCACCCGTATCTACTCATGGTGGCACAATCAAAGCTTTCTTGACTACAGCACCGGTGAAGTAAAGAAAAAGCTTGATGAGGTGATTGAAACCCAAGCCGAAGGGCCCATTACTGTGATGTTTTCTGCACATGGTATTCCTAAACGCTACCGAGACAAGGGTGACCCCTATGTGACTGAAACAACAGGACATTTCCATGAGGTCAAAAGACGAATTTTGGCCCAACTTGACCCACAACAAGCTGAGCGAATCCATTGGAATCTCTGCTTTCAATCCAGGGTAGGGCCGGTCGAATGGACTAAGCCCTATACCGATGAAACCATTGATGAACTTGCACAATCACGAGGTGGTCACTTACTGATTTATCCGGTAAGCTTTACCTCTGATCACATAGAAACCTTGTATGAGATGGATGTGACCTATAAAGAGCAGGCCTTAGCTGGTGGCTTTGAGTCATATCACCGCGTACAAGGCGCCAATGATGACCCCAACTTTACTGACTGCCTAGTGGATATTCTTGAGGCGCATGGACTGTAAGGTTCGATTCATTTGAACCATTTCTAAAAACTCGTCATGAGTTCATTGGCCTCTTGATGTGGTGATCAATATTAAACATAAATATCTCCATTCATATCTGTTAGGCTAAAAGCATAAACCTAAAAGATGGATGAAGATTGTTGCTTAAAGGTTGCTTATCCCCAAAGGAGTCCTATGGCCTATTTATCATATAAACGTACGCAAAATATTGATGTTTATGATGCAATCCTGATCGGTTCGGGCATAGGCTCGTTAGTCACTGCTGTCGCTTTATCAAAGGCTGGTAAACGCTGCTTAATCCTTGAAAGACATTATGCGCCCGGTGGCTATACCCATACCTTTAAGCGCAAGCAGTATGAATGGGATGTTGGTGTGCATTATATTGGTGAGGTGATGCGACCTCAAAGTATGCTAGCGCGCTTATTTAGATACATTAATGACGGTTCATTAGAGTGGGCTGATATGGGAGAGGTCTATGATCGTGTTCGCTTTGGTGACGAAATCTTTGATTTTGTCAAAGGCCGTCAAGCTTGGACTGAACAATTAAAGCAATACTTTCCCGATCATAAAGATATGGTCGCAATCGATCAATATGTTGCGCTTGTACAAAGTGCTGCTCGAGAAGCAAAAGGCTTTTTTGCTGAAAAAGCTTTACCCAAGCTCGCTTCGCAAGTGGCCGGTGGCATGATGCGACGTGGTTTTATGAAGTTTGCCGGTAAAACCACTTTAGAAGTTTTACAATCCATCACCGATAATCCTAAATTGATTGCCGTTTTGACCGGGCAATATGGAGACTATGGCTTGCCACCCTCGCAAAGTAGTTTTGCAATGCATGCTTCGGTAGTCAGGCATTACTTTAATGGTGGTGCATATCCTGTGGGTGGTTCAGCGCGTATTTATGAGTCGATTGCACCGGTGATTGAAGCGGCTGGTGGCATGATTTTAGTCAATGCTGAAGTGAAAAGAATCATTACTCAAAAGGGTAAGGCGGTAGGTGTTTTAATGGCCGATGGTCGTGAATTAAATGCACCTTTGGTGATTAGTGGAGCCGGAATAGCAACCACAGCTCAACACCTTTTATCAGTAGATGATCGCTCAGCTTCAGGCTTGGAAAAAAGCTTACAAAAAGTTGAACATTCAGCCTCTCATTTATGTCTATATTTGGGATTTAAAGGCCGAGTGGATGAATTAAATCTACCCAAAGCCAATTGGTGGTATTATCCCGCTGAGTTTGATCATGACAGTTTGGTCAAAAGATTTAATCAAGATACCAATGCAGAGTTTCCGGTCATTTATGTTTCATTTCCGGCCGCGAAAGATCCAAGTTGGCATGAACGCTTTCCTTATCAAAGCACGGTAGAAGTCATCACTGTGGCCTCTTTTGAGCAATTTAAGCCTTGGCTTGATACCAAATGGCATAAACGAGGCACCGATTATGAAGCCTTAAAAGCTCAAATCTCAGAACGGATGCTTGGCAAACTTTACGAGTTAGAGCCACAGTTGAAAGGTCATTTGGATCACTGTGAACTATCCACTCCTTTATCCACCCGACATTTTTGTAATTATGAACGAGGAGAGATTTATGGTTTGCAACATGATCCACAGCGTTTCAGCGTAAAAAGCCTTCGGCCAAGCACTGGGATTAAGGGCTTGTATTTAACTGGGCAAGATGTGGCAACAGCGGGCGTTGGAGGTGCCATGATTGGTGGTATACTGTGCGCGAGTGTTATCTTAAAACGCAACCTCATCAATGAAGTCATCTCTTCTTAGAGTATGGTTTTTATATCGCGGTTTTATATCGCTGATTCTTTTCATTATACTTAAAGGAGTTCAATATGAAAAAATACTTTACCACCTATCTAACCTCATGGATGACTCTGGTCATGATCACGAGTTGGGCTTGTGAAGATGAGCCGTCTGTAAATCCTACTGACTCAGAAATGGCCGGTATAATGACCGGTGAGCAAGCGGGTGAAGCTGCAGGTGAACAAGCGGGTGAAGCTGCAGGTGAACAAGCGGGTGAAGTTGCAGGCGAACAAGCGGGTGAAGTTGCAGGCGAACAAGCGGGTGAAAGTTATATTCCACCCACTTTAGGTCCCAATGACCCTCCTCCTGCATCTGGGCGTTGGGCGGAATATTTACCAGGCGGAGATACGATCTGCTCACGCGGTGGAGAATATCGATTTTATGTACGAGGTGGTGATCCAAACAAAGTCATTGTCGATTTTGAAGGAGGAGGTGCATGTTGGGATGCTTTTACCTGCTCTATTGCTGATTCTATCTTTAAAGATCGAGTTCGACCGATTGCAGACTTTACTGATGCCCTAGAAAACCAAGGTCTTGATGGCCTTTATACCAATCACCGAGATGATGATCCATTTAAAGATTGGACCTTAATTCATATCCCGTATTGCACCGGTGATATCCATTGGGGCAATAAAACCCAAACATACCGTGAAGACTTGGTGATTGAGCATAAAGGATTTGTCAACGTTCAATCAGTGTTCACTTGGTTGAGTAATCATTATACAGCCCCCAACGAGTTCTTTGTCACCGGTTGCAGCGCCGGAGCGTATGGAGCAGCGATGCACAGTGCATATCTTGCGGATCTATATCCCATGAGTAAGATGTCGGTCATCGCAGATTCTGGCGCCGGAATCATTACCCAAGACTTTTTAGAAATGAGTTTACCCAACTGGGATGCGGAAACCAATATTCCCGACTGGATTGAGGGTCTACAACGACCGATTGTCGAGCTCAGTTTAAATGATGTTTACATTGAAATTGCCAACTCATTACCAGAAGCACGATTTTCACAATATACAACGGCCTTTGATGCTGATCAGCGCTTTTACTTTACCGCTATGGGTGGAGATCCTGCCGATTGGAATCCTCAAATGAATGCAAGCTTAACGGCAATAGAAGCGGCAACTGAAAACTTTAGATCATTTGTTGCGCCGGGTCCCATGCACTGTGTGATTCCCTATGCTTTTATGTATGATCGAGTCACTCAAAGCACAAATGGCGAGGTTCAACTTTTGGACTGGATGGTAGATTTTGTGCAAGGAGAGCTTCCCGATTCAGCACGTTGCCAGGGAGAGGACTGCTATGATGACTTTGTCTGTGAAGCTTGCCTTAACGGTAGTGATACCAACCGATATTGCGGGTTCTGTCAAGGCTGGCCTGATAATGCACGCTTCGAGTAATGAGATCTTGTTTAACCCAAACTCTTAGGATCCATGCATTCAACGACATTGCCTTCACTGTCTTTTAAATATAGTGAACGGGTTTTGTCGCGGTGTGTCACCAAAGTCCCCATGCTCTCAGCATGTTCCATAGTAAAAGCTAGATGTGGTGGATGTTCACCGGGAACAACTAAGGCAAGCGAAGTATTGGCAAAAGTGAGCAAGGCCCAAGTGGAGTCCTGCCATGAAACTTCACATTTAAACATGGATTGATACCATTCTACTGCTCTAGCTACATCTTCGACTTGAATTGCGACATGATGAAGCTCATCAAGCTCTGTATTGGACTTATGCATTGGCTTTTGAACAACTGAATTCGACATAGTCAGTTACGCCTTTCTCTTGTAGAACGACTCATGTATCTACTCATATCACTGCCATGTAAGACGCAAGTTTTGAGCAAGAAATACTTGGGAAAAAGTTTACTTAAATTAAGAGTATTCATATAACAGTAGGTCGCACACTACTTTTGGCTCATTAAGGATTATCATGTCGCCTTGTTCAGAATCAGGTTCAGACCCTTTGGCTTCCTTGCCGGTACATCTTAATAAAACCGATCTTTTAGGACTGACTTTTGAGCAATTAGAGCTTGCTCTCGATCATTGGGGCGTTGGTAAAGGGCAGGCCAAAAGAGTGTTTAGAGGCTTGCATGTCAAACAACAAGCTTTGACAGAAATCGAGTCCTTGGGTCGTCATGCGCAAGTGATTGCCCAGCATAGTGAAATTGCTCAAGCTCGTCTTGTGACCGCTGTCAAATCTCCGGATGGCACCGAAAAGTTGTTACTTGAGCTATATGATGGAGCCCAAATTGAAGCGGTTTTATTACCGATGCGGCGTGAGCGCTATACACTGTGTGTTTCTACCCAAGTGGGCTGTGCTATGGCCTGTGCCTTTTGCGCCACCGGTACCATGGGATTAAAGCGTACCCTCAGTGCCGGTGAGCTTGTGGCTCAAGTGTATCAAGCCTTTCAATATGTGCAGACCAAGTTTAATCAGAGCGGTCCCCAAGATCAAAAAGTCCTAAGTCACTTGGTGTTGATGGGCATGGGTGAACCCTTGCATTACTATGAGCGGACTCGGTCGGCCTTAAAGGTCTTATTAGGACAGCATGGCTTATGCTTTTCGGCTCGTAAAGTGACCGTATCAACAGTGGGCTTAGTACCGGCTATGCAACGCTTTTCGCAAGACTTTGAAGGACGGGTTCAGTTAGCGCTCTCCTTGCATGCCGGACGAGATGAAACCCGTCAAAAGATCATGCCTGTGGCCAAAAAATGGCC
Source organism: uncultured Myxococcales bacterium (assembly GCA_937146725.1). Lineage (GTDB taxonomy): Bacteria > Myxococcota_A > Bradymonadia > UBA7976 > VGTA01 > CAKZRU01. The sequence continues at coordinate 82,027 of CAKZRU010000098.1, forward strand.
GCTTGCTCTACTCAAAGAAACCTTATTAAAGCATCCCTTACCCGGACGCAGAGTTTTAATGCTCGAATATGTGGTTTTACCGGGCGTGAATGATTCACCCGAAGAATTGGATGCAGTTGCTGAGTTCTGCACCGGCCTACGAGCGCTCGTTAACCTGATCCCCTTTAATCCCTTCAAAAATAGTCCTTTTCGTTCTCCAACCGAGGCCGAAGTTTTGGCGGTTGATCAAGGTTTAAAACAAAGAGGCGTGCCCTGCTCCATTAGAGTTACGCGAGGTCGCGAAAAGTCAGGCGCTTGTGGACAGTTGGCGATCGAGGGCTATGCATGAGTCAAGCGCAAGAAACTCACTCAAAAACTAGGCGTAAAATCGCATTAGTCACCGGTGCCGGCGCAAGAGTTGGTCAAGCGATTGCTGTGGAGCTGGCCCGAGCTAAGTTTCATGTGTGCTTGCATTATCACCAAAACAAAAGCGGTGCCCAAGATACTCAAAAATATATTGAAGACTTGGGGGGGACCGCACAATTATTCCAAGCTGATTTAAGACAGGCATCCGCCTGCCAAGACCTTATTCGTCAAGTCAGTCTTGCTGTGGAGCACTTAGATTTATTGGTCAATAATGCTTCACTGTTTAGTCCGGTCGCATTTGAGCAGCTTGATTTAACGGTTTGGCAGGAAATGTTCTCCCTTAATTTGCAAGCGCCCTTTTTGCTGAGTCAAGGCTTCTTAAATCACTTAAAGCAGGCACAAGGGCTGATCATAAATCTGTGCGATATTGGCGCTGAACGTCCCCTTAGGGGCTACGCTCATTATAGTAGTTCCAAAGCCGGTTTAATTGGTCTAACGCGGGCTTTAGCTGTTGAGTTAGCGCCTGCTGTCCGCTGTGTGGGGATTAGTCCCGGGCAGGTTGCTTGGCCTCCCGGCTATACTAATGCTCAACGAGAAAAACTTGCCGAACGTATTCCCATGAAAAAGGGGGGAACGCCGGAAGATATTGCCAAGTTAGTTCGCTTTATCATGTTAGATGCGCCCTATATTAACGGCGCGATTATTCCCGTTGATGGAGGCCTTTCATGTCGCTATTAGATCAAGAACTGATGTGGATTAAGCTCCAAGATTTACAAATTGATAGTATTGTTGGGATTTATCAGCATGAGCGCCAGCGTAAGCAAAGGCTCACTTTAGAAATAGAACTAGCGATTCATGCGGACAACTGGCTACAAGCGGCAACAAAAGGGGATTTAGCGCAAAGTTTAGACTATGGAAACATTGCGCAACAAGTTGAGTCTTTGGTCACTTATTCAGAGTTTAGATTACTAGAGTCTTTATATTTTCTGCTCGGTTTCTTTTTCTTAAGGCCACCGGCTTTAGGCGAAGAACGTGTTCAAATCCAAGGCTGTCGCATTAAAATCCTCAAACCCTTTGCTCTTTCTTCTCAACAAACTCCCTTACCAAGTATTCAAGGTGAGTTGAGCTTGGATACTTGGCTTAAGTCATTTGCCACAAAGCCACTTGAACTCTCTGAAGAACAGCAAGCTCAGATTGCATCTGTCATGTCGGCTTGTACTGATTCAAATACTAAAAGTGACCTAAAAGTTGAAACGATTCTTGCTTTGCCCGAGGTAATCATTACGCATTTATCTTCCCAACAAGCCGGTCAACTCAGTTTAGGGCCTCAACAAGACCTTCTGCCTCTCAGTACTCAGTTTAGTCAAGACAGCGTCGGACAGCAAATAAACATTACCTGGTCCACACCCTTTTCAGCTTTACTTTTTACTCGCTTATCTTTTGAAGCTGAGGTTCTTAGGTAGCAGAAGCCTTAGCAACAGCCACTATGCCTATTTGACCGGATCAATCTTTTCAATCTGCTGCTTGCGCTGATTATCCTGTACTTGTTGCCCCACAATACTCAGTAAAACCACAATTAAGACCAATACGGCCAAACTTAAGCTCAAATCTAACCAACTTTTAGAGTTTTGGCTCTCTTGCAAGCGCCGTCTACGCCGAGCTCGCCGAGCGGTATTTATCGGTAGATCTTGAGGAGGCTGAACATCCTTGAGCTGAGCAAGAAGTCTTTGTGCTTGCAGGGCTTGATTGATTTCTTCTTGTAGCGCTGGATCTAAGTCGGCAAGCAAGGCCTGAGAGTCGCTTTCTTCGTGATCTATTTCTTGACGAGCAGTGGTCTCGACACGCTCTAAAAGCGCAATGATCTCTGCTTCATTGAGTACTTGCTTTTGCTCTGACATTATTGTCCCTCCTTCTCGCCATTTAGAAGGGCCTGATAGGTTTTAACCAATAGAAGACGACCTTGATGAATTCTCGACTTAACCGTACCTAAAGATGCGCCGGTAATCTCTACAATTTCAGCATAACTTAAGCCTTGAATATCTCTAAGAGTTAAGGCGGTTTTCTGCTTTTCAGGTAGCTGATTTAAAGCTCTAATAATCATCGTTTCAGCTTCCTTGCTCTCAATCGTTGCTTCGGGCTGATCATGAGAAACAGCATTATGAATTTGATCCTGCCAAATATCACCTTTTTTAGCCTCGAGAACCGGAAGATGATCATGGGATTGCTGCTTACGTCTTTTGAGATAAGCTTGGCGATTTTTGCAAAGGTTGGTGGCAATACGAAAAAGCCAAGTGCTTAAGGACGCATCCCCACGAAAACCACTGATCGCTTGCGAAGCTCGAATAAAGGTTTCTTGCGCCATATCTTCAGCCTCGGCCTCACTCCCCATTAACCGCAAGCAAAGACGATAGATGGGTCTTTGGTATTGCTCAATCAAACGGCGAAAGGCAACCGGATCACCAGTTTGGAGATCTTGAAGGAACTTTTTTTGCTCGTCATCAGAGATCGTCATTAAGTGCACCCGATCCATCACTATTGGTAAAGGCTGTTTAAATATATCATACACAGTTTTGAGTTGAACATAGCCAATTCATGTCAGCTTGATTAGCTTAGCCAAAGCTACCAATGATTTAAAGGACAGTATGTGTTTGTTGGTGATTTAGAGAACTTGACTATTTCATGCCTGTTCATGTTTGTATCCTTGCTAAGTGGGGAGTCGCTAATGAATCTATTCTTTTTATAAATAAATGATTTAAGTTTTGTCTGAACATTAAGTAACAGCTTGTTAAAGCAGAAGATAACTTTTGAGCTACGATTGGAGAAAAGATGAGTAGTGGTATTTGTGCAAGCTGTGGTGACGCTGTTAATGGTTATTGCTTTAATTGTATGGGATATGTTGACGAAGGAGGCTCTTCATTTTATGCTGACCCTTCGCTCAATGAAGATGATGATTTTCCAATTCCTGAACCAGACTTTGAGCCTGACTTTGATGAGCCTGACTTTGATGAGCCTGACTTTGATGAGCCCGACTTTGATGAGCCCGACTTTGATGAGCCCGACTTTTAATATAACAATCCAATTAACGACACAAATAAAGGTATAATAATGAGTAAATCACCAATTCAACGTATAATATTTGGTAATCCAGGCACTGGTAAAAGCCATAGTATAGACAAAAAGATCCTTCCTTTAGAGCTTGGAATTGATCCGGAAACTTCAAGTTCAGATATTATTAAAACTGTTTTTCATCCTGAATACACCTATGGCGATTTTATGGGAAAGTTACTTCCCCTGTCTAAACAGCGAGAAGATGGTAGTTCTCAGGTGGAGTATAAGTTTTATCCGGGGCATCTCTTAACCGCGCTTGCCAAAGCATATAAAAATCTTATGACACCAAAAGATGGAAAAATACAAAATGTAGCCCTAGTGATCGATGAGATTAACCGAGGTAATTCATCGGCTATTTTTGGTACAGCCTTTCAGCTACTCGACCGTAAAGATGATGGTTTTTCAAGCTATCATATTACACTGAGTGAGCTTGAGTTTAGTTCATTCATTAATATGATTGGCGAAGTCAAAGCGTTTTATATAGATAAATCAGAAACAAAGGTCATTGAAAAATATGAACTAATAGAAGATCTACAGATAAGAAACCCCAAGTTTAAGAGAGAA
>CAKZRU010000099.1 GCA_937146725.1 uncultured Myxococcales bacterium
GTCACAAAAGAAGAGCCCCAAGAGAAAGAGCCCAGACCCGAAGAGCCCCAAGCCGAAGAGCCCAAAGCCGAAGAGCCCAAAGCCGAAGAGCCCCAAGCGGAAGAGCCCCAAGCCGAAGAGCCCCAAGCGGAAGAGCCCCAAGCCGAAGAGCCCAAAGCCGAAGAGCCCAAAGCCGAAGAGCCCAAAGCCGAAGAGCCCAAAGCCGAAGAGCCCAAAGCTGAAGAGCCTAAAGCCGAAGAGCCCAAAGCCGAAGAACCTAAAGCTGAAGAGCCTAAAGCTGAAGAGTCTAAAGCGACACCAGTAAAAGCTACTGCTAAGCCAAAGGCCAAGCGCAAGGCCAATGTGGGTGTTTTAGTTGCTTGGTCAAATCATGATGCAACAGTTGTGATTAACGGTAAAGCGAGCGGTAAGGTCAAAGCCAAAAAAGCTAAGCGTTTTATTGTACCTGTTGGTCCCTATGTGGTGACTCTAAAAAGCGGTGGTAAAAGTGTTACTCGCAAGGGTAAAATGAGACGCATGAAAAAAGTGTCTCAAACCTTCCGCTTTAGCGGTGGCAAAGTCGTAAAATCGGCTAAGCGAACCAAGGGTAAGCGCATGGTTAAAGGGAAGAAATCAGTGAAGGGCAAGAAGTCTTCTAAATCAACCAAGTCTTATAAGGGTAAGAAGTCTTCTAAATCTAAAAAGTCTGTTAAGTCTCGTAAATAGTTTTACAGAAAGTATATTTTACCCTCTAGCTTCTACCCTCTAGTTTTTATCCTGAGTGATCTTCGACTTACGTTGGGGAAACTTAGGGAAAGTCAAAAAGCAGTGCTCCCCCAAGAATAATTCCGTTGGGGGCATAATGGGTGCTTTGCTCAAAGCGAGGCCTAACCCAGGCTTCATTTAAGTTGATTCCTAAATACGCTAAGTCATCAAGACTAAAAAGGCTATCGGGAATACCAAGCTCTAAGCGACTGATGAGCGCTGTGCTTAAATCTGGCCATATTTGTTCCCTAAACAAGTTCACAATCAGTTGCTCGGTCACGGCTGGTCGCTCGTTACCTAGCTCACTTAAGCTGACGTCAACCTGTGGCTGTTCTTCTAATTGAATGGTAAAGGTACCCCCGTTGACTTGCAGACTTGCACCTACTCGGATGAAAATCTCATAAATGTCATCTAAATTAGAAGCGGTTTGGGTCATGTTTAAGCGCAGGGCACCTAGCTCAAGATACAAAGGAAAAGGTTCAAATGACTCGCCAATGGTCAAAATTGGCGGACATAAGGCATGAGCTTGAACCTCACTGAAAAAGAGTGAAGCACTTGCTGGCAGTGGAGGTCTTAAGTCTAAAAGTTGACTTCTCCAAACCTCAACTAACAGAGCATTAATAAACTCAGGCATAATCGTAAAACTCACCGGTGAAGAGTCTATGATTTGTTGAGAATCTAATGCCAAACGCGGTATACCTCGTGACTCGGGATGGGCTATGATTTCACTTTGGTTTTCTATGCTCACATCTGCATTTAGAATAATTTGTTGCTGTGTACTAGAGCGCACCGACTGCGGATTAATATTAATAAGTAGCTCGGCCGTTGGACTACCCTCAAGCCCAGAGTTTAAGCTGAGTGGGATTTGGTTAATACTTTGATAGATATCATCAACGGTTGTTTCTAGTAATAGTGGAATATCTCTTTGGAACAGTAGATTGAGTTGAGCCTCTAATTGCTCAACAATCAGGGTTCTAGCACTTGAATCTAATACGGAAATAATCGCGTTTGCAGCAGGCTCATTAAGGTTTGGGGTGATATCAGTGACCGCCACGCCTCCCCCAAGATAATCAACAACTAAAGTTTGCTGTCCGGTACTGAGTTGATAATCAGCGAAGGCGCTTAAGGATAGAGTCAGTTGACCGCTTAAGTCGATTTGACTACTGCCTAGGTTGGCTTGACCATCAATCTCGATATTCACTTGATTGAGGTTGCAAAATAGGGCTAAGCCTTCTTCGGTGATTTGAAGTTCAATATTGGGTGATGCTAAGTCAATATTTTCAATACTGAGACTTAATTCAGGACTATTGATTAAATTGGCTTGAGCAAGTAGACGACTTGTGTCAATTAAACCCAAAAATAGATCGATTAATTGAGCAATCTCAGTCACTTGAAAGGGTGGATCAGATAAAGAGGGCAGATTTTGATCAACAAAGCTTTGATGAATGGCTAAATTGATTCCTTGAGGGATATTGCTAAATTGCTCTTGGTGAGCAAGATAATCCTCAGCAAAAAGGATCCAACGTCGATTTACACTAGGCTTTAGTCGTATATCATCATCGGCCAATAATCTGAGTTCAATAAATCCAGAGCGCTTTGGCACAATCGTACTAAAAAAGCCATCCTCTGAGACTGAGATAGGCAGCCCATTCAAGTCTAGGCGACCATCACCTAGTCCAAGTACCTGTCCATAAATGGGTATATAGCGACTTAAGTCGCTGTCGGCTTGCTCAAGTAAGCCATGAAAAGTAGGTTCCGGTTCAACGGTCTCAGTGCTGAATTCACGCCAAATAGGCCAAGGGTCTGTTGCAGCGAGCATAGCACCTCTTGGTGGCCAAAATACGATAATTTCAGGGCTAGAGTCATCCACAAGAATTGGGCGCTGTGCGCATACTGTTGTTGGGCGTAAATCAGCATCTAAAGCACAGACTTTGATGAGGCTTTCGCCCTCTTGATGGAGGTAAACCGTAAGCTCTCTTTCAGTCGTAATTTCTTCAATTTCAACATCATTACTTACAGTATGAAAGGATCCTACAGGTGATTCAAAACTCACACTGAGTGCTTGAGTGGATTCTAAATCACCATACAGGTCATAAGCCTCAATATTTAGGGTAAGTACATCATTTGTACTATATACAGAACGCACCGGAGAAATATCGATTTCAAGCCAAGCAATCTCATTTACAGCGCTGTCCTGATCTTCCACAAATAGATCAGTTAACTCTTGATCAAGTTCTGTGGATAAGTCAGTTTCAGGCATCATCATATCGACGGGATCCACGGCTTGATCTACCTTGGTAACGGGGGCTACTGGATCATCACAGGCTACGCCATACATTGAGATGACAAGAAGAGCTAGAGTATGTATGAATCTGAGAACTACTTTGTTTTGTGTAACACGAAATAGGTTAATCATCTTAAGTTCCCCTTCACAATTAAACGAGCTGCATCATTACTGAGGGAAAGGTTTTCTACGCGTAAAACTGTTCCATTGGGTACACCATAGGCATTGAGACTATTGGGTAGGGCAAACTCTGGGATGGGAAACACGGGTAATGCTTGATTGAGAGCATCATTCAGTACATCTTGAATCACCGTAACTACTAATTCCTCAATAGAATCAAGAGCTTCAGTGTTAAGCTGAACTGTGGGCGAGCTAATGACTAAATCATCAATAGTGATCGGTTCAAAGAGTAACTCGTTGGAGCGATTGATATTTACTGAGCTACTTGCCCACCCACCGATGAGTAAGTTTAACTCCTCGGAGAATAGAGCGGGAATATTCAGCTGAACCATGGCAGGACCAAAATGTAAACGTAGGTCTTTTTGCGTACCCACTAATTCCATTGCCGGTGGAGTCATTAAGTTCATAGTAAAATCAATGTCATCCCCAAAAGCTTCAGGACTTTGACTCACCTCAAAGTAGTTCCCTCGCCATAAGCGATGCAAGATACTGTTCATAAGCCCAATGTTAACAGCTCCTGCGGCATCATTGAAAAAGCCGGGATCAAGCTCAACCACTCGACTACCACTTGGCACAGGAATCCCAGATGAGTTTGCTAGATTTAAACGCTGTCCACCAACTGTACTTCTCATTCCTATTTGCATACGATTAGAGTTTGTATTGATGCGGTTTAAAGCAAAGTCTAACGACAGAGCATAAGTTCCATTGCCCAGCGGACGAGGTAGGCTTAAATCAAAGCCTAGCGCCTCAAAGTCTAAGCTATTGAGAGCGCTAGATAGTACAGTATCGACCTCGGTGGTAATGAAGGACTCAACCAAACTAGAAACTTGATTCACAATCAATCCTTCAAAGGCATCAAAAACAAAGTTGAGAAAGGTATTTAAGACAGATTGCACCACTGAAACACCAATATTTAAACTTAAGGTGATATTGCCAATGGTTACAGTGGGCGTTCCCACAACTCTCACCTGTGGTATTCCTCCGCTTACGCTAATCCCAAGCTTGGTTTCTACCCTTATACTTTGTACGGCAACACTTCCCGCTTGAGACCAATTAATGCCGGTCACCCGTCCACTAGCGGTTATACTCATACTTATATTTCTGATGGTCGCATCTAGGTTAACTCCACCTGTAGTAAGTTCTAAACTGACGCTATTGGGTCCATTCATTTGGCTAGAGTTATAACGAACACCCGCAGAAAATGCGCACCCAAAAAAGGTATTTGCATAACAGGTTGTAGGCAAGATAGGGTTAATCGCTTGTAAACTTTGATTAATGGTGGTCACAAGTTCGCTTGAGTTGAGGATTTCGCCTAATAAATCTCCTAAGCTATTAATCGGACTTCTAGGGCTACCATCATCAATCGCCGCTTGATCAAGATGTAAAAGCGCAACATCATTAATCCCAATGGACTCCGAAAGATAAACGGCAGAAGCAAAGAACATACAATGTTGAACGCTTTGATTTCTAAACTGATCTTCAGCCACTAATTCAACAACATTAAGGCCCCATTCGGGTAGGATAGAGGTATTAAAGCGTCCCTGTGTATCAAGCTCGGTTTCTATGCCATTCACTGTAAAGCTACTCACTGTAGAGAGCTCTTGAACCTGTCCACTGACTTGCTGCGCGCCCATTCGAGTCATGGCGCCAAATAAAGGAGTATCACAGGTAATTTGAGGCGCTCCATCCTCTACCCTAAAAGAGCGAGTGTCTTCTAGGCTCATTTGTTCATGAGTATCACCCATAACACTGACACTTACTTCATAAATACCTGGTGAACTAGCTTGATAATTCCCTTCACCAAAGCTGGGTAGGCTGGGCAGTAACTCTTGTTCAACCACGACTCCTTGGACTTGATTGCCATATATATCAGTCAGTTCATGTCTGACTTGGATGATGTCACCGATTGAAAAAACTTGTCTGCCACTGGCAAAAAATATGCGTAAGTTTGCGGGTAGATTCGGTAGAACATCAAAGTTGACCGCCGTACTATCAACATTTGACATTTCAGGATGAACACAGTTTAGCTCATAGCGATCGGCAATAGTGATCTGAGCACTCAGCTCTGACTGTGAGTTGGCGGCGAGTTGATTAAGCTCTGGTCGTGATCGCCAAGTCACCATCTCCAAGTTTGCAATCGGGTTTTCATAACGATCATAGCCTTCACATAAAGCATTGACTGTATCACCGGCAACATAGATATCTTGATCGACTCTAGCCACTAATTTTTGCAAACTTGCCGGTTGAACCAACCATGGCCTTGAGCTCGATCTAAGACCCAGGCTAGGCATAAGACATTTGACTTGGTATTGTTGGGCTTTTTCCCCAATAATAATCCCCTCAGCCTCATTATCCCACTGCCAGCCATCAAGAGGACGAATATCATACCGAGGCGTTCCCCATTCAGGATCATAGGGTAAAACCTGCCCATCATCGCCATAGATTAAGCAAGAGATTCGGTTTAGCTCACCCGCCAAGGTGGCTTCTGTACTTAGTTTAACAACCGCTTCTGCTGGTTTAATTGGTATTTCAGCGAGTGGCCTCATATCGATGTCTTGATCAACTTCGATAGATGTCATATCGATTAAAGCTTGATCGGGCATCATTTCCATATCGAGCGTTTGATCAGGTTCGGATTGATCATTGCTAGGTGGTGCACTTGCATCAAGGCAAGCGACTGTGAGCAGTGAAATCCCCATAAATAAGGAGAGGGAATAGTGAGACATAACTTTTCCATTCATGATCGTGAGCTATACGCTTTAAACACAGATTATAGCATGATACTGATCTATGTCATTGAAAGAAATAAACATGAACTGTTTATTCTTTGATATAAACGGAAGACCTAAAGTGAACTATAATTTTTGATTAATAGAACACTTTAAAAGTCAGAAAACACTTGGGGAATTATTGGAATTTATCGAAGTTCTGTCGAAAAACTCATCTCTTTTCTTTAGTCTCTTCTACCCAAGATTGAAACAATTCGGATAAACAGATTAATGATGTCAATATACAAAGAAGCAGCACTATCTACTGCATTATCAAGTGTTTTTGGTAAGGCGTTCGCCCGAGCCCAATCAAAGCCAATATAGCCACAGAAAATACCAGCGACAGCCCAATCAATCCAACTTGGTTCAGACATACCCATTAACATCATACCAACCTCAATCAGGATCATGAGAATCAATGAGATAAATAAGGTTCGACCGATGCTCAGAAAGAATCTTGGAAAGGTTGTGCTAAGCATCATCATCGTCGCGGTGACACCGCCGGTAGCATAAAGCGCTTTTTGAATGATGAGTGGGTCGGTAAAGTGAATCAAGGGGGTCAGTAAAACACTAATTGGCGCAACAATTAAGTTGTAACCAAAAAAGGAAATAAGAGCCGAGTCCGAACTTGTATAAATGGCAATACCGGCAAAGGCAGAAATCATGTACCCTATAAAAATAGGCCAAAAACCAAGACTAATCACCCACATGGGATCAATGGCTTGGATCATGTAGTAGTTTACACCAAAACCCCATAATAAAGTTAAGCCAATCACAGCATTATAAAGATTTGCTGAGATCTCATCAGGGGCTCCAGATGAAGCTCTAGACCATACTGAATCAGTTTCTAACATCTTGTACTCCAATAAATTGGTAATAAGGATTAAGTCTAAGTATCGCTAATTTTTTAGCTTTACTGTATGTTGTTCTAAGTAACTTAGATCAATCAAACACTATTCCAAAGCAAAGTAATCTGTTAGTAAAGTAAAAAACACTCTCAGAAAAATGATTGACAAGAAATGCAACTTTTTTTGAGTTAAGTTCACTCAATATGGTGAGAAGAATATTTTAGAGCACAGTCAGTATTAAAAAATGAGTATTTCATGGCCAAACCTATAACTAAGCAGTTAAATCTTGGTTCACCGCAACGATGGTTAAAACACTGTGAACTATTTATAGGTGAAAGCCTATTGGATAGTGGGGTCAGTTCAGATTCAGAGTATGCCAACCTTGATGCAATTCTACTTCATCCTGAATCTTCTATAAACTTTGAAATACAAGCGGTTGAAAACAAAGAAAAAACAGTACTTAAAGAGCTAGAACACTTTATTTCTAAGCCTTGGTATAATGCACAGCAAGAAAAGATTACTTCGCAAGATTGGTCAGTATTACATGACACATTAGGCCACTCGATTCCAATGGTGACCTGTGCTTTAAGCTATGAACTAGGGGCTCAAAGTAAAGGGGTAAAGGCACAAGATGTATCACATTCTGCACCCGCATTATGGGCAACCCGCTATAAATCAGTCTATATCTGGCTAAGGCATAAACATGAGGGATGGTTAATTGCAACCGAGCAAGTAGTTTTTGATCAAATTGAGAAAAGAATCACTGAGGCTTACTCAAAAGTTCATGTAGGAAAGATCCAAATGGGCTTTTCTGAGCAAGCAAAATATAATGAGCAAGCAAAACTTAATGGTCATGGTTTAGTGCCAGAATGTACTTTTGAAGAATATCAACAAAGTTTTAACCGACTGCAAGAAGCCATTTTAGATGGTGAAGTATATCAAATGAACTTGACCGTTGCACTTAAGCAACATCTTAGATTGTGCTGCGACCCGATTGAGCTTTTTCAACAAATCTGGTCGGTAAATTCCGGTCAATTCAGTGCATTGCTTAGGCTAGATCAACAAAAAAGCCTACTTTCTTTTAGCCCCGAACGTCTTGTAAAATGGTCTCGATCAAATCAACAAGATCAAGCATCATGGATTGAAACAGCACCCATCAAGGGGACTCGTCCTAGACGTGCTCAGGCTCAAGCGGATACCGAAGAATTACATGATCTACAAACAAGTATTAAAGATCGTGCGGAACATGTGATGATCTTAGATCTTGAACGCAATGATTTGGGGCAGATTTGTAAAAGTGGCTCGGTGCAAGTCACACAGAACCAAGTGGCAAGAAGCTACGCAACAGTGCATCATTTAGTGAGTGTGATCAAAGGAGAATTGCTTGATCATGTAACGCTCATCGATATTTTAGCAGCTGTATTTCCTGGTGGAAGTGTGACCGGTGCCCCCAAAAAGCGAGCCATGGATCTCATTAGAGAACTTGAATATAGTCCACGAGGCATTTACTGCGGTGCTCTAGGCTATTTTGATCCACTTGGTGGAGGAGATTTAAATCTTCCTATTCGCACAATCTTCTTAGATGAGGATCAAGTTGAATACCACAGTGGTGGTGGTATTGTTGCAGACTCAAGCGCCCAAGGAGAATGGGATGAACTATGGGTGAAGACTAAAGGTTTTGAAAAGGCCCTGTTTCCCAAGTATGATGATTTACAGTGACAAAACATAGAGCATAGGAGTGCAATGAGTATCGCTGAGGCAAGAAAGTCAGCAAGTATGCTGATCATGTGTGAAGATGCTGAAACACAAGAGATTAAGGTTTTGTTATTAACCCGAGCTTCTCATTCTAGAGTATGGCCCAATGCCTTGGTATTTCCCGGAGGCTTAAGTGAAGCAGATGATGATAAAATCGGTCATAAACTTGAGCAAGTTGGCCAAGAAATGGTTCAGCAAGCACCTAATTATCAAGCTTGGGGTATGCGTGATTCTACTGAGTGGTATTCAGCTTTGGGCACTGCTCTTAGAGAAACCAAAGAAGAATGTGCTTTAGACTTATTTGAACTCATGTCAGCAGGGCAAGGCGAAGTCACAACTCAGGTTCAATTAATTGCTCATTGGCTCACCCCTAATGCACTTAAGAAACGCTATGATACATTTATTTGGGGACTTGGCTTAAAATCAGAATATACCAAGCTTAGCGTTGATCCGCTTGAGATTTCAGAAGCAAAATGGTGGGGGATTTCAGAGGCCTTACAAGTCTATGATCGTGGTTTGGTTGATTTACCTGTACCCACCTTCATCATCTTATCAGAACTGAATGAACTTAGGCATGAACTGGGCTCGCAAGCCTCAGTTAGTCAGTTACTGACGCGCCTAGCTGAATCGCCTCATAGCTTACCAATTCAGCCAATCATTGTTAAAGCACCTGAGATCAGTTTATATCTTCCCGGTGATCAAACATATATCTCAAATGCTCAACATGGCGAATTAGAGGCCCAAATTGATCGAGAGTTTTGGCGACAAACACAACATCATTTAAAACACAAACTTGTGCAAGTCTCGTCCGATTCTAAGCCAGTAAAGCGTTGGTATAGAGTGTGTAGCACTTAAAAAAGTATAGTTGGAATTGTGAAAATGATCACTCAATCTATAAATAGGAAGATCAATGAATAATAAGAAGATAGTGGCACAAGGGTTCGATATTATAGGTGATATTCATGGTTATGTGGATGCGCTCAAGCGCTTATTAAGTACTCTTGGTTATCAAGAAATAAATGGCGTTTGGGGACACCCAAAACGTAAGGCTATTTTTGTGGGGGATTTGGTTGATCGAGGTACAAAGCAAAAGGAGCTATGTGAATTAGTTCGCAAAATGGTGGATGCAGGCCAAGCTGAACTTTCGATTGGAAATCATGAGTTTAATGCAGTGGGCTATGCGACAGCAAAGGGCGATGGTACCTATCTTAGAAAACATAGCTCCACAAATACTAAGCATCATCAAGCCTTTTTGGATTGTTATCCCTTTCATAGTGCAGAACATCTTGAGATGATCGAGTGGTTTAAGAACCGACCCTTATGGCTTGAGTTGGAAACCCTAAGTGGACAGCCAGCTCGAGTCATTCATGCTTATTGGCACAATGAAAAACTTGAGCTCTTAAAAAAATACTTACACCACAATGGCCAAGCATGGGTTATGGGGACTGACTTTGATCAGCGCTTTTATCACTCTGATGAAGAAGCTTTTGATTTAATTGAGTTGCTCTTAAAGGGGCCCGAAGTCGATTTGCCACAAGGGGCGAGTTATTTTGATTCAGGCCAAAAAGAACGCAAAAGATCTCGCGTGAATTGGTGGACTAAAGGCAAAACATGGAGAGAGTCATGTATTTTGGGCGGATTTAAGGTGAATGGCCTAGATCTTGATGAACCTTTTAACGCACTTCCTTGTAAAATATATGATGATGAAATTCCGATATTCTTTGGGCACTATTGGATGAATGGTGAACTTGCAGTCCAAACCTCAAAGGTGGCCTGTCTTGATTGGAGTATTGCCAAAAAAGGTCGCTTAGTTGCTTATCGTTGGGATGGAGAGCAAGACTTAAGTGTCAATAAAATGGTCGCTGTGCAATGGTCAGTAGAGCTTGATGAGCATTAAGTTGACAATGGATCTTCAGTTTTGAAAAAAGACCTGCAACAAGTCACTAGTATTCCAACTCCAATCAGCACTAATCAAAGCGATTGTTTACTGAATGAACTACTCACTCAAATTGTGTCAATCACAGTGAGAGACTTGGCTTGGGTCATTGCTTCGTGTGATCTGATGAGTCGGGTTGAACGAGCACTTGATACTCAAGATTGGACACAGAGCTTTAAGCATGAGTTAAATCTAGTGACCCTTTGCCCAAAGAAAGCATTAGAGCAAGCGCGCCCTCACTTGCTTGAACTCGATCAAACTCCGGATCGGCTTGATCAAGCGCTAAGTTTTTATGCCAAGCAGCACAAGCGGGTGCGGCTTGGTGTCTATTATGAGCATTTGGTTTACTATTGGCTTGAACATATCCTAAAAGCAGTCACCTTGCATCGGGAGATACAACTTTACCGACAGGTCAATGGAATTAAGCAAACTCTTGGCGCACTCGATATAGTGGCAACCTTGGATGTAAAAATGCTTGCAGCATTGGGAGTAAATCAGTCCACGCAAGTACAAAAGATGCAAAGCTTAAGCATTCACTTTGAGCTTGCTTCCAAGTTCTATCTGCAAGTACCAAAAACTGAGGCTCATCAAGCATTAGATGATTCACTTCCGGACACTTATTATCAGTATATTGGGCCTAATGAGCGAGATAGCTTTGGTGGCAAGCTACATCGTTTATTTCACCACCAACTCCCCTTAAGCCAAAGTAAGGAAGCCTTAGAACGCTTCCAGCTCAATGATATTAAAGTGGATGCCCGCTGTCTTTTTATAAAAGGCCGTATGTTTCAACATATCAGCGAGTATTCATCACTCAACTATAACTTAACAGCGCTTTGGCTTCGGCATCATGAAATCCCCCTGCTCTTTACTCTATTCAATGAAAAAGAGATCTCCATAAAAGCATTTTTATGCAATAAACCCTCATGGTTAGCCCCCCCCTCTTGTGAAGTGATGTGTCAAGCCAATGCCATTAATGATGAAGAATTATTAAAGCAGGCTCAGATGGCAAAAGGCGAAAGGGGGTCCACTCTGTGGTTCATGCATTCGGCTCAGCAAGACCGTTGCGCTTGGTTCATGCTAGTGGCCGATGATTGGGGGCAAAGAGGATAAAGCTAGAGATTAAGATTTAAGGGCTGCGATACGCTTGGCGATCGGTGGGTGGGTTGACAATAATGCCATAATGCCCTTACCAGAAATCTTCATAGCGCTGAGTGAAGGCTCGCTATTATCCAAGCGGTCAATACTAAACTTATTGTCAAGAGCTTGCAGAGCGGCAATCATCTTGTCTTTACCAGCTAATCTTGCGCCACCAGCATCCGCTCTAAACTCTCGCTGACGTGAGAACCAAGCGACTACGGGAGCTGTTAGTAAGCCAAAAACAGCCTGTAATACATTGATCAAAATGAAATAAGCGAAAAAGCCTAGGCCTTCGCCTTCATCATCGCTTTTAAGAGCATTGTCGATGGCGATGGCAACAACTCTTGCGATAAACATCACAAAAGCATTTACAATGCCTTGGACTAAGGTCATCGTCACCATATCTCCATTGGTAATATGGGCTAACTCATGGGCGGCAACACCAATGATTTCATCCTTATTCATGTCTCGCAATAAGCCACTTGAGAAAGCAATCAATGAATTGTTGCGAGATGGCCCGGTGGCAAACGCATTTAGCTCTTCGCTCTCATAGTAGTAGACTTCGGGCATTTGAATCTTTTCACGGCGGGCAAACTCTTTGATGATATCCACCACATACCCATGGCTACCATTTGGATCCAATTCGATCAGACCCATCATTCGCTTGGCGCTCCATTTGGAAATCATCAGAGAAATAAATGAACCAACACTACCCCAAAGTAAGCACATGATGGCCAGTCCTTGATAACCGGCGGTAAGGCTAGGATCGATCCCCAATAGACTGATGATAATCGAAATAAGAATCATTACCATGAGATTAGTAATGATAAATAACATAACTCTTTTTAACATTTTGGCTCCATGAACTAACGTAAAACAGTTCTTTAATGTGAGTATTTATGGTCATTTAAATGCTAAACACCACGATTTAACAGTCAAGACCTATGATGACCTTACTGAAAAGGTTTAACCAGAAGTAGGTTATTCAGGAATATATTCAACTTCCTCTAAGCTGAAGCTATCTATATAGAGCTCAAAGTCTTGTTTCTTTAGAACATTAGAGAAGCGAGTAAATAAATCAGACTTGAGTCTCTCCTCGGCGCTAGGTAATCTCAAGGCTTCTGATGCTCGGTGATGCACCAAAAAGAAAAGCATTTGAATTAAACGTCTTTTAAGTGGGCTTGCAAAGCGAACAAAGTCTTTATTTTCAGAGCTCAAAGTAATCATGATTCTTAAGCGCCATTCTCCACCTTTGAGTTGAATGAGGTGTTCTCCTAAACTGAGGTCTTTAGGTAAGGATAACTTTGATGCGGGTTTGGGCAAAGGAGACTCGGCCAAGCTTGCGCCTAAGCCTTTTTTAGCCACAGAGTCTTTTTTTTGGGGCGCGATCAACTCAAATTCTTGCGCTTTGGTTAATCGACTGTTTTTTGCCTTAACGGGTCTGGCTACTTTTACCGGAATTGTTTTTTGGGTGGGCACAGTATTAGGCCAGATGGCATAGAAGCCTATGAGTAGCATGAATGTAATCAAAAGTATGCTTGGTGTGATCCATGAATGTGTAAGCTCTTTTTGTTTTTTTGACTTCATCTAAGTCTCCTACTAGAAAACTGATTATTCAGCTTACTCATTGATTTCATTACGATCATCTTCTGCTATATCATCCATCATTTCAGCCGTATCAGCTTGCTGACAAGTCCCTGGAGTTGCGTTCTCATCGATCATCACATCATGTTGCTCCGAGTCATTTTTTTGTTGCTGGACCAAGAGATTGGCAATCATTGCGTCATCAAAAGGAAAATCTCCAGTATCAACATCAAACCAATTCGCATGAATCCGTAAGGCGCCTGGTTGGCTTAAGGTTTGTTGTAAAGCTTCAATTTCATCACCACTTCCTCCAAAAATACCATTGGAAGACGAGATTAATGAGGGGGACGGCGGGCTAAAGGAACGGCCTTGATCAGCAATGGTGATCCCAACATAAAAATTAGCATTCATCTTGACCCCAAAACGGTCTCCAATGGCCGGTTCTTTAAGCCAAAAACGATGCACAAGTGCCCAACCCGCCGTGGTAAATACCCACCTAAACTCAATTTGATACTTAGTGGTGATACCAACTAAACCCACCCACCTTGAGCTGGTTTCACTTTGAGCTGTCACCTGTAAGCAGCTTCGATCTAACATACATGAACTCTCTTGATCAAAAGTCCGTTCATAGGAATCAAAAGAGTCAAGCAAGCTCCCAAACTCAGACCAAGTTAATAAACCCACAATACTTTTTACACAGTGTGGACTTTTAGTGACTACACTGACGCCTCTTAAGGCGCTTGAGCCAAGTTTATCTGAATCGAGACCGTTTAAAGAAACTTGACTGAGGTCGAGATCATCAATTAAAAAGCCTTCACGGGCAGATTCAAGCTGCTCTTTATCTTCAAACCAAGTGTAAAGTTGATCAATGCCTTGCGCCAATACACTAGGGTCTTCATCATCACTATGCTTGAAGATAAATCCTAAGAGAGCTTCTAAATCTTCTGGAGGTTGATCAGGTGGAGGTGCACAGCTTGCTAAGTTCAAGGCATATACCAAAACGATTAATAATTTTAATGTATTAGAACTCATTCGTCTTAAGTAGAATAATGACATGCTATACTTCCTCCTAAGCTTGTTTGATCGGTGAGTTTATGACCTTATTGCATCATAAAAATAGGGAGACATAAATAGTTGCTAAAATAATTTGGATAATGGCAAAGGGAAGGGCCTTGACCACAAAACCACCAAAGCTCATTTCTAACTTTTGCTTATGCATCATGGTGACTGCAACCAAGGTTGAAGCTGAACCAATGGGCGTTAAGTTTCCACCTAAATTGGCTCCAAAGATAACTGACCACCATAATGAACTGTCACCAGCCGTTTGCTGAGTACTTAAGATTTTGGCGAGCATAGCCGCTAGTGGAATATTGTCGGTTACGGAACTAAATACCGAGGAACTCACCAATAAGGCAGCACCGCCAAGAGTTTCTCCTAAACCAATAATTGAGCTTAAGCCTTTGCCAATTAATGCCAGTACTTGGGCATGTTCCAAGACATTAATAAAGGCAAACAAAGCGATAAAGAAGCCCAATAAATCCCAATCTATATTCTTATAAAATTGACTCGCCTCCGATTTGTAGCGGATAAGCATAATACCGGCAAAAAGCAAGGCCACATAAGCCATACCTAGTTTGTTTAGGCCAGGAAGCATAGATGCAAAGGCAATGGTGAGAACAAACAAGATGGTCATGACCGATGAAAAAATAAAAAAGCCTTGGCTATGAATCCCTTCTGACTCGTTAAACTGGCTGACTTGCCGTTCTCCTTCAAGTTTTTCTTCATCGCTAGAAAAACCAATGATTTTAAACATTTTAGCACCCATCCATATGGTTAGCACTGTGGCAATGCATACAAAGGGAGCTGCAATGATAAAGAAACGACCAAAGGAAATTCCGGCGGCTGTGCCAACAATGATATTTGGTACAGAACTAATCAAGGTGAGTAAGCCACCAATATTGGTCAGCAGGCCTTCAATTAATAAAAATCCTAGCAAGAGCTCTCGGCGCTGTAATCTTTCGAGTGAAACAACGGATAAAGAACCCACAATAATCATAGCGGTTACATTATTGAGCACTGCGCTAAAGATGACAGTCATCAAACCGTAGGCCCACAACAGTTTTAAAGGATCACCCTTGGATGATTTGGTGAGCTTTAATGCAATCCATGTAAAAAGGCCCGATTTGGAACTGACATCTACAAATAAACTAGCCCCAAAAATAATCGCAATGACCCCCCAGTCAACGCCTTGAATAAAGACCGGATGATATAATACTTCACCAAAACTATTACTGAGTGGAGCTGCACCTTTAGAAGCAGCATCGGGTCCAAAAGGCAAAAGGTCAAAAGCAGCACCCAAGGCCAAACCTATGAGTGCAAACACACTTGCAATCACCGACTTTTGAGCATGGATTTTTTCTTCAAAGGCCAAACAAAGAATTAAGCCAACAAGTAAGGCAGTGAATAAGTAGGTAACCCAAGCCTCAGGCGTATGGTGGTGATGTGTTGAATGCTCAGCAAGTTTTTGCATACTAGAGTTCGCACTAGGATTAAGAAGTAATAAAGATAAAGACATTGTTGCTCCTACACAATAAGCAAGGGAAGGTGATTGAGTTCAACCGCTAATGGATATGACAAACCATGCATAGCAATCTGATCTTCGTCTTTACCTTGAATGACCACAAGTTCCACAGCATCTTCTGAAGCGATCGATACATAGGTTTTGAGCTTATGGCCCATGCGAAAACTCGCCCGAACCTCAATGTTGAGTTTTTCATCTTTGATACTCTGATCAATCACACTAAAAAAATCTTGTGCATCTTTATACATCTGTTCTTTAAGGCAATTTCGAGCGCTTTCTGTATCGATTTCTGGGATTTTAGACACCATGTCCATATAGCGTTCAAATTGTATTTCATCTTCGATATGAGCCAGAGATAATTGCCCCGTTTCTCCCATAAAACTAAGCGCATAATCGACCAAGCTAGGATGTTCCAAAAGCTGATCGGTCAGAATAAGTATCTTGTTTGGTACTTCTAATGGATTTTTGTTTTGAACGATCGCTTTTGGAAAAAGTAGTATCGGGACTTCAGTGATTTGAGTGAGCACTTCAATATGGTCACCTAAAGTATATAAGTGTTCCTTATTCTGGCTGTGTAAGTGTCTATGGGTAACAATCAACTGTGGGTTCAGATCATTGATCGTTTCTAAAAGCTGATCAAGATCTTGCGATTGCTCAGTACATAAAAGTTGAAGATTTAAACTTTGCTCTTGAGTAGTTAAAGCTGACAAATAATTTTGAAGTTGTATCTGGAAACGTTGTGTAACTTCTGCTTCACAGTCACTAATGATAAGAACATTACTCAAAGTGATTTTTTCAGGAGTGTATAAGGGCTTAACTGCCGATCTAAAGGTGCTTTCAAATTGATCGATTGTGCTCATAAGGGTCTTTCACTTGATGTTTTTAAATGTAGTCGTATGTAAGTATACGTATGGAAAGCTTAAATTAAGTTCAATTCATGTATGAATCAAGACTTTAAAAAGGATTATTTTCCGTTTAGAGTACATAATAATTTAATGACAGTTTTAATCGCCGATGATCTATATCTTCTCTGAAATAATCTTTATCGGCACAGCATATTAGGGAGATTCCATGCGCTACTCACCATTGATCGCGCTTATACTTCTCTTCACACCAATCATCAGTTTCGCGCAAGCTCCGGTCTGTGGAGATCGAGTCATCACTCCGCCTGAAACCTGTGATGACGGCAATAGTCGTGATGGTGATGGATGTTCTTCAACTTGCGAGCTTGATGCTACAATTGAACTTATTCCACTCGTTGGTGGCGTTTATGTTCGTGGTGATGATCGCTTTAGAGAAACACGTCCTTTGTCCTTGGTAACGATTGATGACTTTAGTCTTTCCCGAACGGAAGTCACTCAATATCAATACAAAGCGTGTGTTGATGCAGGTGTTTGTGCTGAGCCAAGAGTAAATAGTTCATACTGTAACTGGGGTAAAGCCGATCGAATGACCCACCCTATGAACTGTGTTTCTTGGGATGAAACAGTTGTTTTTGTGGATTGGCTCAATAGTCAGGATACAGTGAATACCATTTCCTTGCCCTCTGAAGCGCAATGGGAATACGCAGCTAAAAGCTCTGGTCAAGAGCAACTTTATCCGTGGGGAGCTGACGCTGCAACATGTGATCGAGCAATTCTAAGAGATAGCTCTGGCTATGGCTGTGGCAGTTTTTCTACTGCTCCGGTTTGTTCAAGAAGCCATACTGATCAAATTGGTGTTCCAGCATTTCAAGATGGTGATAGCGCTCAAGGTATTTGTGACTTGCTCGGTAATATTACTGAGTTTACCGCTGATTGGTATAGCGAAGATTATGTTGATGCTCCGCTTGATGGAAGCCCTAATATAGGCTTTAGTTTTAATCGATTTAGAATCACTCGCGGTGGTAGTTGGACAACCGGTGGTGCCAACCTATATGCAACTTCTCGAAGCAAGATCAGTTCCCGAATCATAGATGTCGGTGTTGGGTTCCGCATTGTATCTAGGATGACTTGCGGTGATGGTGTTCTTGATGAATATGAGCAGTGTGATGACGGTAACAGAGACGACAATGATGGTTGTAGTTCTGCCTGTCTTTTAGAATGCGGTAATGGTGTTTTAGAAGGAGCAGAGCAATGTGATGATGGGAATAATGCAGTTGGTGATGGTTGTGATGAGTCTTGTATCATTGAGGTATGTGGCAACAATGTTCTGCAAGTAAATGAAGGATGTGATGATGGCAACCTTTTAAATGGTGATGGCTGTGACAATCAATGCGTCGAAGAAGTCTGTGGTAATGGAACTTTACAGCCGGCAATCGGTGAGGCCTGTGATGATGGGAACCTACTCGATGGTGATGGCTGTGATAGTAGTTGTGAGCTTGAGGTTTGTGGTAATGGCGTTTTACAAACTCATCTTGGCGAAGCTTGTGATGATGGAGATAATGACGATACCAACGGCTGCAACAATGTATGTGAACTGCAAATTTGTGGTGATGGTATTGTTCAGGGTACAGAAGCTTGTGATGATGGAGCTAACAATAGTGATGTCAATCCTGGAGCTTGTAGAACAAACTGTCAATTAGCAGGCTGTGGTGATGGCATCGTTGATCAAGGTGAAGCTTGTGATGCAGGTGCCAACAACGATGATTCTATTCCAGATCGTTGCCGCACAAACTGTCAGCTTCCTGTATGTGGAGACGGTGTACAAGACAGTGGTGAAGCCTGTGACTTAGGTAATGTAAACAGTGATACCCAAGTTGATGGCTGTCGTACTGATTGTCAAGTCGCATTCTGTGGTGATGGTGTTCAAGATAGTGGTGAAGCTTGTGATGATGG
>CAKZRU010000100.1 GCA_937146725.1 uncultured Myxococcales bacterium
AAAGTCTAAACCGGAACTCACTTCCTATTTAGATATAAATGCCAAAAAGTCTAAACCGGAACTCACTTCCTATTTAGATATAAATGCCAAAAAGTCTAAACCGGAACTCACTTCCTATTTAGCCTAATTGATCATGCTTAGGATAAGCTGTTGCAATTAAGTCCGTTAATCAACTAATACAACAACTCCCAATACTTCACTTTAAAGCTAGGATTAAACACTATGGAACATAACCCGCAAACAGTATTGGCGATTGGAGAGATCGCCTTATTTCTAATTGGGATTCTTTTATCGATTATCTTACTTGCTATCTTACTTCTTCCTTCTTTAATGAAGTTTACCATTCCCCATTGGGTCAAGATAGATAAGCCAGAAGATGTGGATAATGAGCAAAGTCTATTTGATATAATACTTCCCAAGCTCTTTAAACATGGATATCAAATCATCAGCCAAGAAGATGACTTTTTATCAATTACCAAAGATGGGGCAACTCGTTATCATCTTTATTTAGATACTGACCAGAACTGCTTAAGCATGTTTAGACAGGGTGATGAAACTGAACGATCAGAAACAGCTTCCATTCTATCAGGTGCAGGGATTGCTTGGGTTTCTATTCTTTGTGATGAAGCATTTCAAGCGGCGGGATATACTCCGACTTGGGCTTGGGATAAAGACTTTAGCAAGACGCATCATAAGCCCTTTGGTGCTGTGATGTATCAGGTGATTTTACTTAATCCTTGGCGCTAACTTGCTGATATCGTCTTTAGGAGATTCATTCTTGATTTAGGATACACTTACAGGCTTTTCCTAATCGCTTTAAGGTGCCCATTGGATTGAAACCATTTATAGACCTTGGGGAAAACTCTTTTAAGTGCTTTGGGATCTACTCGATATAAGGCAAAGGACTCTGCAAAAGATTCTGCTGCTGATGACTCACCATAAGGTGTTGGCCCCTTTTTCTTCCCCCTTACTTTTAAATAAGCTTTAAGGACAGGGCCTTTTCCACTGAGCCTTTCAACTTGTTTTTTAGAGCGATTAACCGCTTTAAGATCCTGATCTAGCTCTTTGTTCAAGCGCTTCTGCTTTGCTCCACTAGCCTTATTCGCCTTTGCGACTTTTTGGTTGTAAGCTTTGACTAAGTGATCTGAGTTACAGAGAGCTTTACGGAAGGGATAAAAATGGAGAGCATGACCAATTTCATGTAAAATTGGAGCCACTGTCGCTGGTAAAGCGGCTTTAGCTTCACCGGAAAAAGTATATTTTTCTGATTTAATCGCTAGGTTAAAGACTTGGATAAAAGCATCACAATCTCCTTCTTGAATATAAAGAGCCGCCTGTGAAGAACTGGTTCCTTTTTGCTTTCTGACAAAGGGGATGCCGCGAATCAGCTTTAATTCTTCCGAAGATAATTTGGATAAGGCTAGATTGATTGAGCGCAAAGCACGCTTGGACCATTTGGCACCTGCTTTGACTTTAAGCGGACCCACATTCCAACGTTGCTCAACTTCCTTAGGCCCACTGGGAATATGACTGACTTTCCACTGTCCGACTTCAACGGTCATAGTTCCCTTTAAGTCGATCCAAACAGTGACCGGAACCGAATCTTTTTTAAGCGTAATGATTTTTAGATCTAATTCAGCACCAATATATCTTTTATCTAGGGCCATCCACAGAGCCTTTAGTTCTGGATGAGTGAGCGTTTTTAATTTTTTAATTTTTGTTCCAAAGACTTTTTGTTTTTGACCGGATCTTTTTACATACACAGTTCTTTGCTTAAGCTTTTGAGAAAGTATACTCAATAAACGAGCTTTTTCGTCAGCACTTGGTGGAGGGCTTTTAATCATTAATCCCTCATAATAAAGTTTGGGGGATTTGCTTGTACTAGAGCCACAGGCTATCGTCGATAAAGCCAATAGACCAAGTACAATGAAATGGCTGTATCTTTGAGATAAAGGTCGATCAGACGTTGTCGTTTTTGTCATAAATAGCACCTAAGAATTTTACATAGAGAAAAAATCTGCATAGAGAAACTTAAAAACTTTTGCATGAACAAGGATGAATTAAAAAGTAAAGCTAATATCATTAATCACCTTGAGATCTAAACCTCCCGGATACATATAGCTGGTGTAGTTACCAAAGCCATAAACCCAAACCCCAAAAGCAGATGTTCCTTCTAAGCGATGCACACCGCCACTGACTTCTACAGTCACCTGTTCCCAAGCCCCATCAGCAATGCTTTCTCCACCAGCGATGACTTGGCCATCAAGAGTCACTTCACCACCACGGGGAATCGCTAAGTTCACATAATGAAGCGCATAGCTTTCGGGGGCCAATAAGGTGTAATCTTTTCTGAATTGATCCGCTGGTGGAATGAGTGACATTGCCGGATCACCAAAGCCATCTTGGGTAGATTGGCTAGAATAATTTTGCCCCACTAAAAATTGGGTAATTTGGATGATCTCTGTACCCGAAACAGTAAAGCCGCCCTCTGAATAAAACTCAACAAACTCACCCTTGTTCAGAGTAACACTTGAGTATGTACGATTTGGTTTAAAAGTAATTTGGTTATTATCAGCACCTGAAGTCACCCGAATCAGAGTAGGCTCATCCAACAAAGCCTGTAGCTTGGTCACCACTGCTCTCTTACCCCAAGTGCTTAGAGGGAAGATACTTTCTTCTAGGTGATCACAAGCAAAAACATTAAAGGGGATGAAGGCACAGGTGTGACTACCAAAAACCTGAATTGGCTTACTCGCCTTAATGAAAGTCCCTGATAAGTCTCCTTCAGCCCCCACTTCACAGTGACTTCTTTCTGAGTTAGCCGCTACCGGATTACGACATTGAGTGACCGGTGCTGCTGCAAATTGTAAAACCTCACCTTGATTTAAGCTCAAGGTCGTGCGCTCGCCAGCTTGAAAGGCTCTAAGGCTTCCTTGATGGCTTGCGGCAGTTTTGGCACTAAACTCAATATCAACTTCTGTTGTTCCTGGCGTGACAGCAACAATTTGAAAAGTACTTGGGTTGGTTAAAATACCCTGATTTGTAAAATTCAAAGCTAGTGAAGGATAGCTTAATACGATGTAGTCCTTATCAAGTGCATGGCTTGGTAACAACAATGATGCATCATTTGAATAAGAGAAGCAGGCATTATCAGTGAGGTCTTGATCATCATTCAAGCAGTTACGGTTTAAGCGATATTCCAAAGGATTGAATTGATAAACAGTAACCGGCAAATCGGTATTTACTTGATAGGCTCCACCACTGACTAAGGTTGAGCCCTGTACAAACTCTGCATTGAGAGTTGCTTCATAGCTTAAATCGTTTATCCATGGCAGCTCAATCACCTCTAAAGCACCCGGTAAGACCTCTCCCTGGAAAATAGCTTCTGAGCCATTTCTTACTGAAATATTAGCTGAAACTTCGTTCACGTTCACTACGCCAATCGCAAAGGAAAATTCTGGACTGACCGAGTTACTAATTGGTGTAGGCCAATACTCACATCCTTGATATGATTTTTCTTGGGCAGCTCTGGCACAGGGATCTGTACATGAATCAACATAACATTCAGATTCACAGGTTTGGACTAGGCTTTCACTTAAACCATCCGCTGAACAGGCTAAAAGCTGTAAGCCATCACAGCGGGTTTGATTAGGCTCGCATACTGTACATCCTCTTCCAGGTACACAGATCCCATTAAGCTCACTGCAATTCACCGCAACTTCATCGGTTGTGCCTACACAGTACAAAGCCAAGCTACCTTGACATACAGAGCGACTAATACATTCTGGAGGTACATTGGCCAAAGTCCGAGAAGAATCATTGACCATAATCACCTCGGTTGTCTCAGTCATAGTATCGCTACAGCCTCCCAAAACACTTGCCAAACCTAAAGCAAGGTAAAAGACATAAAATGTCATGGAATGACTGAAATATTGAGGGTACTTGCGTTTCATTGGTCACAACTCTTTCGTTTATAGATTAAGTACTTGAACTTTAGTTTTGGTATTTTGTGTTTTGCTATTTTAAAGTCTAAAAGCGGTTGAAAGCGAGTGTAATTTGACTATGTTAAATAATTTATCAAGTGATGATCATGTCAAAAACAATGCCCCTTTACTCGATCAATCATTTGGTCAATCGATCTGCCCTTCGACCTGTTACGCATCGAGTCAACATCCTTTATGGGCATTCTTTCTCAATGCTAAAGCCACAGGCCAAACGTGCCCAATGTATAGTTTTATTGATCAAAGCGCTCAGTCATTGGCCTTCTCTATTTTAGAGATGTTTAATCACACTTGCTTATCTTTGATACCAAGCACCTCAATCAAGAGATCAAGCTCTCCAATCAAGCTTTGTCCTATTCCAGCTCGTCCCCCGCATCTACTAAAAAGAGGGTTTAGCACTCAGCATCTTTTAGCGGACCGTATCGCCCATTATCTAAACTCAAGCCCTTTGATGACTCATTTCATCTATGACCCTCATTCATTAATCAGAGTCATTGACACACCCAGTCAAACTGGAAGTTCCCGCAAAGATCGTTTAGTTCAGCAACAAAACTCATTGTCTTACCAAGGATCTTCTTATGATCAAGTCATCATTATTGATGATGTATTAACCACAGGATCTACTTTAAAAGAGGCATATCGAGCGCTAGCGCAAGCAGGGACCAAACCGCTTGCCAGTTGCTTTCTATTTATCGCCCAAGATGGGCGCTAATTCTTAAACCAATAACAAACGGTCTAAATCAAGCTTATCTGAACTTACATGCTGATTAAGATCTTTGGGTAAGTTGTTCCAAGTTTGTTCAGAACGCCCCCCGATTAACCATGAGACTTGGCCACACGCTTCTTTATAAGCGTTCAATTCAGTTTCTAAATCAAAGCTTGGCGGTAGATCAGCTTTAGGATGATCTTGCTGATGACAATATAGCGCTGTTGTTGCTGATAAAATGATTAAATCCGGTTGGGTATGCTCTACTGCATTTTTAAGTGCCACAGGTGGTGTGTTTGCACCAATAATAATAGGTAAACAGCCCGCATGGGCACATCTAATCGCTAATGCATATAAGGGAATGTCATGGAGCTCATCTTGAACACAGGCCAAAAGTACTTTTTTTCTTGGTCTTGGTGGACGTAATACTTTGAGAAATTGCACCATGGCACTTTTGACCGAATGAGATAGCAAATGCTCATTTGCTAAATAACTCGCATCTTGCTCCCATAGGTCTCCAATTGCACAAAGGGCCGGCTCGATCAGTTCTTGGTAAACTACCCAAGCGCTTTCCAAAGTAGCGGCATATTGCAAAGTTTGGTCAATTTCTATGGTATTAAACTCGATTGCCGCATTGACTAACCTGTCCTTAAGCTGATTTAAGCCAGGATAAGTTTTCAGCTCTATTTGTTCTTCTTGCTCTAATTCAGCAAAAGCAAGTTTAGATGCATTAGATGGCGCATGACCAGCTTCACAAAGCGCTTTCATCTTGCGCAATAGTTTGACATCTTCATCACTATATAAACGATAAGAATTACCCGCTCGTCGAGGCTTTGGTATACCATAACGTCTTTCCCAAGCACGAAGATTGGCAGCTGTTACGCCAATCATATCGGCCACCATATTTATCCTATACCTAGGCTCAGAATAACTTTCAACAGCTTCCATGGTCACTTTACTTCTCACTACACTCTTATCTTAATTTTCAACATATGACCTTTAGAGTATTTGTTGGCCAAGTACAGGTTAATACAATCATAAACCCAATAAATGTTTGAACAAAAAACAGATATACCAAACTTAAAAAATGAACACTCTATAAGTGCAACCTTTACCATACTATATAAACAGCTTTTAATATGCAATTTGGATATGCAATGTACCACAATAAAAACAGTTTTAAAATCAATGAAGACAGATCTCATCATGAACTTCAAACAACTGATTCTTTAAGCTCTCAAGCTTTAAGACCGCTAGGTTTATATATTCATTTTCCTTATTGTAGTCAGCGCTGTCCCTATTGTGACTTTACCCTAACCACCACGGCTGTTCCTCATGAAGACTACTTACAAGCCTGCTTAAATGAGCTTGACCTCAGACAACAAGAGTTAGATCAGTATGCATGGTCAAAAAGACCACTCACCAGTTTATACTTTGGAGGAGGTACCCCCAGCTTATGGTCACCACAGTGTTTAAAAGCATTTATTGATCACTGTGCACAAGTTTTTGGCTTTCACACCGACATTGAAATCACGATTGAGGCCAATCCCGCCGAGGTCACTCTTCCCTTACTACATGCTTGGTCAGAACTTGGGATTAACCGGATTAGTTTAGGTGTACAATCTATGCGAATCAATACACTTAAGCGCTTGGGTCGTGATCATAGTCCTGAGCAGGTTAAGCAGGTGGTCGAGTGGATTAGGTTAAGCCAAATTAAACAATTTAGTGTTGATCTTATTCATGGTTTATCGGGAGAAGGTGTTAATGAAGCTCTGGAGGACTTAGAAGCAGTGCTCGCCTTATCTCCTCAGCATATTTCTCTTTATCAACTCACGATTGAAGAAAAAACAAGCTTTGGTCTAAGGACTGCTCGAGGTGAAAAACTGTTGGAGCCTGATGAAACATTGATCGATATTTATAGAGCCTTAAGTCAGCGCTTAGAACAGGAAGGAATGAGCTTATATGAAGTGAGCAATGCTTCTTTACCCAATCATGAAGCAAAGCATAACTCATTATATTGGACCATGGCTGACTACATTGGGATTGGTACAGGCGCACATGGGAGAATTATAATCAATGAATCAGAACATGAGCCTCAATTTGGTCTACGTTGGCAAAATATACGCTTACCCCAAAAGTATATTGAGCATTGCTTAACAGGACTAAATCCTCTGACAAAACTA
The DNA here is from genome assembly GCA_937146725.1 of uncultured Myxococcales bacterium. Lineage (GTDB taxonomy): Bacteria > Myxococcota_A > Bradymonadia > UBA7976 > VGTA01 > CAKZRU01. The sequence goes on from CAKZRU010000100.1 coordinate 6,891, forward strand.
GATGCTAAAAGACTTAGCGTTGGACAGAAGATAAACATGATTGAAGAAGAACGTGGGCATATTGATCAAGAAGGCTTAAATGAAGAAGCGATTATGGTAGGCTTAAGGCTTAAACGCGGTTTGAGTCTTACCCCTGAATTAATCAATCGCTATGGAAAACACGCTCAAAAATTGACTCAAAAGGGTTTATTGACTCATAGCCCTGCTTGCTCTGAGCATCCTTGGGGCCGTTGGCAAAGCACAGAGCGGGGCCGAGAGTTGCTTGACCATCTATGCTATAAGCTTATTTTAGGCTAACTTTAAGCATAATGATGAAATTCATCCACTAGAGCGAATGATTTATCTGCGAATGATGTATCTTAGCGCCGGTCGCTTGGATCATCTCGTCTAAACTCACATCTTCGGCAAGCTCGACAAGTTCAAAACCTTGTGGAGTAATGTCAATGACACCAAGCTCGGTAATGACTCGATTCACACAGCTCTCTCCGGTGAGAGGTAAGGCACAGCGCTCTAAAAGTTTAGGCTGGCCTTTTTTAGAGCGATGACTCATTAAAACAATCACTCTTTGCGCACCGGTGACTAAATCCATCGCACCGCCCATGCCATTGACTCTTTTGCCGGGAATCATCCAATTGGCAAGATCTCCGTTTTCACTGACTTCCATCCCACCAAGTATGCATAAATTAATATGACCACCTCGAATCATGGCAAAACTCATGGAACTATCAAAGACACTTCCACCTGGCAATACGGTCACTGTCTGCTTACCGGCGTTAATGAGTTTAGGATCTTCTTCACCTTCAAAGGGAAAAGGGCCCATGCCTAGTAAGCCATTTTCACTGTGAAGCCAAACATTCATATCCTCTGGAATATGATTGGCCACTAAGGTTGGCATGCCAATCCCTAAATTGACCACATCACCATCCTTAATTTCAGTTGCGGCTCGGGCAACCATCTGCTCTTTTGTCCATACCATAACTTACCTATGTACTTTCTAGGTCTGCTTTATTAGCTCGGCTTAGGGGCTCATGCCTTATCTAAGTAAGCTAAGATTCACTCTGATTCATACCTTTAGCATATTGTAAGATTGCTCTTGAGTCTGTAAAGATGAATCAAGCATAAAAGATAATTTATACTCAAGTATACTTATGCCTAATAACTTCTAATTCGCAACTTCTAACTCTCAACTTCTAACTTAGGGTAAAGACCAATATAGAAAGTATTTAAACTTATGACACTACTTGAGGAATATAAGGCCCTGTCTGACTCTTGGCGTACAGCGATTGAGTATCATCATTCTATTGAGCAGATGCTTAAGTTAGATCAGTTTGTCACTCAGCAACGTGGCCTTTCAACGGTTTACCCTCCGTCTGGACAAGTCCTTACTGCTTTACGATTATGTTCCCTAAAAGAAGCACGGGTGGTTATTCTTGGCCAAGATCCTTATCATGGAGCGGGTCAAGCGCATGGTCTAAGTTTTTCAGTAGAGGCAAAGGTCAGTAAATTACCTCCATCTTTAAGAAATATTTATAAGGAACTTGTAAGTGATTTAGATGTTGAGAAGCCAGTGCATGGTGAGCTGAGTCACTGGGCTCAACAAGGCGTATTACTACTTAACACAGTCCTGACCGTTCGCGAAGCTGAAGCCAACTCACATCAAAAACAAGGTTGGGAAAGCTTCAGTGATGCAGTCATTAAAGCGGTCAGTGAGCAGTCGCAACATGCTGTTTTTATTTTATGGGGTAAGCCGGCTCAAAAAAAGGCCTCACTCATTGCTAAGCATCATACTTTGATCGAGAGTGTTCACCCTTCTCCCTTATCGGCCTCAAAAGGCTTTTTTGGTAGTCAGCCTTTTTCAAAGTGTAACCAAGCCCTTATCGAGCACCAACAAACACCAATTTTGTGGTAAGATCTTTGACTTGACTTCATATTACATCGGTCATTCAATGCATTCACATCAAAGTTTCACACTTAAGTATATCTCTAAGGAATTTCTATGAAATTGACTCAAATATTAACCTTAGCTCTCAGTTTAACTGTCATACTCACTTCTCAAATTGAGACCAGCACAGCTCAAAGCTGTGGTCCTCCAAGTAATGTGAGTTTTAATTTTATTTCACCTCCACAGGTTGACATTATGGACCGAGAGTCGGCTCGTTGGTCAATCGATGCGGGTATTCGCTTTGGCTTTACCGGTGATTGGTGTCCCATCGCTGAAGATGTGAGTTTTGAAGATGAAAATGGCAATGCGATTCCAGCTGTTTTGTACTTTAGTGTACAAACCCAATTGGTTGACAATGGTCCAATCCCCCCTCAAACAGCACTGCTTAAGCCCCTGATGACTTTGGAGCCAAGTACAGACTATACCTTAGTGCTTTCTCCCCCTAATCCCGCTTTAGCAACCTATGCTGATTATACACTGCAATTTCGTACTGCACGAGCCGGCTTAGAAGTCGATTACGAAAGCTTTGAAGGCATTAGCAAGGTAGAAATTGATGGTGACTTATGTATGGGTGAAGGCCTGTTTATCAGCGATCCTGAAAACCTTGATTGTATTGTGCCTAGCTTTTTACAACTACGGGCTACTTTTAAACCGCTTGCCCACCATGAAGTCGCTTATCGCGTATACAGAGTTTCTTCGGTGCCCGACGATGAAGATGCCGATTTAGAGTTAATCGATGAGGTTGAGCGTCCACTTGCCTTTTTACCTGGCGTTAGTGCAGAACGAGCCCAACGCTCTGTTGACGTAAGCTTCCCAGTTCTTTATGCACCTTTCCCAAGAGAAGAATGCTACAAGGTTGTTGCTATTGATGAATGGGGCCGAGAAAGAGCCGGCCATGATGTTGAAACCTGCGTTACACTGGGCAAGCCATCCGCCTGTGCCGATGCGCAATTCCCTGAAGCAAACCCCTTTGAAAATACGCCACCCATTGAAGCTTTGGTTTGTGAAAATCTTGGCATTAATGGTGCGTCAGCCAATACGCCTATCCCTGCCGTCGAAGATGAATCAAATATGAACATGGAACAAGAGGAAACCGAGGATAATACAGCAGGTAGTGATGACTCCGGTTGTGATCAACAAGCAAACCCTCAGAACATACTCAGTTTATTGCTTCTTTTGGGAGCAATCATGCTTGGTAGAAGACAGTACAACATTATTTAAGATCTTAGGATCATATTAGGCAGTTTGTGACCGATACCCTCGTTATTCAATCATTTAAAGATGGACCTCAACCACTATGGATTGAGCGTTGTCTGCATAGTGTTCAAACGCTTGCTCAACAACGATCATGGGATTATCGATTTATTGGTGATGAACTCTTTGCCCCTTTACCACAAACTTTTAGAAATAAAGTTGGGCAACGAGGCCCCATTTTAAGCGATCTTGGTCGTCTAATCGCTTGCAAAGAAGCCTTAAAGGATTATGAAAAGGTATTATGGTTAGATGCAGATACCTTGATCTTTAATCCACAAGCATTTCAAGTACCTCAAGGTCGTTTTGGCTTTGGGCGAGAACGGTGGATTCAACCTCAGCAAGATAAAAAACTTAAATGGAAGATCTACCGCAGCATATGTAATGCGCTTTGCTATTTTGAAAGGGATAATCCTTTTTTAGATTTTTACATGTATAGCTGCGAATCCATCATTAATCGAGTAGATCCTGAATATATCGCCCCTCAAATGATCGGCCCTAAGCTGCTCAGTGCTTTACATAATATTAGCCCCTGCCCTTTTACCACAACAGTCGGAAGTGCAAGCCCTCATCTGATTGTTGATCTCAGCTATGGTCATGGCAAAGCTCTAGAACTTTATCGCTCTGATTTAGCTCGAACTGATCAAGAAACGAAAGAGGAAGCCGGCTTAAATCTTTGCCATTCTTTACTTGATACACCTAGTTATCATGGCGAGCTGATGACTCGTAAGCATTTGTTACGCGCGATCGATCATTTGCTCAAACAGGGTAGGGTTTAATTTAACCCGCTTTCACATTTTTCGATATCGGGCAAGCATACGACGCCAAATACTGACCATGAGTATGGATACTAATAAGGGCAGTAAACGATTGATTAGTTTCCATTTTGCTAATGCTCGGCGATTGTGAGCTTGCTGCGGATTAGATGAAGCAAGTCGTGCCTCGGCTGCCCATTCATCATCTGTACAGCCATCATCGCTTTCATAGTCATCGTCTACTGAATCGCTTGAGTCACAATGAATCCCCTCATCATCGCTGGCATAGTCATCGCTGTAATAACGATCATAGTTACTTTCAGTTTCGTCAAAATAAAATGGATCATCAGAGCCGGCACTTTCATAATCAGCCTCTGCTATTCCCCAAAAGTCACAGCCTTCATCCTCATAGTAAGCATCGGCAAAGGGATCATTGGTATTACTTACATTGATGGCGGTAGGGCTTGTGGGTACAGCTTCTCCATGATTTAACATACTTTCTACAGCCTCAGGATTAGCATTGTTTAAGCTTAAGTTTTGGCTACTTAAATCAATCGACTGTGCTTGATCTTCAAGGTATACTGAGAAGCGCATATGTACAGCAACCCCATCAAATTGACTAAATTCCATTGATCCACTTTGGGCGACTGCATTAAAGAGTAATTGGCCCTGTTGATTATAGATTTGATAGCTTAAACGACTGCTCTGCTCTAAAGCTAGGCTTTCACTAAACGACACTTGATTTGGAACGGCTCCACCATCTAGCTCAAGTAAAGAACTTGCGATCTTGATTTGCATAACAGCCCGTCTATTGTCACCAATACGACTTGAAGCCAAGATCGATAAACCATCCTGCCGGCTTATACTACCGGCACCAACAATATATTGCTCATTCACATGACCGGTGACCTCACCTGACCAGGCAAAAACCAATTTTGGAACACAAAATAACAAACAAGTAAGACTAAGCGTGCACCAAAACTTTACCCAAGTTTGTGGTTTCATCTTTAAATAATCGCCCATAGTTTAGCTCCTTATAAATAAAAGCCCAAAGACAAGAGGGCCCGTTGCCATCCGGTCATGCTCTCTTGTCTCCCAATCTGTAATGCTTTCTCCGGTAAACTGAGCGCCTCTGGCGAGCTCAAGAGAACTTGATTAAATGACAAGCCCAAGAGTAAACCGGCCGATAATTTATACTGTACGCCTAATTCAAGACTAAAAGTTGAACTAGAGCTTTGGTAATCGCTGGTTTGACTCAAACCGGTAAAAGATACTGAACTTTCGCTAAAAGTCTTGCCAAAGCCACCCGTAGCAAATAAGCGAATCTCCTTATCTAGGGCATGATAGTAACGAAGCCCCACACTTGGAGTAAGCAACTGACGTGATATTTTTGGCGAGCCTAATGCAAGCGCCCCCTCTTGTTGCAGGGTATCATACTCAAAACTCCCACACAGATAGAGCGCATCTCCTTTGGGCATCCACTGCAGATGTGTTCCCCATCCAAACAAAGCTCGGGATGCTAAAGCCGCTATTGTTTTTTGATCACTTCCACTCGCTTGATTTAGGCCCATTCCTAATTCAAACCAAGTATTAGCATGTGCTAAATGAGGTAAAAAAAGTGCACTAAGTAAGAGTTGTCCTAAGAGTATAGTGATAAGGAGATAGCTTTTAAAGACCGGCAAAAACATCATCATCTTAACTCCTAGGTGCTCACGATTTATGATCAATACTATAAAAAAGCTCTCAAGTACTCGAGTGCAGTTGCTGACACCTTTTCAATTTCATTACATAATAATCTAATTGAAACACTGACATTCCTTTCCAAATGGTTTATAGGAAACTAAAAAATCGCAGAGGATTGATCATGTTAGAAAAACTCATTCAAAAAGAAGCAAGGATTGCAGTGATTGGGCTAGGCTATGTTGGACTCCCTTTAGCCTTGGAATTTGCTCGGAAATATAGAGTAGTTGGCTTTGATATTAATCAAGAGCGAGTCGAGATGATGCAACGAGCGGAAGATCCTTCAAGGGAATTACCTACAAGTGCTTTTGAGGGCTGTGATATTTCTTTTACAGCAGCAGTTGAGGATCTTAAAAACTGTCAATTTTTTGTGGTTGCAGTCCCCACGCCTATTGATCAACATAACACACCTAATTTAGGACCCTTATTTGGGGCCTCAAAAACGGTTGGGCAGTGTCTAAAGGCAGGAGACATCGTTGTGTATGAGTCAACTGTTTATCCGGGATGTACCGAAGAAGATTGCTTACCCATTTTAGAAAAGGAAAGCGGCTTAAAGGCCGGTATTGACTTTCACTATGGTTACTCTCCCGAACGTATTAATCCAGGGGATTCAGAACACACCGTATGCACTATCCTTAAGGTCGTAAGTGGTGATACCGATGAGTCTGCCCAAACTATTGAAGATGTATATGCTTCGATTATTACCGCCGGTGTATATCGGGCAAGTTCGGTAAAAGTCGCCGAAGCGGCTAAGGTGATTGAAAATACTCAACGAGACTTAAATATTGCCTTTATGAATGAGCTTTCCATGATTTTTGATCGCATGGATATCGATACCAAAGGGGTCATTGATGCGGCAGCTACCAAATGGAATTTTCTGCGTTTTAGTCCTGGCTTAGTCGGTGGACACTGTATTGGTGTAGATCCTTATTATCTCACCTATAAGGCACAAAAAATTGGCTACATTCCCGAGGTTATTTTAAGTGGACGCCGAATTAATGATGGTGTACCTGCCTTTCTAGCCAAGCGCTTAATCCAATTGCTGGTTAAAAGTGATTTAGGTCTTAAAAATGCTAGAGTCTTGGTGCGTGGCATTACCTTTAAAGAAAATGTTTCAGACATTCGAAACTCTAAGGTAGCTGACTTGGTTAAAGAGCTCGAAAGCTTTGGTTTAACTGTTGATGTTGTTGATCCCTATGCCAACGCTCATGAAGTAGATGAAGAATACAAGATTAAACTTGTTTCTGAGCCAAGTGGAGAATATGTAGCGACCGTAATTGCTGTTGCTCATCAAGACTATCTAAAGCAAACCCCTAACCAACTCTGTACCCATGTGGTATCTGGTGGCGTATTTATGGACATCAAGGGATTGTTTGCAGGTGCACCTGATGGCTACGCATATTGGCGTATGTAAGTTTATCCCCAAATACCATTAAAAAAAGGGCTAAGGCTAAGGCTCAGCCTCTTATCAAACTCTGAACACATTTCTTATTCATCACATTCTCGCGAACCTATGGATCCTCAAATGAAACATTTCCAAGCCTTTCAAAACGTTAGCATCAAAAGCCTAAGCCATGTAGATGCGCCACATCGGATTAGCTCTGCCGCTTTAGAGGATCGCTTAGCACCGGCCTTTGAAAGAGTTGGAATGCGCAAAGGTGTTTTAGAAAAAGTTGCCGGTATTAAAGCTCGTCGTTATTGGGATGAAGGTACTTTACCAAGTGATGCCGCAACGATGGCCGGAAAGATTGCCATCAAACGTGCGGGGATTCCGGCCGAAGCCATTGGGGCCTTGGTCAATACCTCTGTCTGTCGTGACTTTTTAGAGCCCTCAACCGCTTGTCGTGTTCACCATAACTTGGGTTTAGCGAGTCATGCTTTAAATCATGATATTGGTAATGCTTGCTTAGGCTTTATCAATGGAATGGACTTTATTGCCACCTTGATCGAACTCGGTCGCATTGATTATGGCATTGTGGTTGACGGAGAAAGTAGTAGAGAGGTCACCGAAGCAACCATCGAGCGTATCTTACAGCCCGAAACAACCGCATTGGATATCCGCGCTCAATTTGCTTCATTAACCTTAGGCTCTGGTGCGGCTGCCATGGTGTTATGTCGAAAAGAGCTCGCCCCTAAAGCTCCTCAATATCGAGGCGGTATTTTACTCGCCGAAACCAAGCATGCCAACCTATGTGAAGGTCATCCTACCTATATGAAGACCGACACTAAAAATCTTCTTAAAGCAGGCGTTGAGCTTGCCAATCGAGTTTGGCGTTTAACCCAAGAAGAGATGGGCTGGAATGCTGATAACCTTGATCACTTAATTTTACATCAAGTGAGTCAAGTTCACACCATGACCTTGGGTCAAACTCTTGGGCTTCCTTTACAAAAAGCCCATATTACCTTTGATGAACTTGGAAACATCGGTCCGGCTGCGGTACCGATTACGCTTTCCAAAACGGCAGATGAGGGTAAGTTCGCTGCCGGTGAAAGAATTGCTCTTATGGCAATAGGGAGTGGCTTAAATTGCCAAATGGCTGAAATCGTTTGGGGTGAGGAGTAAGCTCATGGAGACCGCTCTCCCAACTTGGTTTCAAGCTCATCAAGCGTTATATCCTTTCGAACCTAAGTCCATTACTCTCAAAGCAGGACATAGACTGAGTTATGTAGATGTACAGCCGGACGGTGAGGAAAAGATTGTTCCAACCGTTATGGTGCATGGTAACCCGACTTGGTCTTTTTATTATCGCAATCTTCTCAGTGCTGTTCAAAAGGCCGGTGGACGTGCTTTGGCGCCTGATCATATTGGCTGTGGCTTATCGGATAAACCTAACGACCAAAACTATCACTATACCCTTGGTCAACGGGTTGCAGACTTGGAAGAATGGTTTGAACAAGTGGGCTTGGTCGGTCAAAAAGTGAATCTTGTTGTGCATGATTGGGGCGGAATGATTGGGATGAGCTATGCCAGTCGTCATCCTGAGCAAATTAATCGCCTAGTCATACTCAATACAGCCGCTTTCCATATTCCGGATGACAAGCGCTTGCCCTTTACGTTATGGCTTGGTCGCAATACAAGCTTTGGACAGTTTCTCATTCAGGGCTTAAACGCTTTTAGTGGTCTTGCAACTCGTTGGGCCTGTATGAAACCTCTTTCCAAAGCAGTGGCTAACGCTTATACGGCGCCCTATCATTCGTGGTCAACTCGAATTGCCACCCATCGCTTTGTGAAAGATATTCCGCTTAAATCAAGCGATGAGGCCTTTGCGGTTGTGCAAGAGACGCAAGACAAGCTCAAGCTTTTTGAACATCGCCCTATGCTTTTAGGTTGGGGACTAAAGGATTTTGTTTTTGATGAAAGCTTTTTAAAAGTGTGGCAAAAGCGCTTTCCACAGGCCGAATCGCATATTTACCCCGAAAGTGGCCACTATATACTTGAAGATGAGTCCACAGACTTGATTCCTAAGATTATTCGTTTTTTAATGAACTAATCTACTTTTAACTCACTCAGAGTTTAGACTTTTCCACAGCTTAGGAGCATTTATGGCAATCAGAAATATTGCCGAACATTTAATTCTAAAAGCCCAAGAGAGCCCGCAGCGTCCGGCGGTTATTTGTGGACTTGGTAAAAACAGTAGAGGTCGTCGTACTTATACTCTACAAACCTTTGCGCAGCTCAATCAAGAAAGCGCACAAATTGCCATGTGGCTCGCTAAGTTAGGGATTAAACCTGGTACACGAGCGGTCGTTATGGTCAAGCCAGGTCCAGAATTATTTGCTCTTACTTTTGGCTTATTCAAAGCTGGAATCGTGCCCGTATTGATTGATCCTGGTATGGATAAGCGAGCTCTAAAAGCTTGTATTTCAGCTGCCGAACCGGAAATCTTTATAGGTATACCCTTAGCCCATGTTGCTCGAAAAGTTTTAGGCTGGGCAAGTAAGAGTTTAAAGTTAAGCATTGTCGTAGGTGGTCCTCTTAAAGGTTGGCGCAAAACCCTGAGTTTTCCCTTTTACCGCTGGCTTGGGTCAAAAAATCTTGATGAGGCATTTAAGAGTGGCCAGTCTGTTCCTAGTGACTATCTTATGCAAACCGACCCTCATGCTTTAGCGGCTATTTTATATACAAGCGGTAGCACTGGAACGCCTAAAGGCGCTATGTATCAACACCGACATTTCATTGCTCAAGTAAACTTACTCAAAGCAAGTTATGACTTTAGAGATGGTGCCTTTGATGTGCCTACCTTTCCACTTTTTGCCTTGTTTGATCCTGCATTAGGCATGAGTGCAGTTTTTCCGGTTATGGATTATGCGGCTCCAGCTAAGGCCGATCCCGAAGAAATCTTTGCGGTGATCGATGATTTTGGTGCTGAAAACCTATTTTGTTCTCCGGCCTTGCTCAGAAGACTTTCAGGCTCGCTTAAACTAAAACCAAGAGCCTTGCCTACACTGAAAAGAGTGATTTCCGCAGGCGCTCCAGTGCCTGTTGAAGAGATGCAAATCTTAAGGGAGCAAGCTCATCCTGATGCCGAGATCTATACGCCTTATGGAGCCACTGAGTCTCTGCCATTGAGTTCAATTTCATGCAGTGAACTATTAGAACGAGGCTATTTAGGTCAGGTAGAAGGCCGTGGGGTTTGTGTTGGTAAAGCAACACCGGGTGTGCATATAAGGCTGATTAAAGTGACCGATGATGCAATCGAATCTTGGGATCAGGCCGAGATCATTGATAGACCCATACACAGCGATGAGGAGATCACCCCCTTTAATGCCATCGATCGTATTGGAGAAATCATAGTATATGGCCCTTCCACTACCCAAGCGTATTTGAGTCATCCACAGGGCGATGCTTTAGCTAAGATTAAGGGAGCTCCTCCTCAAGTTTCTCCCATTGAGGCTCAAATGATGAGTCATCGGATGGGTGATCTTGGATATATTGATGAAGCCGGATTTATTTGGGTTTGTGGTCGTAAAAGTCACCGCGTTGATCAAGAGTATAAAGGACAAGCTTTAAGATGGCTTCCTCACTGTGTGGAAGGTCCTATTAATCAAATTGAGGGCGTATTTAGAAGTGCTTTAGTGGAAAGTTCTCAAGGTGCAGTCGTCTGTATTGAACTGAGCTCTGATGGTACTTGGCCCAAGGTTCTTGAAGACATTAAAAAACTTGCTGAAAAGCATCATTGGCTCAAAATGCTCTATGGCTTTATTGAGCATCCTAGCTTTCCGGTCGATACTCGCCATAATGCTAAGATCAAAAGAGAAAAGCTTAGACTTTGGCTAAACTCAAGGCGCAACTCAGTACACAAAATCTTTAATGAATCAAAGTAAAGAAGTTATATTAAATGAGTTCACAATCTGCTCTAGATATGGATCCCTCAGCAAAAAAGGCAGTTTTAGTTACTGGAGCCGGAGGCTTTTTAGGAAGTGAAATTGCCAAACAAGGCTTGGCGCTCGGATATGAAGTTCGTGGTATTGCTCGAGGAGATTATCCGGAACTAGAAGCTTTAGGCGTGCAGATGTTCAAGGGTGATCTAGCGAGTTCCGAAAGTCTAATCGAGGCCGCTAAAGGCTCTGTAGCCATTTTTCATGTGGCCGCAAAGGCGGGTGCTTGGGGACCGAAGGCCGAGTTTGAGGCCAGTAATATCTTAGCGACTGAAAACGTAATCCAAGCCTGTTTAACACATAAAATACCCAAGTTAATTTATACGAGCAGTCCAAGTGTCATTCACGCTGGAGGCGACATTGAAGGTGCTGATGAAAGCCTTCCCTACCCTGAGCATTTTATCGCTGACTATCCACGAACAAAAGCAATCGCTGAACAAAAAGTCTTAGACGCACAAAGTGATGACCTCAATGTTGTTTCTTTGCGGCCACACTTGATTTGGGGGCCCGGTGATCGCCATTTGATTCCTCGGTTGATCGATCGAGCTCAAAGGGGTCGCCTACGTTATTTAGCGCCGGAAAAACTTGTGGACTCAGTGTATATTGAAGATGCGGCTCGAGCGCATTGGAATGCTTTTGACGCATTAAAAACGGGGGCGCCTTGTGCCGGCCAAGCTTATTTTATTACCCAAGATGAACCTTGGCCGATTGCTGATCTTATTGAAGGAATTCTGCAAGCTCATGGGATTACTTATCCTCGTAAGTTAATTTCACCCAAAGTCGCTTATTTTGTGGGATATAGCTTGGAGCTTATGTACGGCCTGCTAAGGATTAAAAAAGAGCCGTTGATGACTCGCTTTATTGCTGAACAGTTATCTACTGCTCATTGGTTTAAGATCGATAAAGCCAAGCGTGATCTCAATTATCAGCCAAGTAGAACGATCAAAGAGGCCTTAGCCGAGCTTCACTCCAAAGTGAATACTTGATGCTTTGAGAACACTTGACAAATCTTCTTTGGTGTACACACTTATTCTAGCAATCCAAGTTCTAACTTAATTCTCTGTTAAAGTATGATTCATACTGACAATCACCCATAAAGAGAGGCTCTTTTGATTACATCATTAAATCTTGATAAGCGACTTCGTGATAAGCAACTTCGTTCAGGCGCTTTAAGCAAGGAGGAACTCGCTAGTCATCTCGATCAACTTCAAGATCTTAGCGAAAATGTTCGTTACCGTAAAACCGATGCTGAATTACTTGCTGAGGCCGAGGCAGAAGCCGAGGCTCGCGCGGCAGAAGCGGCAGCTGCAGCAGAAGCGGCAGCGACTCAAGAAGAAGGTGTAAACCATGAGTCCCAAGAAGGCTGAGCGAGTCTTTAATGTTGGACCGGAAGGCCAAGCGTCTATCGACCCGAATCAAGATATGATGACCGGGCAAGATGAGATCACTTGGGAGCTTCCTTCAATTCCCGCTAACAGTTCGCCGGATGAAGTGATTTTTCTGACTCATATTCTGTCTTTAAAAACAGCAGCCTTAGTTCATTTGGGTGTTATTAAAGACTATGGAGATGAACTAGACTTAGAAATGGCTAAGCAGATTATTGATACTTTAGAGGTTCTTGAGAAACGAACCCAAGGTCATTTGAGTTTTGAAGAAGCAAAGCACCTAGAAAGCTCAATCAAAGAATTAAAAGTCGCTTATCTGTCAATCGCTAAGCCATAAGTTTCGTCAAGTAAACTACAGAAATAAATATTCAGCTTCTTATGACTAAGCAGAAGATTCATCATTGCTGTTTCACCAAGTGGTTGTTGGCTTATTTGTATGTTTGTCTATATTTAAGTTCAAATGTTTATAGCCAGCCTATAGACATTGAAAACAATCGCCAAAAAACGTGTCATTACACACATCAAGATACGCCTTTGTGGCCCCATGATTTTACTGTCGCCTTCCAACACAGCCAAGCTTGGGTTGTGAGTATTGCAGCCGGCGAAACTTATGAGAAAGTAAGGCAGGATCAAAGTATCAAACTCAGCTTTAAGCCTAAAAGCGAGGGAAGCGGGATCATTTGGGGACCAAATAAGCTGATTATCACCAATGCTCATGTGGTTAAAGGGCATAACATCATCCGAGCAAGAACCTATCAGAGACAGGTCTTAAAATTAGAATTAGTGGGCATGTATGAAGGTCTTGATTTGGCAGTACTCAAAACCAGTACTGCGCATGCGTTAGATAAGCTTCCAAGTGCCTGCTATACAAAAGAACTACCACCAATCGGTTCATGGGTCGCTGCCGTTGGACATCCATATTCAATGCCCTTTTCCCTGTCTAGTGGTGTAGTGAGTGCGCATTATCGGGGACAAAACTTAAAAGAGTGGACTCGGTATTTTCCGGGGTTCATTCAAAGTAGCCTTACACTTAATCCAGGCAATAGTGGGGGCCCTTTAATTAATGAATATGGTATGATGCTCGGGTTAAATACTGCGACTCGACAAAATGCTGTCGGTATGGCCTTTACTCTACCCATTTCAAGAATCATACCGGTTGTGCGGCAAATTGTGATGAATGGAGAGTTTAAACGAAGTTACTTGGGTATGAACTTGTCCGAGCTTAGCTTTCTCAAAGCACAAAAGGCCGGCTTTAGTGAACCACGAGGCGTAAGAGTCAAAAAAGTACGAGCAAATGGACCGGCGTTTAAAGCAGGATTGCAAAAAAACGACATTATTTTAGCGGTTAATGGCCAAGCCTTTAACCAAGCAAGCGATTTAAGTTGGCGTTTGATTTCATCACCTTCTTTAATCCCCTTAAGTCTCAAAGTAATTCGCTACACACATAGCCAAACTCCCTTTTTGATCACCTTGATTCCCGCTCTACAACCTTCAAGATTAAAGTCTAAAAAATAAGTTTGGAAAGATAAATACTCAGTGTATGTTCAAGGCATTTAAAGATGCGTTTAACAATGCGTTTAACAATGCGTTTAACAATGTGTTTAACAATGTGTTTAAAAGCACTTATTCCCTCTAAGGAAGCTAGTTATGTCTGACCATCACGGTACTCCAACAACGATAAAGTCATCTCTTCTTGATCAGCTACAAGAGCTTTTAAATGAAGCAACTAATAGTTATCAAGAGCCAGTTGACTTAGTTGAGTACTGCACACCAAAATTCCATGATTTATTGAATCAAGAAACTCAAGCAGTTCAAGACTTAGTCGTTCAACTTGAGTGGCCAGAAGCCAATAGTAAAAGTTACACCCGAAGAAGACTGTTAGAGGCCGAAGACGGCTCTTGGTCGATTTATGCGATTTGCTGGTTACCGGGACAATATACACCCATTCATGATCACGGAACTTGGGGTGTGGTTGGTGTTTTACAAGGCGCTCTCTTTGAACACCAGTTTGCCTGTGTAAACCAAGATCAAGAGGCGGGCCAATTTCATCTTGTACCTGCAGGTGTCACTCTTTTATCGCCAGGTGCGATTAATACTTTTATTCCTGAGCCAGATCACATCCATAAAAGCGGAGTCCCTTCAAATAGGTCTGCAACCGCATCTTTACATTTGTATGGTCGAGTGATGACTCACTATCATGCTTATGATCAAAAAAGTGCTACACGAACTCGACTTGATGTTGAGTAACTAACCAAGCTAGAACCAAACTAAATAAGCTAGAGCCAAACTAAATAAGCTAGAGCCAAACTAAATAAGCTAGAGCCAAACTAAATAAGCTAAAGCCAAACTAGATCAAGCAGATAAGGATTTATTTAATCCTAGGCTTAAAGAAAACAATATCAACTCTCTCGTTTTGCGGACTTTTGGTGTTAGCGACAAAAGGTGCATAGTCACCTCGACCCAAAGCACCAACCTTTAAATCACCACCGACTTGAGCTTTTATATAATTCATCACCTCATTCGCCATAGTTTCGGTTTTGGCAAGCTTCTTAGCTCTTGAACCATGACTTGTGGTATGGCCTTCAATAATCAGTCTAAACTCTTTATAGTTTGAGATAAGCTTAACTAAATCACCAAGAATTTCGGGGGCCCTAGAAGTTTGCTTACCGCGTTTGTAAAGACCGCTTACAGTCAGTACAATCCCTCTTGATTCCATTACGGCCGAACCACCAATAATTGAGCTTGCATCACGTAAAAGATCATTCATTCTCTGATTGAGCGCTTGTTTCTTTTGTTCCTTCTCAAACAAAGGCGTGGCGGCAACTTGCGCAGCTTTAAAGTCTTCGCTCGCACCCTTAGCAATGCGTTCCGCGTTTAAGAAATCAGCTCTTTGTATCGCTGCTTCTGCAGACTTTAGGGCCGTTTCTCCCTTGTTATATAATCCCTTAGCAAACTCAGGCGCTGTGACTTTAAGAGCTTCGGCTCTTGCTTCTCGAGCTAGATTTAATGCTATTTTAACTTGCTCACCTTGGGCCTGCTCGGATTGCTTGCGACTTTGCTCACGCGCACTTGCTTCTTTGCGAATCAGATCGGCCTGTTTAACCTGCATATCCTTCAGTTCTTGCTTACGCTTCAACGCTAGGTTTAATAAGCTCTGTGCTTGATCTAAGCGGGCTTTAACAATCGACATTTTAGAGCGATGTTCAAGATATTGAGATCTTCGTTCAGCGGTTTGCCATGAGATCTGAGCAAGTTTGATAAAGTAGCTACTTCTTTCGGCC
The DNA here is from genome assembly GCA_937146725.1 of uncultured Myxococcales bacterium. Classification (GTDB taxonomy): domain Bacteria; phylum Myxococcota_A; class Bradymonadia; order UBA7976; family VGTA01; genus CAKZRU01. Next base: position 22,624 of record CAKZRU010000100.1, read on the forward strand.
TCATTATCATTATGCGCCTCTAAGGCTTGCTCATAGTACTTAAGGGCTTCTGTCATTAGATCTGGACATTGATTCTGTAGTTTTTGCACCTTGGATTGATCTAATTTTTGCTGTTCAAAGCTGACTAAGGCAGGTGTTTTTAAGCGAGGACCACAGGCACTGAGGCCAAGAATACTGAGGCCAAGAACACTTAGGCCTAAAAGCATACCAACGAAAGTTCGGCTGAATAACATTAGCGGCCTCCTTGTTGTATTGGTGCTTGTTGTATTGGTGCTTGTTGTATTGGTGCTTGTTGTATTGGTGCTTGTATTGGCGTCTGATTTAGACTTCCACCCATCATTTTTTCAATCTCAACCACTGCTTCTCTTTCGCTTTTAGCTTTGGCCTCGGTGCGCTTTACTTCTTCATGTAGTTTAAGCAACTGCTCTCTTGCATCAAGCTCTTCAAGGCTAATATCAACCAAGCGAACTTGGGCTTGAATCAATTTAACGAGTTGAATGAATTCATCTTCATCCTCTTCTCGTAAATGACGTTCTGCCTGGCTAATCCATTGAGTGAGCGTACTGAGTTCACCACTTAAGTATTTTGTATTCTCATTACTCTGAAGCTGAAAAACACGATCTCGATATGCAGAGAATCTTTTCTGTGCATCAGTAAATGGACTTGCATGCGTGGAGCTAAAACTCAAAGCCAAACAGGAAACGATTAATGATAAACTCATTAAGTAGTGAGTAAATACCTTAGGACATGATCGTTGGCTTATATGTTTTAAATGTTTACCCAAGTTAATGCTTAGGTTTATCGGTTTTGATAACACGACCGAACTCCTTTGTGTAATCAAAGAATAATAGGATCAGTAAAATATGAGGCTATATAGTAAAAAAAGAGGCTATACAGTAGAAAATACTAAATAAAAGAAAGAATTTAACCAACCATGACTGAGCTCATGAAGTCAATCAAGTTCTAGTTATGAGCGAGTCATTCTTTGATGAGTTTTAAGTCACTCATCATCAGCAAGGTTCATATTGTGAGCACAATGTGAATATAGCTTAATCTATTCAATTAAGAACTCACAAATTCGAGCGAATAAAGAACTTCTAGTAAGCTTGCTTCGTGATATCCCAAAGTACTTTTAAGTTGAATGATCGTCTGTTGAGCTTGTGCTTCGGCCTCTGGTTCAAGCTTGCCTTGTCCATTGAGTACAATCATCAAATCTTGAGCGCGTTGCTGAGCTAACTCTTCTGTTTCTTGAAGATAACTTAAGCGTAAAGTTCGTAATTCATCAGCAAAAATCACCTGATAATCAAGCGTTTCAGTAGGGTTTTCAATTTTCCACTTTGCAATCTGTTGAATAATCCCATCCCGAGCCTTGTCCACCTGTGAAGTAATACCTAAGCGAGCTTCTATTTCTCTCATTAAAGTTGTATTCGCTTCTTCATATTGGCCCGTATGAGGGTTGTGTATGCGCTCGCCACGTAATTTATGCTGTAAATGGTGAATATATTGCTTAAATTGAGTGAGTTCATTATCTACTGCAACCAAGCCAAAGGCATTAAAAAAGTCCAACTTCAAACGATTGAGATAAATCTCTTTCAGCTCATTGACATAGATTTTAGCTTGATAAAATGAGCCACTCGCTTTTCGGCGCAAGAAGGGGTAGACATTTTCTTCTTTGCATAGCTGTTCCAAGGCTTTAAACAAGCGAAGTGGACTGATAAAGTGCTGTTCTTGCTCTAAAGCCGACTCATGTTTGCCTGCCCCAAAAGAGTCAGCATCCAAAGACTTAGCTTTAAGTTGCTGTTTGCTCTCATCTTGATCACTAGGGCGTCCTAGACTAAGCAAAAGTCCTTTCAATTCTCTTGGGCTTGCCCCGAGCCATCCTTCATATATACCGGTCATTTGAGGTTCATGGTACAACTTGGCGATCTGCTGCAGCAAGGTTCGCTTATCTTCCATATTTAACTCATCTTTAGCTTGACCATAAGTGTATAATTCAAGCTTATCATGTGGCGTCATATTTTCGATCAAGGGACGCAGGCTTGAGGGAAAATGAACCGGCTGTGGTCGCTCTAAGCGAGTCATCACTGCCCATTTGGCTAACTGATAAGTGACATCAGGCGTGACAAAAGCTCTTTTTTGTAGATTCTTTACCA
>CAKZRU010000101.1 GCA_937146725.1 uncultured Myxococcales bacterium
AGTTTAGGATTTATTAAGCGACATCACGCTTTCGAAATAACCATACGAGATAAAGAGCAAAAAGTAAACCAAGGCTTCGTTGAGTGGCACGTTTTGTATCTTGCGCATCACAGCCTGATTCATCACTTTCTGTGTTTCCATAGTTCAGCATTTCGCCTGCCATGGTTTCTTCACCGGCCATAGGTTCTTCACCAGCCATAGGTTCTTCACCAGCCATAGGTTCTTCGCCGGCCATAGGTTCTTCACCGGCCATAGGTTCTTCGCCGGCCATAGGTTCTTCGCCGGCCATCGGTTCTTCGCCGGCCATCGGTTCTTCGCCAGCCATTGGTTCTTCGCCAGCCATTGGTTCTTCGCCAGCCATTGGTTCTTCGCCAGCCATTGGTTCTTCACCAGCCATTGGTTCTTCGCCAGCCATTGGTTCTTCGCCAGCCATTGGCTCCCCAGCCATCATCTCCCCAGCCATCATCTCCCCAGCCATCATCTCGCTGCCAGGATCATTTGCATCACTCGGATTCGTTGACATGTAATTAACTTGTGGATCTCCTACTTGCCATTCGCAGTTTGGATCACCTAATTCCACTCCATTGGAATAGCCATCACTGTCAGCATCCAATATGCAGACACTACTCCAATTAACATTTTCGGAACGCCCTGTGGTATTTTTCACATCTTGACCAAAGAGTGTTCTTGTACCGCCACCGGCAGGATTAACATGGCATAGTGCACAGCCCCAAGGGTTTGAAGGAACTTGCATGGTTCTTGGCGCAAAAGCATCAGCTGATTGAATGGCCATGACAGGTATTGCAACAATAGCTGGCAATAAAAACTTTGTGAGTGAGGATTTCATTTTTGACTCCTATAAAAGTAAACTCATATCACTCTAAACAGAAATCCTTGTGATTAAAATTAGATTTTATAAGCAAACGTGGGATCACTAACCGAAGCACTTATTTCGCATATCACTACACTTATATGATTTGATTCTTTCTGACATCATTGAGTGAGTTGTGCACGCCAAATCTGACCATCACTTCGCCCCATATAGATTGAGTCTCCCCATTGGGTAATACTCACAGGTCTTTGAGAGGCTTCAAAGGTAACACGTTGCTTTTCTGCTAGCTCATCAAGATTTGCCCCATACATGATGATCATCTCTGAGCCCTCAGAATTGTTTTCATTATTTAAGAGAGCGACCAATGCCCCTGTTTCAGTATCTACTGACAAATCAAGCAAACGATCATCTCCCAAATGATCAAGCTTTTTAATTTGACCATCTGCATCAACCGACCATAAGCGCCACATACGCTCTGCAATATCAAAGCCAGAAATAAGGCCAAGATTCTCCGAAATTGGATAAGTATCCTCTACAAAAACGTCTGCTAAAGGGTGAGCATTTTCAGGGCTTTGATCTTCTTCTCTACCGGTAATGAGCGGAGTCGGCTCTCCGGTTGCCCCCAAAATCATCTCATTCGCAGGAGAAATATTACCTTCGCTAGGGTTAACATACCCAAAAATAAAGAGACGCGGTCCTACTGAAAGCAAATGCACAAAGCGAGTGTCACCGGGTACCTCTCGTAAGGTTCGCTTATATCTTCTCCAAGTTACTCCCCCATCACCCGAAAACCATAAATAACGATAAACGCCATATGTTTCCCATTCCATACGATTGTCCGCCCCCGAACCTACAGCCCATAAACCTTCCATAAAGCGAGCGACATCATGCACATGCTCACCGCCTTGAATCGCTCTATGTTTTTCCCACTGTCCATCTCTGGTGCGCAAAAAATTCCCCTCGATCAATGGTCTTGAGGTCAATTCATCGGCATCGGTAGAGTCTACGCCGGCTAACATTAACTCACCATCGATCAAGCGATATCGATAAATACCTTCTTCACCGGTTTCAAGTGGATCTACTGTAATTTCAGATTCTGGAGTATCAAACGATAACAGCTGAATTGGACTTGCTCCACCTGCGTTTAAATCAGCATCACCATAGCCCAAATGTAGACGGTTATTAAAAACAACCAAGTCATGAATTGAGCGATTAATTTCAGGACCAATCGCTTCACTTGCTTCTGCAATATACTGATCTATGGGACTTTTCCAAAACTCAAACTCTGAGATTTGTATACTTGTCTCCCCAGCCTGCTCACCGGCCATTGGTTCACCGGCTTGCTCACCGGCTTGTTCTTCTGTTTTTGGCTCATCATCACAGGCTGTAATGCTGATTAAACAGAAACAAATGATTAAAAGAGACTTTAAACGCATAATTACTCAACACAAATTAATTTAACAAGGTAATGCTTAATCACTTCAAAAAGTAAGCATAAAACATATATGAACCTTGAACGTGCTAAGTAAAAAAACAAGTAAAAAAACAAGTAAAAATAATGATCTTTATTGTGGATTAGGAAAAAGCATCCATTCCGGCTTCCACTCCCATTCCATGCCATAATATCCCAATAATCTAGCGCCAGACTCATCTAATACAACCATATCCGGTAGCCCTCCTCTAGAATTAAAAGCTTCAAAGCGATAAAGGAGATAAGCTTTATTCGGACTCGCAAACAAAGCAAGTTCTACACCGTCATATTGCTGACTTGGTCTAATCACCAATCCTGCTCCATCAACACTGAGTACTCCATTATCCTCATCTGGACTAGGAATAAGGATACCATCCGGTTGATCTTGACGCCAAGTTATGCCTTGAGTATCCCATCCTCTTTCCGTTTGTAACCATTCTAAATCAAAACCAATAAAGATGAGATTTCTTTGATCCGTTTCAGCAAGCTCAAGTTTGGACCAAGGTAAGGCACAGGCATGACCATTACCAATCAACTGCCATGTTGTAGTGAGATAGCTAGCAATATGCTTATAAACAGTTCCCTCATTAGCATCGGGGTAAATCCAACAGAAGGGCTTTTGATACACTTGATTATGATTTCCATAACGATCTTTCTGCTTACCGCTTGTTGGGCCAATCCACAGTTTAGATTCGTCTATAGTCGCTAAGTCGTATAAATCTCCATCTATGATCAGTTCAGTAATCTCTTTTGCCCTCAAGGCTGTAAGATCAATACTCATCGACCGTACATTCTCAGTAAATAAAGAGACTTGATTCATATCTACACTAGAAATGACTTGCACCGGATCTCCCAGATAATGTGCGGAGCTAATCGTTAAATAGCTGTGCTTTGCCGAATAAGCAGGCGAAGGACTCTTAAAGCTAAACTCTAGTTCATCCGGATCAAAGGAGCGCTGTTGCATAAACTCAAACATAGGTGGCCAATCAACACAATCTACACCTTCTGATGCATCTCCATCCCACCAATGAATGGCCCCTGCTTCTTCATGATACACCACATCTAAACTAATTTGGCTGACCTTTTCATACATATTTCGGCCTTCACTCACCGGTACACTTTCGTCTTGGTCACCATGCAGAATATAAACCCCTCTGTTGGCTAAATTATCCAAGAATTCAAGAGTATCACTGTGAGCACGAGCCCAAGCGACCGGTTCGCTTGGTCGGTTGGCTCCACCATAACTATAAAATGATTCCCAACCTGCTGATGGGGCTAAGGTGGCAAAAAGTCCTGGATGATGAACCCCTACGTGCCAAGTACCATGACCGCCCATGGAATGGCCCACTAAATAGCTACGACTTGGATCAAAAGGGTAGAGCGTACGTGCATGCTCAAGACTTGCCAAAGCATTCAGATGCCCCCATTCTTCCCAATCAAAGCCAAATGGTCGTCGATTCGTCGCCGCAATAATAAAAGCCCAATCTTTAGGGCTATAGCTTGCCGCTTGATTGATGGCTTCCACAGAAGCACCATGTAAAGACAAAACCGATGCATAATTTTGCTGAGGGTTAAACTCAAGTGGAGCACGTACACCATAATATTGAACCGAGCCATCCACCGGAGAGACAAAACTTACTCGATAAGGGCGATCGTGAGCTTTAACCTTAAGTTTAAAGCTCGTCTTTACCGCTGGTGATAGGTTCCCGGCCTGAATTTGTATTTGAACTTCAATGTCTTGTTCAACGTCACTATCTTCTATTGGTGCTTTAAGTTTTAAATCAAAGGGAATTTGGCTCACAGCAAGAGCCGGCAAGCTAGGAAGCTTTACCCGACTCGCATGGAATCTATCATCTTCTAACACCCATGCCTCAACATCACTTAAGGCCTCTGAGTTTAGGTTAAGAACCGGAACACCTACCGGAAAACTTAAGCGTGTATCAGAAACGCGTAAGTCACTGAATGTGATGTCATCCAAATTAAAGTCAATCTCTTGATCAACTTGCCATCCCTTAATATTAGGAATCCCCCGTCTTACAATATAGGCCATAATCCAATGCTCGCCAGCCGGTAACGTTAAAGGGACCAAAGAACGACCCATGTTATAAGCATCCCCTGGGATCCTTTGGCCATTGACTGCAAGCTCAACCACGCCACCAAGCCGAAGTACCAAATGACTTTCTGCTTCAAGGGTAATCTTGGTCATTGCATAAAAGGTTCTACTGAGCCGGAGTACATCAAGATTTCCTTCTTCGCTCAGCTCGGCTTCTGCCCAAGAAACCCCGTATCCTTCTCCATCGATAAGCCCCTCAATCTCCGCTCGTTCCAAAACAGAGTAAAGCATATTTGAGCTATCTCGGGTCACCCACCAAGTTCCCCAATCTACTTCATTTCGTTGTGTAATCACCGCATCTTGTGGATCTGGTAAGACTTCAACCACAGGCTCAGTCATCATGCTATCAGGCTCAGTTAGATCCATATCCTGCATGGTTTCAGCATCAAGGTCTGCCGCATCCCCTCCCAAGTCGTCCTGTACAGTCATATCGACCATTGTCTGACTTGGTTCATCATCACAGGCGACAAGGCATATACAGCATAAATACATACTGACCCAAAAATACGGACTTATTTTGTTGTAAAGCTTACTAAATAAAGGATTATCGTTGGACATGACCGAACTCTTTGTCATTTATAATTTGCGAAAGTGTCAGGCTAATATGACAAAAATATGATGATAAATCATGCTAATAAATGGACTGGGCTATTTTTAAACTTAACTTTTTGGCCAAGTTTCATTACATAAGCAAGTCGGTTTAAGATCAGATGAATAGAGGTTAATCATGAGTGAAAAACAGCAAAGGTCTATCAAACGAGTACTTGTCTCAGCAGGCTTAATTCGAGCCCCAAAGTCTCATCCTCAAGCCGGCAAAATACTGATGACTCGTCGACTTGCCGATGCTCATTTAGCTAACTCTTGGGAGTTTCCGGGTGGTAAAGTCGAGCTTGGTGAAGACCCCATTGATGCATTGCATCGTGAAATTATGGAGGAACTAGCCATTACTGTCACCAATGCCAAAATCTATGCGGTTGGACAGCATACCTACCATTTCCAACAGCTTGACAAGCCAAGCAAAGATGTCATTTTGCTCGTATATGACTGTGATTTAGTTGAAGGTGACCCCCAAAAGATCGGTGTTTCAGACTTTGCATGGCTAAGTCCCGAAGAAGTCTGCCAATTACCTCTTCCACCCGCTGATGAAGAAGTTCTAACTCGTCTTGCAAGTGAGAGTTAAACAAATGAACCTACAATCATATTGGATATTTTTGGAAGATAGAGATGCGACTTTTACCTTTGGGAAAAAGCTAGGAGAGGCCTTGCTGTCTTGTCAAGACTGCCCAAGGTTGCTAGCCGCCTTTGGTGATCTTGGGGCTGGTAAAACCTCTTTAGCGCAAGGGATTGCTCGAGGAGTGGGAGTACCTGATTCTGTATATGTAAATAGCCCCACCTTTGCGATTCACCAAGCTCATCAAGCCCATCAATCCTCAGGGTGTATCACCTATTTTCATCACTTAGATCTATATCGTTTGGGTGATGAAGATGACCTTGTTCACTTGGGATTAGAAGAACTGATTGACACTGGCATAAGCTATGTGGAATGGCCCCAGAGAGCACCGTATTTTTTTCGCGCTCACCCCCATATTCAAATCCATTTAGCGCACCTAGATGAATGGTCTTATTGTGAGTTAGAGAAGCTAGAAGATGGTCGTGTTTTGGTGATTAAAGCCAAAGCTGAAGCGTTGGCAGAGCTTCTTCCACTCATTAGCCAAGACTTTAACTTGCAAGCAATGACCTAACGATAAGTCATTATTGCTTAAAGCAAGCCGACTTAAGCAACTTGTCACTCAAAGAGGTTTATGCTATTCAAAATCTAAGATTATGCCGGTATAGCTCAGCTGGTAGAGCAGTTCATTCGTAATGAAAAGGTCATCGGTTCAAGTCCGATTATCGGCTTTGTGCTTACATAATAAATCCATATGCTAAACACTTGCCTTTAACAGAGAAATCCATGTTCAGACTAATCCTTTGTGGGATCATTATCTTATTGAGCCAACATTCTTGGGCTAAAAAGCCAACTTGGTATGTTGCTCTAGATCCAGGACATGGGGGCAAAAATTATGGCGCAATCGATCCAAGAGAAGAAGGGCGCTACGAAAAACACTATACCCTGCAGATTGCGAATAAAGTCAAAAACTACCTTAAAGAGGCAGGCGTAAAGGTATGGTTAAGTCGTACCAAAGATAAGCCATATTCTTTACGTTCAAGAATCAGTCGGGCCAGTGCCGAAGGTGTTGATCTATTTGTAAGCATACATATTAATGATGCCTATGTGGTTGGTCCAAGAGGCCATGGCACCTTTTTTTTGGCACGAGAAGCTTTTGAGGAGTCTCGCTTACGGGTCAGAGAGTTCAATAAGGAGTTTAAAGGCGCCCTGCTCAAAAAATCCTATGAGAAAAAAATCAAATCAGCCCAAGCTAGGGAAATCGTTTTAGATTTAGTTCATCAACGGGCACAACATGAGGCCATGCACCTAGCACATATTGTCAATCAAGCCTTAGAACTTTACAGTCCTCATGGAACAAGAGGTGTAAAGCAAGGGAACTACGGGATTATCAAAGGAATTACAACACCTGCGATCGTATGTGAAGTAGGCTTTTTAAATCATCCTAAAGAGGGACCATTTATTACTTCCAAAGAGGGAATGGATTCTCTTTCTAAGGGGATTGCGGTTGGTATTTTACGTTATTTAACTTTAAGACGGAAAGCTGACTTAAATATACCTCAAAGTCTTTCGCCTACCGAGATAAAGTAACTTTAACGTCCACCTTTGATGCGTCTGGCCCAACGTCCTAAGCGATGATAAAAGACAGGCTTGCTATTCTCTTCTCTGATAATAGGCTCACCGGTCATGTAGGGTACAAATAGGCTTCTACGCTGGGTACCTACTTTCTTATTTTGAGCAACCCGATGCCATAACCGCCCATCATGCACTGTCATGTCACCTGGTAGAGTTTCTACCGCAAGCTCTGCTTTATGAGGTTTATGGCTAATAAAATAAGGCTTTCTAAACATCATGGCCAACATACCTTGTAAGTGGGTACCAGGTAGTAATCTTAAACCGCCTTCTTCCTTACTGACCCTATCTAAGTGTAGACCAAAGTTTAGCATCTGCTGTGGCTTTCTTAGATAAAAAATATCTCGTAAGCCATCAGTATGCCACCCTAGACCGGGTCGAACGCTGCCTTCCGCGTTGACATAGCGATTAATCACCACCCCATCTTGCTCATTGTGGCCAATCCGTACTTCATCACCAACCAAAGCCTTAATGGGTTCAAATCGAGGATCATCTAACAGCGCTTTTAGCTTGGGAGAAAACTCTGAGCAAAAAGGAAGGCGATAACTCACTTCCTTAGCGCCTAAACCCGGTCCAAAAAAGATGGGAACGCCCCTAATTTCACTCACACCTTCATTCAACCAACGTTGTTCTAATTCTTCTTGAGTATCGGTCACAATTTTAACTTCTTCAGGGCTCAATACTCCTCTGAAATGTAAGAAGCCATAGGTATTCAAAAATCGGATTTGTTCTTCGCTGAGTTCCGCTTCCAATGTAAAAACGGTGTCTAAAGGCAACAGAGACTTTTCCTGATTTTCGGTGGAAGAAATTGCATTCATGGATGATTACCTTGATTACAGTTGTTGAATGAGTGAGCAGATTGTATGGATGGACTTTAATACTTTACTCAGCTTTGCTAAATAAACTTTGTAGTCTATCTTTTTTTAAACAAGATACGCTGTCTTTGGCAAGAAACATATCGTAATAAGAAGGATCATTAAGCTTATGATGAACAGCAGACATCTAGATTTAAATCAAAAAAGCTTTTCAAAGACATGGCTTAAAAACTTACTTTTCTTGTTAGTCGCTTTAGCTACTTCAAATATGAGTTTTGCCCAAACACCATTAACTCAAACCGGCACACCTCAGCCAAGCTCGCTGCCGAGTGTGGAAACTGTGGTTCAAAAGTCTAAAACACCTGCTGATGTACAAGTTCTCTTAATCAATGAACTGATGGGATATATTGAGCCTTGTGGATGCACAATAGACCTAAAACTAGGTTCTATCGAAAGATTAGATGCCCTCATTGATCGCTTACAAGCAGAAGCGCCCACTGCCGTATTGACCGTAGGCAGCCACTTATTTGACCATGAGCATATTAAAGAGCACTCGTTGCCTCAAGAGCAGGCTAAAGCAAAACTCTTACGGTCTATTATTGCCTCTTGGCCCAGTGATGCACACATTGATGGCGCTTTGGATGTGGCTGCTGGAAAAGAGTTTTACCAAAAACTTAAAAATGCGATTCCGCTGCAAGAACTCTCAAAAGATGCGAGTACACAGGACATAAGTACCGCATATACAATCATTAAAAAGTCCAATTACTCTATAGGCCTTATCGCTCTTAAGTCCAATGACCAAAAAGATCATAAAAAAGTGATCGATCAAGCCTTGCAGGCCTTTACCCAAGCTCACACTAATTTTAATATGGTCATCAGCACTCTGACTAGAGCTGAGTTACGAATCTTAGCCCAAAGTTATCCTCAAATCCAATTTTGGATCCTTGGTCATAAAGCACAAGAAGAGCAACAACTTATCCCTATTGAGCACCAAATCCCAAAACGCTACTCCTACATTATTGAAGCCGGAGATCGAGGCCGTCATCTTGGGGTCATTAAACTCTATGGAATCAATGAAACCGGTACATTTCAAGATCCTGTAGGTGATCGAAAACGTCAGTTAAAATCATTGGAGCTTAAAATAAAGATGCGCCAAAAGTTTGCTGCCATGTCTAGCTCGCCTTTTGTCAAAAAGGGCCTAAGTAAACTACAAACTGAGTTAGCAACTTTAAAAAGCTCTCCCTTACAGACTTTCAAAAAGCAAGTCGAATATCAGCTCATTCCAATCAGCAAAGAACTTGTAAGTTCTCCACGAGTTGAAGCAATGGTGAAGTCATATCAAAAGAGTTTACAAACACTCAATATGAAAAATGCAAGTCAAGTAAAGCCACCACCGGCTAATGGCAACGGTTATGCTGGTATGGCAGAATGCTCACTTTGTCACCCTGATGCAGAGGTTTTTTGGAAAGAGACTCGGCATGCTCATGCATGGCAGACTCTAGTAGATGCCAATAAAACCTTTGATGTGGGCTGTGTAGGTTGTCATGTCACCGGTTGGCAAGAACCAGGTGGTTCAGCATTAGGCCATACTGAAAAACTACAGGATGTACAGTGCGAAGCTTGTCATGGTCCTGCTGCCAAACATGCTGAAATTGGTGGTGGAGAATCTTATGTTAAGCTCAAGGTGCCCAGTGAGAAATGTGAAAGTTGCCATAATCAACTGCACTCTCCCAAGTTCAACTATGAGAGCTACTTAAAAAAGGTCATTGGACCTGGTCATGGGATGCCCCTACAAGAAAAGTGATCCTTTTCGTATTCAGAGCATGAGCTTTAGTCATGAAGTGCCTAAGAGCGATGCTAAAACTTTGATACACAAAACAAGTGAGTTAAATAAAAGCTCTTGTTGAACTGATCTATGGTTTTAGTTTAACAAAGGATTTAGATGATAGCCTTTGTTTAAAAAGTAAGGAGCGCAACATGCAAGTATCTATAAAACGATTAACATTATATATGATCATGATTAGTTTTAACTATTTAACCGGTATAGTAACCAGCCAAGCCAAACCTAATCCTTCCCTCAAGAAAACTAGTTTTAGTATCAAAGACATCAATGCACCCTATCCCAAGCACTGCCTTGATGAAAACCAATGGAAAGGGGTTGAAAAGCATTCTCCATTTAACATGTTTGATGGCCAAAAAGATAATGCTTGGGTACCTTGTGCATATGCGATCAAAGATGGTGGCTATACACTTAATATAGAGTTGGCAGAAACGATTGAAGTGGATGCTTTGGGCATACAAAGAGTGGGGTCAAGTGAAAGACTGAATCTCAAAAAGGCTAAAAGAGCTCGCAAAAATAAAAAAGCACAAAAGCCAAGACAGGTGTTCGAAACTATTCAAGTCCTCTTTTTTAATTATGCGATTTCAAAAAAGTATCCGGTTTACTTTCAAGATGTGAAGTTTGAAGGACAAGATGAAATCAAGATCAGCTATCAAGGTATGCTCAATTGGAATCCTAGATTATTAGGTGAACCCATGTTTGACGAGCGTCGCCGAGCCTTGAAACTACCAACTCAGGGTATGCCACTGCCCATTCATGTTGATAAAATCAGCTTAGTTTTACCAAGTTTCAGAGAGGAAAACCCTCCCCCGGCGATCCGTGAACTAAGCCTATATCGAAAAGATCAAGTGTATAGAGTCAGTCATTTCAAGCAAAGCAAGCAAGACTATGTCGAGGTGATGTCACAAGTATATAATTTAATGGTCAATGGCTTTATGTTTATTGGTGAAGAACGAGCAATGGTTTTTGCACCAACGGGCACCCTTTGGGCCATGGAGGGAGAGGAAACTGTCGCAAAAGTTATCGGCGCTTGGCGTTTTAATAAAGGACGTGTAGAGGTTGACCTGGCACAGGCTCAAAAGCAAAGAGTTTATGCTAAGCGCAAAGCTCGTCTAGCTAAGACTCGAGATCGTTATTTTACGCCCTTACACTTAATTGTTGATGAAGCACCTGATCGCATTTGGATTAAAAGTGGTCCATTACAAGGAGAATATCAAAGTGTTAAAGTCAATAGCTCAAATGAAGCACATAAGTTAGATGCTAAAGAAATAGCACCTTCCTTTGAAGTCCCTTGATCTGCATATAATTTTATAGTGATAGAAACGAATGTCTGAAAGCAGTACAAAAATCACCATTGCCCAATCTCATGAAGTCGAGATTGATAAAATTAAAGGTTCTCGCTTTATTGGTTTTGCATTTCCATTGGCGAATATTGAAAAAATGGAAAGTATGGTACAAGTGCTATGGCAGCAACATCCGGACGCTCGACATGTTTGTTGGGCCTACCGCGGGTCTTCACCTGATATCATTAGAATGGTTGATGATGGCGAGCCATCTGGAACAGCGGGCAAGCCAATTTTAACCGTGATCGAAGGCAGAGGCTTAGAAAGTGTTGGGGTTGCTGTTGTTCGCTATTTTGGAGGAACTAAGCTTGGTACTGGGGGCTTAGCGCGAGCTTATTCAAGTGCTTGCCAAGCAGTACTTGCAGACTGTAAAGAAAAATATTTAAAGCTAAAGCGAACTTTAAACATTGAAATCCAATACTCTTTTGAAGGGTCCTTACTTTATTTGCTAGAGCAACAAGAAGCGATCATTGTTAAACGTGAATATAGCGATCGAGTCATGATTGAAGCAATATTGCTAAGTGACCGAGCTTCCCTAGTCTCTGCAGAAATGACCGAACGCACTTCCGGACAAGCTAAGATTGCCCAATCAGATGAGTTTTGGGCTTAGTATAGGCTAATCTCATTTGGACTGAGGTGCTTTTTTGGGCGCTTTTTTAGGACGTGCTTCTCGGTTGAATACATATTGCTTACCTTTGTGGCAAAGCTTATCGCCCTTATAAATAGTAGCTGTCCCTTTATAGAAATCAAAGTCAAGTTCAGGTTCGATAATCTCTGTTTGACGAGTGGCAAATAATAGATTTGGTTTGGCTAAGTAATAACCAAACCTAAAGGGTAAACCCCCTTTACCTTTGGCTTTCATATCAGATTTTAAGTTGGGTTGGCAGTGCTTAGCAAAGCTTTTTGAGCCTGGATTGGGGCGACTATATGTTCCATATAAATCAATGGCCCATTCTGGTTTATCTTTAAAAAAGTGATAAGGGATACCGGTATCATCACTAATGATGTGATGGCTCCGACTTAACATTAGATTTCTAATGCTATCAAAGTTACTGTAATACATCAGGTAAGAGGCAGCCTTAACAATTGAGTTATACTGCCCATAAGACAGGATATACTTAATTAAACCTTGCTGTTGAGCAATTTGAGTATCACTGATGTTTGCTTTAAAGAAAATTACTCTTTTTTCAGATGCTTCTTGCTCAAGTGCTTCTTGTTCTGGTGCATCTTGCTCAAGCTGTTCATTGTTTCGCTTAAATTTAATTTCGACACCAATCACCTGTGACTCTTTAATCAGTGATTTATCTTGAACCTCAACTAAAGCCCCTTCTGAACTTAGGCTTACATTACGAATTGAGATAATCTCATATCCGGAGCGTACTAAGAAAAAGAGAATGACCGAAGATACACCTGTGTAAGTATGGTCACCAAGAGCCGCCTTTTTGGTTTTACCTCCCATTTCATAAGTGATGAAAAAGTTTCTTAATACATGACCACTCACATAGTTTTCTAAAATCTTTAGACCTTTGAGTGTTTCCTCATCCAATGTAGTTGGCAATGGTGGAATCAGTCCCTCAGTTTCCAAGGCAATCAGCAAGTAATCATTGCTGTGTGGGTATAAATGAAGCGCATTTAATATATCAGGACCTGAAAAGGGATAAAAAACAGGTAAGTGATCATCTGCATCAATTCGTGTGGAGGACCACTTGTCCATTGCTTCCAAAACTGGCTCCATGGACTTTTCCCATAACCGATTGAGCTTATTGGCATGCTTTTGCCAGTCTTCATGCTCAATCAACTCTTTGGGTATGCTATTTCCCCTAGGCTTGAGTCCCGAAATCCAACGGGCAATATCATCAATATGCTCTGTTATAGCAGCCTCAACTTTTTCTGTGTTCTGAACCCCAAGATCAATGCCTAAGTCAGGCTGTGTTTTAGTGATCATTTCTGCTTCTGGCTCACAAATACAATCTTCAAAATCTGCTTGGCAACCTGAGATTAATAAAATGAGTAAAATTAATAGACCATTAATATATTTCATACATCCCTCAATTAGAGTATCCATTTAATTACATTAATATTATTTCAAATTGACATTTTCACAAACGAATCATAGTTTCAATAGCTCAGTCGAAGTAAATTGGTAGATCAGTGAATTGTAGAGGATGTATGAAAAAAAGGTTTTGCAGTTATCTACTAGCCTGCCTATGTTTAGTTGGACTAAACACCACTGCCTTTGCAGGATTTAAGAAAACAGAAAAGGCTTTGGAGGGGGGGACCCATTGGCGATGCAAAAGTAATCATGGGCCAATTCATATCTGGGTTCCAAATAAATATCAAAGAGCCACAGCAGGCGCGGTCGTTTTTGTTCATGGCTACAACTCTACCGTCGATCAAGCATGGTCACATTTTCAGTTGGCCAAGCAGTTTAGCTTGAGTAAGCAGAATGCTCTATTTATTGTTCCCGAAGCCCCAAAAGGCCCCAAAGAAAAAGTGGTCTGGGAAAATCTCACCGACTTGAGAAAGGCGGTCAGAAAATGCAATATTCGTCTACCAAGCGGTTCCTGGGTGATTTTAGGGCATTCCGGTGCCTACCGAACTCTGAGATCTTGGGCTGATCATCGTTTAATCACCGAGATGATCCTTCTTGATGCCTTGTATAGTGGTCAAAATGAATTTCAAGAATTCATTGAAACTAAAGGAAAAAAACTCATTTTAGTAAGTAATGACACCAGTAAGCAGGCAAAAAAGTTTTTGCAAAAATTCCCTTATGCCCAAAAGATGAGTAAGTTTCCTAAAACCTATGAAGAGTTTACTCGAAACCAAAAAAGAGCCAAATTACTGCATATTAAATCACAATACAGCCATGGTGGGATTGTTAGTAATTTAAAAGCATTACCACTGTTACTCCGCTTAACTCCATTGCGTTTGATTAAAGATGATGACGAATGATTTCTTGAAGCGAATGGGATGCGACTCAGTGAGCTAAAGACCACTGATCGAAAAATGCATAAAGTCTTTAACTCTATCTTTTCTCTCTCCGCCCCATTTCCAAAACTTGGTGAAGAGTTGGTAGACCAAGCTTTCTTTCGAGATACTCAGTGAAGGCTGTTTTTTGGGTTTCCAATGCCCACCATGCCTTAAACGACAAGGCTTTAAGTCTTTGAATCTGTTTAACTCAGACACCATGCATGGACGGTATAGACCATTGTATTTAGCATTTATATCAATCGCTGTCCCATAGCTGTGATTACTAAATTCCATTCTTAAGCCCTTTTCAATTCGCCCTCTGGTCTTACCCACGCGATAGCCTTCAAGAGACTTAATTTTGAAGGCTTTTACGTCTTTTTTATGCGCCTCACTGATTGTGAGCAGAGCGGATTCAACCTGCTGAGCAAAGTGCTTACAAACCGTCACCTTTGGTACATCTTCAATATTGATTTCCACTTGATCTTCTTGGCAAACAGTACACTGAGGATAGTCGGGATCTTTTTCTTCGGCAGTGAGCTCACTGCGTTTTTTTTTCACAGTGATCCGATTCACTGCCTTTTTCTTACGAACACTCCATTGATAGGATTTATACGTACAGATCTCTGTGTGATCTTGAGTGACTTGGGCAAGTACAGGACAAGCTGATGTCACTAAACATATAAAACTCAAAAGATAGATGAGTGTGAATGAGCTTTTTAGCATGTCTATTTCTTTCTAAATGATTAAGCCGGTAAGGTACTCAACCAAAAGTTAAGTTCTCAAAGATTTTTTGACCGATCACTTTACTTGGTTCTGATTCATGATGAAATATTGGATATACATCATAACCTTGATTTTGCTGAGCAATCGCCTCTGCCAAAAAGTAACGATTGGATCCTTTAGGAGCGAGCAATTCGATCTCTACCCCGACTTTCCATACTGAATTAATCAATGAGTCCATATTGATCTAAGCCGTGTCCTAATTTAGTATTTATGAACAATGTTGTCATTGGCAATATAGCCTAACTTATTGAGCTTGACTTGACCTCACCGATAGTAGTGGTCCGGCGATTTCACAGCCCATAGGACTTGGATCACTTTCAGGCCACCAATCAATTTCCATTTGCTTGGGTAAACTCCATACTTGTTCCATGCCATTGAGTGATTTTTGCTTAGCGCCTTTGCTTTCAAGCTTGGTTGTCCACCAACCAACCGCTTTGTCCCGATATGAACCATTACGATATAACCAAGTTCCGGTCCAAGAACGTTCTGTTCCCTTTTGGGACACAAACCATTCAACAAAACGTCGGGTGCTGGTGGACTTAAAATGCTGTGCTGCCCAAGGAATATCTGCTTCAGCGAAGCTTGCTTCTAATGCGTGAACATAGCGACAGTTTTTAAGTTCTGTTTTTGGGTTAGCTCTCTCTAATCTCCAAGTCACTTCTAATTTTGCCAGTCTCAAGCTTTGTTTTGCCTGATCTTCGGCCTCGTCATAAGTAAAGGAATACTCTAATGTTTGCTGCGCACTGATATTGAGTACTTGCTTATTAATCTCAAACTTTTTAGGGAGTTGCTTAAGTTCACCTAGCTGTCTTAAATTAGCAAGAGCTAAACTGACTGCTTGTTCACGTCCCAAAAGGCTTAAACTAAAGGAAACAACCTTATCTCGTTTACCATTTTCCATTCGTGTACGAGTTAAAGAAGACCATTCTGTCACCTTAGCACTCAGATTCTTACTCAGACCTTTAAGCATTTTTGCCCACTTTGATGGAAATGGCTTGTTCAATGGACTTGCTTTAAGATTTTGAAAGATTGACTTAAGATCCTTAACTGTCATGACTTGGCTCTGACCCACTTGACCACCATATAGGGCTGCTAATGGATCCACTCCTGAGCTTTTGTACGGGTTAGCAGCATATGGATTTGCTGGTACGACGACCGGTGTTTTCTCATTCGTTTTATGTTCATCTGCTTGAGGCTGAGTTGAAGACTGATCTTGGCAAGCAAAGTTTAGAAGTATGAGAATGGCAATAATGTGAAGAAAGGAGACTTGGGGTTGAGAATATCGCATTATAATTTAGCCTTAGGATAGATCATTAAATACTTATTATTATTACGAATAGGCAAAGAGAAGCCTCACCCGAGTTGCTTAAGAATCTTTATGAGTAAGTCTTTTGTGGCCAATGCATCACCCAAAGCGGAATGTCTAAGCTCTGGCGGAGGGGCACAGTCAAAAAACTGAAAAGCACCATCGGATGAACAAGCAGTTTTCGGGATTTTTTGGCTAAAAGCTAAGCCCCATAAAAGACTATGGGTGTCAACGACTCGATGAGAGATTTGCTTGGGCCAATCTCGTTCAGCAACACGATAAAGACGTTTCATAAAGCTTATATCAAAGTTTATATTATGACCCGCTAAGATTACTGGGCCCGTGAAGTGGGTTGAAATAAACTTTTCAAAGCTTAAGCAGGCATCAAGAGGGCTGTGTCCCTTTTCCTCTAGGAAGTCCAAGGTAATGCCATGAATGGCCATCGCACGTGGGTCGGTCTTGATATTGACTTCATTTACAAAGATCTCTAGTCCCATTTCAGAATGCGTTTCATCTGAAACTAGAGTCGAGTTTTGCTCTCTTTGCTTATACAGGGTACAGAGCCCAATAGATAGGATACTATGGTATAATGGATCTAGGCCACTTGCCTCCGTATCGATCACTAAAATCTGCTTGGCTAATTCTTTGGATAGCTCACTATGCATTTGCTCTGTCCTTAGTATAATCAATTATCCTACTAACCTGAGTTAATTGATGTCATTTAAATTCTGACATGTAAAACTTAAAGCTGATTTATAAACCGAAGTAAACAAAGCATTGTATGAGTTTAATAGCAAAGAAAGAGCGATAAAATGTCAGACGATCCTCTAAAGTCTAGTCAAAAAGCTTATCACCTTGTCAATAAGCAAGAAATCGCACACAATAAGAAACGCCCAAAAACAGAGAACTCAAAGAGGTCTCTAGTGCACAGAGTGGCTGTGATTCAAAGAGGTGAAGCTGCACTACGCTTTCTGAAAACAGCCGAAATTATGCAACCTAAGATTGAAGCTGTTTTACTCTATACTCATGATGAAATGAATAGTTCAGTATTTTGGTCATATGAACACCGCCAGATTTTAGAAGGCGGTGCAGAAGCCTACATGGATCCTCAACGAGTATTAACCGCCATTCACTCTGCACACTGTGATAGCGCGTGGTTAGGATGGGGATTTGCCTCTGAGCAGGCCGATTTTGTCGAGGCTTTAGAACGCGAAGGAATCAATGTACTCGCGCCACGAGCCGAAACCTTAGCCGAGTTGGGGGATAAGGGGTCTGCACTCAAACATGCTCAAACAGCAGGTTTTAAGTTAATTCCTTCTGAACTTATTGATTTGGGAGAGTTTGTTGATGAGTATTCTATGCAGATAGGTCACAAGGACTTTAGCACTGATCAAGCTTTAGTGAGCAAATTAGAGAATCAGATCACTCAAAAACTAAAAAGTCTTAAGTTACCCCCTAAACCTTGGCTACTAAAAGCGACTGAGGGTGGAGGTGGACGAGGAATCTTTTCCTATCATGAACCTATAAGTCAACATGAGGCTCAAAAAGTGACTCAAGTAGAAAACTTGCCCAATGCAGGTAAACATCACTTTATCCAATGGCTTATTGAAAAAACTTTTTCTGTGCTTCGTATGGGCCTCAAGCCAAGATTTCTTTTAGAGACTCAAATACTAGAAGCACGTCATATTGAATTACAATTATTAGGGGATGGTCATGGAAAAGCCATAGTGATTGGCGCCCGTGAGTGTTCTGTACAGCGACGCAAGCAAAAACTCATTGAGGAGTGTCCCCCACAAAATATTAATGAAGATAGATTAAAAGCTGTTGAGTTGGCAGCGATTAGATTAGGTCAAAACTTAAAGTACCGTGGTGTAGGTACTGTCGAAATGTTGTATAATCCAGCAGAGGAGAATTTCTACTTTCTCGAGGTTAATCCAAGATTACAAGTCGAACATCCGATCACCGAAATGGTATATGGGATTGATCTGGTAGAAGCTCAAATTAATGTTGTCCTTGGTAAGGATTTACCCGAATTATCTATGCCTCGTGGGGTGGCGATTGAAGCCAGGCTTTATGCCGAAGATTATACCCAAGATTTTGTACCAACAAGTGGTCAATTGGTTAAGTTTAGAATTCCTGCCGGCCCTGGTATAAGAGTTGATTCTGGCTATCAAGAGGGAGATTTTGTTGTTGGTCAATTTGACCCAATGTTGGCCAAAGTCATCGCACATGCTCCTAAGCGCTTGGCCTGTGTGATGAGATTAAAACAGGCACTTGCCTCCACTCAGATTTTAATTAAAGAAGGGGCTTCAAATCACCATTATCTCAAGGAGATTTTAGGGCTGTCTGATTTTCAAGAGTCTCGCTGGCATACCCAAAAGCTTTATCAAAACGAATACATAAACCCTAGATTACGGGGGGTTGCTCTTTTAGCAAAAGCCATTGATCTGTATTTAAGTCAAATTGAGTCAAGTGAGCATTTTGCTTCTAAAGCCTTTCTTCTCGCCGATCACTTATCCCTTAGAGTCTACAGAATTGGACTAGAGTCTTTTTTGTGTGTTAACGATTTAAGTCATTTAAGTCAGCAACAAAAACTAGATGTTAAGATACCGATTCAATGGACTCTGGTGAATTATCGCATTCTCAATGACTGCGCTCGTAGTCTTACGATTGACCAACACTCTTATCATGTAGAATCTATCATAGATGAAGAAGTATATTGGATAGATGGACAGCGTTTTCAATTAAGTAATCAGGCTCATGATACGATCATTGCACCTTCCAAGGCTGTCGTACTTGAGATCCTTGTCAGTGAGGGCCAATCGTTTGTAGCCGGGCAAACTCTGATCAAGCTTGAAGCGATGAAAGTTGAGCTAAGTATTGTGGCTCCACGAGCAGGACATGTAGGCTTAATCTACTGTGAGCTTGAACAGGTAGTCGAGTCTGGCGAAGCACTTATCGCAATGACGCAAACTGAAATCAGTGATGAAAAAACAGAAGTGATCATATCTTGGAATGAGGATCGCTTAGAAAGTATGGAACTTTTCCATGCAACCATGGGCTTTTGGGACTATGTACCGAGTGACCTATGGAATGAATTACCACAAACCTTCACCCCCTCCCAAGTAAAGTCCATTTTAGCTGATACTCAACGCTTTATTGATCTTGCTAAACTCTTTGATCGACGTTCCAACGACAAAGCATCAAATACCCATAGTTTAGGCGTAGTGAGTGCTCAACCATTACGTTTTATTAAGGCCTATCTTGCTGGTGAGGCATCATCCTTGCCTATGCCTTGGCTGACTCACTTTAAAACATGCCTTGCCGCGATAAGCCAAATCTCACCTCGTCATATTTTACTTGATTCAATCGAAGAATGGGCGAGCCTACGACTGATTAGAAATGCAAGTCAACTCAATCAAATTGCACTACATTTGGGAGACTTTCTCACTCTCATTGATGAGATCCCTCAAAATATTCTAGATCAACTTGGTGCGCTCGATCCAATTCGCTTCCCTAATTTGGTAGGTCTTGCAGCCGAAAGATCGGCACGTTTAAGTCAACAACTTTTAGCAAAAGCGACTTTTTCAACAATAACTCAACGTTGGTTGTTAGGCGAAAAGATAAGCATCAGCGAACAGCGACAACTTAATTCAGAAGCCATGCTAAACTTTCTCATGTTCTATGCACAAGAACATAAAGTAATGGCCATTAAAGCGCTTCTTGAAACCCTAATATTTACAGATAAAACGAGGACTCCATCAAACTATCTTCAGCCCGTAAACACCTTATATGTTTGTGCTTTAAGCAAGTCTTTAACAGAGGTTAGTAAACGGTTGAATGAGAGTTTTAGGGAGAGTTCAATAGAGTATGAAGAAGATTTACACACTCATAATCTGTGTCTGATATATGACTATAAATCTGAGACAGAGAACCTAGAGGATTTGGCACTACTGGTTAATGAAGGTCTGTCACAGATTAAATCAATCAAACCAAGGATTTACTTGCTCGATTTAAGTCAGTTCCCCGTTTTTGAGCAGCCAAGTGAAGACTCAGAATTACATTCGACACAAGCATCACTAACACCTTTACGGGCCGACCTTAAGTCTTGCATTACCCGCTTAAGCCAAACTCAACTTGCGACTTATTTTAGCAAGAATACAGAGGTGATTGTAGTTGGTACTGATCAACCTAAACTCAATACTGAGTCTAATGTGTTCAATCAAACAGTGGGTCTAAGTGTTTGTTATTTATACTATAACTGTATGCAATATGGGTCATCAGAGTTGCATGAGTCACATGAATCTCAATTTACTGGGTCAGATTTTGGGTCAGATTTTACCCTTAGTCAAGGCTCGTACTTTGAGGAAAAACAAGTATGGAGGGATTTAAGTCCAAAGCAGATCCAAAGGCTTAATGTCCAAAGATGGTCAAGATTTAACTATGAACGTTGCTTTGTACAAGCGATCAGCAACAAGACGAGTGTAAGCTCTGCAGATCACAGTATAAAAAACTCAAGTGCTTGCTTTAAATTGACCGCCATCGAAAATCCTAAGGATATTCGGTTTGTCACCTATGCAGAAGTATATCAACTGAAACGACGACGAGGCCGACCATTAGTCTTACCCGAAGTAGATCATGCTTTTTATACATCTTTACAGTTGTTGCATGCAGCGCAAAGAGACCTTAAGCATAAGTTACATTGGAACCGCTTAATTATACATATATTACCGGTCATTCCTTTAGGCTTAGGCGTCATTAAGCGATACATGAGCCGTTTAGTATCAGCGGCTCAATGGCTAGGTCTTGAGAAAGTCATTGTGAGGGCAAGGTTTATCGATAAAGCCACGACGAATGGTATGACTCCTTTAATGGATGTTTCGATTTATCAGTTTGCAGGTCGCGAAGTCTCGCTGTCGGCTAAATTAAGTGACAATAGTCCAATTATGACTCGCACCCAGTATGAATCTCAGATCGTTTTAGCTCGTCAGAGAGGATTGACTCATCCTGCTGAAGTCATTCACTTATTAGAAGGTGGAGGTAGTGGGGTTCCACGAGGTCACTTTACCCTTTTTTCCTATGATTCATCAAATCAGGTCTTCCATCCTACAGAGGCTGAGCCGATCTTTGGTGCTTTAAACCATAACTCTGCAAACTTGAACTCAGAAAGTCGTAAGTGCGGTGTGTTAATGGGGGAAATATGCACCGAAATCCACAAACCGCAAATGACATTGAAAAGGATTGTTATTTTATGCGATCCCACAGTCAAACTTGCAGCGCTAGGACGCGAAGAATGTAATAGAATTATTGCTGCCCTAAGATATGCACATACAGCCCAACTTCCTGTAGAATGGTTAAGTGTAAGCAGTGGGGCTAAAATTGATTGGGAAACCGGTACTGAAAACCTTGATGCTTGTGCCAAGGTCTTAAAAGAAATCATTCGCTTCACCAAAGCGGGTGGCATGATTAATATTTTGGTTATTGGCACTTCCGTTGGGGCCCAATCCTATTGGAATGCTGAAGCCACAATGATGAATCATTGCAGTGGAACACTGATTATGACCAATCAAGCCTCAATGGTATTAACCGGTAAAAAAGCCTTGGATCTTTCTGGCTGTGTCTCCGCTTCAGATGATCTAGAATTAGGTGGTTATAGCTCAATTATGGGGCCAAATGGACAGGCTCAAATGCATGCGGTTGATCTTATAGAGGCCTATCAAAAACTATATATATTTTATCGCCTTTGCTATGTAGAGGCGCACTCTAAAAGAGTCAAAAAGCGTCTCAGTAAAGATCCAATTCATCGTGATTTAGGAGAGTCAATTTATCCTGAATACTTAAATCATGGCTTTAATACTGTTGCAGATATTTTTTCGGAGCAAAATCTAGAAAGAAAAAAGCCCTTTGCCATTCAGCCCATCATGTCAGCTCTTAAGGACCAAGATGATCGCCACCTAGAACGCTGGGGCGCTTGGGAAGGCGCTGAAACTGTTGTGGTATGGCAAAGTAGAGTAGGTGGCTTTGCTTGCACAATGATTGGCATAGAGAATCGACCTATTCAACGGATCTCTCCATCACTTGATGGTCCTAAGCAATGGCAGGGAGGTACGTTATATCCACAAGCTTCCCGCAAGCTTGCTCGAGCGATTAATGCTTCACGAGGAAGATATCCGGTCATTATTTTAGCCAACCTTTCCGGCTTTGATGGAAGCCCGGAATCTTTAAGACAAGGACAGCTAGAATATGGGTCGGAGATTGCGCAGGCTGTACAAGGGTTTGATGCACCGATTTATTTTGTGATCATGAGTCGTTATCATGGTGGTGCGTATGTGGTGTTTTCCAAAAAGCTTAATCATCAACTAGAATCTATCGCGATCACCGGAAGTTATGCTTCTGTGATTGGTGGTGGGCCTGCTGCAAGTCTTATCTTTAAGAAAGATGTCAATAAGCTTCAACAAGAAGCCCACACGCACTTAAGTCAAAGAGAGGCCGCTAAGATTATTGCGGAAAAGTTTGATCAAACCCATAACATTCAAAGAGCTCTAAGTGTTGGCTCCATCGACTCAATCATTGATTTATCATGCTTGAGAGAAACTCTTTGCAAGAAACTAGCTTTAGATTATGAAAAGCATCATTCACCCTCATAATCATACATAGTAAGAATCACTGAAATCGCGCTGATCATGATTCAAAAGTATTGATCGCCTCTCTTAGTTCTGCACTGATTTCAAGCTTTTGGCCCGTTTCATAGTTGACAAGTACAATCACACCTGTACCAAAAGCCACACAGCGTAATCCATGATCACTTTTGTTTAGCTTTTGGCCGTTTACCTGATGATCTAGTGCTAGACCTTGATCTATTCCATGATCTAGGTGTTGAGTTTTAGTATACACAGCATAAGTCATATTAAGACTACTCATACCTAAGTTTACTGTTTTAGCGCATAAAACTAGGGAGTTTGGCCAAGTGACCGGTGCTAAAAAATGACATTCTGTATGCGCTAAAATAGGTCCCCAACTTAGGTTTCCTGAAACCGGTATACCCACTTGCCTAAAATAGTTCATTCTGGCTTCTTCAAACCAAGTGAAATAACGAGCATTGTTAGCATGACCTAATTGGTCAAGCTCGCTCCAATCTAAGTTTCGTTCAATTTGGTAATTAAACTTGGAATATGGTGGTGGAGCTTGCCTTGCCATGTTTACCTCTTATATGCAAGTTTATACGCTACGGCGATATTGACCACCCACCTCAAACAGCGCTTCGGTCATTTGACCTAAAGAACACGATTTGGCGGTTTCCATTAAGGTATCAAAAATATTAGAGCCATTCAGTGCAGCTTGTTGCAGTTGAGACAGGGCAGTACTTGAACGATCTTGGTTTCGCGCTTGGAAGTTCTTTACGCCATCAAGCTGAGCTTGTTTTTCATCATCGGAAGCACGAATTAAATCAACCACCACAACGCCCTCATCCTTTTCCTTGGGTAAGAAGGTATTGACACCGATAATCGGTAGGTCTCCATTATGTTTTTGCATTTCATAATGCATAGATTCCTCTTGAATCTTTGCTCTTTGATACATGACTTCCATAGCACCAAGAACACCACCGCGTTCGGTAATTCGATCAAACTCTTGTAATACAGCTTCTTCGACAAGATCGGTCAGTGCTTCAATAAAGTATGAACCCTGCAACGGATTTTCATTTTTGGTTAAGCCAAGCTCGCGATTGATAATCAATTGTATGGCCAGCGCTCGTCTGACCGACTCCTCTGTGGGTGTGGTAATCGCTTCATCATAAGCATTGGTGTGCAGACTATTGCAATTATCCATAATCGCATACAAGGCCTGTAAGGTCGTTCTTATATCATTAAATTGAATCTCTTGGGCATGCAAGGAACGTCCTGAAGTTTGGATGTGATATTTTAACTGTTGGCTTCTTGTGTTTGCTCCATAAAGATTCTTCATAGCAATGGCCCAAATTCGCCTCGCCACACGGCCAATGACCGCATATTCTGGGTCTACACCATTGCTAAAGAAGAAAGAAAGATTACGGGCAAAATCATCTGGATTCATACCACGAGCTTTATAGTATTCTACAAAGGTAAAGCCATTGGCCAAGGTAAAGGCAAGCTGACTTATGGGATTCGCTCCAGCTTCTGCAATATGATATCCGCTGATGGACACAGAATAAAAGTTTCTTACTTGATGATTAACAAAATACTCTTGAATATCTCCCATCATTTTAAGAGCAAAGTCTGTTGAGAAAATACAGGTATTTTGTGCTTGGTCTTCCTTGAGGATATCAGCCTGAACAGTACCACGAACTTGTTTCAAGGTGTAGGCTTTAATCTCTTGATACTCGGCCTCATCTAGTAATTGATCACCACTTACGCCCAATAAACCTAAGCCAAAGCCATTATGTCCTTCGGGGAGTTCTGCACGATATTTTGGATGATCCGGAGCAAGACTTTGAATCTTAGCTTCAGCTTCCGCCCAACGGCCCGTCTCTTTTAAACGTTTTTCTACTTGTTGATCGATCGCAGTGTTTAAAAATAAAGCCAAGATCATAGGAGCGGGCCCATTGATCGTCATGGATACACTTGTTGTGGGCGCACAAAGATCAAAACCGGAATAAAGTCGCTTTGCATCATCCAAGGTCGCTACACTTACCCCTGAATTACCCACTTTACCATAAATATCAGGACGAATCGCCGGATCTCGTCCATACAAAGTCACACTATCAAACGCTGTACTCAGGCGCGCCGCTGATTGGCCGAGTGAAAGATAATGGAAGCGACGATTAGTACGCTCCGGATGACCTTCTCCGGCAAACATACGAGTGGGGTCTTCTCCCGAGCGCTTATATGGGAAAACCCCGGCCGTAAAGGGAAAAGCGCCCGGTATATTTTCTTTACGGCGCCAAGTCAATAAAGTCGACCAATCATCTGTTTCAGGCAGTGACACCTTGGGAATTAAGTTGTCAGAAAGGGTACGGGTATAGTTTTCAACATGGATCTCGCGACCGCGTACAGTATAGCTATGTTGCTCAGCCTTATACGCTTTTTTCAGCTGTGGTACTGTACGTAAAAGCTCAAGACTTTCCGAATCAATTTCGGTTAACTTTTGCTGATAGGTTTTAGTGAGAACCTTACAGACTTCATTGTGTGTAGCATCTAAATCACTAAAAGACTCAACATCTATGGTTTGGGCCATTGCTATATCGGTCTTGTTGTTAAATACTTTTAGACTGCGACAAAGTCCATCCGCATCAGAAGCAATCTTACCCAAACGCTTAGTTTCATCATGATAAGACCTGATTGTATCTGAGATCTCCGATAAATAACGAACTCGATTTGGTGGCACTACGGTCATTAAATGTGGTGGTGTAAAATCTACATCGGCAAGTTGCCAAGATTGACCATCGCTGTCACTACTGCGCTCATCAAGCTCTAGGCACAAGCGCTCAAAGAGTTGGTTGACGCCTTGATCACCAAAGCGACTCGCAATACAGGAGAAAACCGGTTGGTCTTCTATGGAAGCTTCAAAGTTTTTACGATTGCGCTGTACCTGCTTTGCCACATAGCGCGCGGCATCCTCAGCACCTCTTTTATCTGATTTATTCAGTGCAACGAGATCTGCAAAGTCGAGCATATCAATTTTTTCGAGCTGACTAGGTGCTCCAAACTCTGGTGTCATTACATACAAAGAAAGATTGGCAAGATCGACGACTTCAGAGCCACTTTGACCAATACCAGCCGTTTCTAAGATCACCAAATCAGCACCACTGCGTCTTAGTAACTCTAAACTCCCCTGAACAGCAGGAGAAACCGAGGTATTTTGGCTACGAGTTGCCATAGATCTCATAAAGACCTTTGGTGAGGAAATCGAATTCATTCTAATTCGATCTCCTAGCAGTGCTCCCCCACTACGACGACGCGTTGGATCCACTGACAAGATCGCTAGTTTTCTTTCTGGAAATGCTCTTAAAAAGCGACGGACAAGTTCATCGGTTAAGGATGACTTACCTGCACCACCAACACCGGTAATACCTAAAACCGGTGCTTTTCTGCTCGATAAATTAGATAGATGATCAATATGTGAAAGAAGCTTATCAGAATCTGCACTTGCATATTCAACTTGCGTAATCGCTTGCGCTAATTGGGGAAAGCCTGCATACCAATCATCTAAACTATCAGCACTTTTAAGAGGGAATGCGCTCAAATTACTTAAGGGATCGGTACTTTGCTGCATAGACTTTTGTCGTGCTTTATCGGCAGCATATTCAATCATGTAATCGATCATTCCGACTAGGCCCATACGACGGCCATCTTCCACAGAAAAAATCTTGACCACCCCACGGGATTCTAAAGTTTGGATTTCTGCATCGGTAATGGTCCCTCCGCCCCCGCCAAAGACACATATGTCGGAACGACCTCTTTCGGCGAGCAATTCTACCAAATAGGTGAAGAACTCCATGTGACCGCCTTGATAAGATGAAATCGCAATGCCATGTGCATCTTCTTGAATGGCGGCTTCAGCGATTTCCTGCACACTCCGATCATGACCTAAATGAATGACTTCAGCGCCTTGATCTTGCAAAATACGTCTCATAATATTGATTGAAGCATCATGGCCATCAAAAAGACTGGCAGCAGTGACAAAGCGGGTTTGGATTTTCTTTGATCGATTAGAGTCGGACTGTACTTGCATCTCTTGGTTCATTCATTCACTCACTTATTAAAATATCGGACATTTTCTTTGTCAATAAGTCACGCACAGAGCAATATACTAGACGTGCCAAAATAAACAAGCTAGTAAAGATTTAATGAGAGTATCAATCAACACAGAAACTAGGTATCTACTATATGCGGCCCTTGCAAATGTATTGGCCCACTTGTATTTTACCTTATTGGTTTACCCGCTTTATAGCGATCGCTCAATGAGTAAAACTGCTGTATTGATGTCTGTACTTAGTGCCTTAACTTGGGTGTTTGCTATAAAAAAAAAGTACTTCAACTTACTCTTAAACCTAGTGCCTTTACTTTGGTTGATCTGTTTTTTTCATGCGCTACCCTCATTTGACGCTTTAAATCAAGCTGAACGATCAGACTTGGTGATCATTGCGCCTACACAATATAGTCCACTCTCTGCTCTGATGAAGCCCAGCCTATTATTGATCCCAATGACTTTACTGCTCGGCTATTACTTCTGTACTTTATCTTGGATACAGCTAAATCGTTATGTCAGCTCTGAATACCACGATGGTCGGCACAAGCAACACAAGCAACAGAAACAACATGAGCAAAAAAGTCAAATTGCGGTCTCAATCAATCAAAGATCAAGCAATCATAGATCAAGCACTCAACAGCAATCGCTTCAGAAAGTCATCCCAAAAGGGATTAAATACTTACCATTTTATTGGGCTTTTGTTTTATGCATTAGTCTATATTTTTGGTCAGACTATAGCCCAAGACCCAATGGCCTTGAAGATACACAAAATCTAGTGAATTGGTTGAGTTTTATAGTAGGGTTTAGCATGCTCTCAGTCTTTTTAGCTTTTTCTGTCGTGACTTTACGGTTAGCACCTGTATCATATTTGGTTTTAGAACGTTCCAACCTGCTCAAAGTGAGTGACAGATGGCGTTTTTATGTTTGGTTAATCCTGATCATTGCCTTACTCTTAATGTGCTTTGAGTCTGTATAAGTAGTTGTAGTAACTCTATATTAAGCATGCTGAGTCTGCGCTTTACAGATCAATCATTTAGCCCATGAAAACTAAGCTTGCCTTAAGATAATGATTGTTATATTAAAATCAAAAAACAATGGAGTTCAGTATGCTTAAACATTTATTATCCATGCCAAAGCAAATACTTTTATCCAAGCTTACTCAAATAAGAGCCTATAGCCTATTACTCATCATTTTCATCTGCGCCTGTGACGAGAGAAGCTCAAATCGTGATCTTGATATAGAAGCAGATAGTGGTCTTGTAAATGACAGTTTAGATTTTACAAGTGGTGGTGAAATTGATTATGGAACTACAGATGCTTTCCTAGAGTCCGTAAACGATGCGTCGGTCAATGATATTTTAGATCAAGATCCCTACAATGACGGCATGGACGATACGGACAACATTGATAGTGATGGTGACGGGATTTCTGATCTTTGGGATGATGATCCAAATAATCCTCAATGGCCAGGAGCTACATTTCCAGACACTGTGTATGCTCATACCGCTGATGAACTTTATGCACTTGATGTAAAAAGCCTTTCACTTATCAAAGTCGCCGACTTTTCCTTTGATGTAGAAGGACGGCAACAAATCACTGATATTGCCATCGATCAAGCCGGTGTTTTATGGGCCATTTCTTTTAATACCTTATGGCTTTGCCATCCACAAAGAGGCGAATGTCGCAGTAAAGCTCGTTTACCCTTCACCAATTTTAATGGCTTAAGTTTTATACCTGGTCACTATTTTGGACAAGAACGGGATGTTTTAGTGGCTGCTGATCAAGCCGGTGCCTTACGAAGACTTGATTTAGTTGATGATACTTTAGTGGACGAATTAATCGGTATGTACCCCGATGAAAGATCCAGCGGTGACTTATTCTCTATTCAAGATGTTGGTACCTTTGCTTCGGTTAAACGCAATCAAGTCAACAGCGATATTATCGTAAAACTCGATGATGCGAACCCACGTCAACTTAGCGATTTTATTGTGCTAGATGGTTATCAAGCCATTTATGGATTAGCCGGCTGGCGAGGTAAACTTTTTGCTTTTGATGAAAGTGGCGCTGTCATTCTTGTAGATTTAGAAACGCGCCAAACCCAAGTTCTTTCCGATCAAAGAATTCGCTGGTGGGGTGCTGGCGTTTCCTCTATTCTTCGTGAACGATAATCCTTATTTTCTTAGTTTAAGGT
>CAKZRU010000102.1 GCA_937146725.1 uncultured Myxococcales bacterium
TTGTTCGATAAGCAATGGGAGAGGATGACTCCAAGCGTTCAGGTAAAGCGTAGCGGTCTTTAGGGTGATCTTTGGGATAAAATCGAGCAGCCCTTTCGACTCTTTCCTCAGAAGGAGGTGGTTGTATAGTGACAACTTCAATTTCTTTTTGTAACTCTTTGCCAGCTTCTGTCATCATAACCTCTACACTTAAAGCGATTCCGACGTTTAACCTAGGCTTGATGAGTACCACATAAGATTTGACTTGTCTCTAGCCATGTTTCAATGCTGCAGACAAATGTTTGATGGATACAAGTAAAAGACAAGAGGTAGTTAGTATAAGTATTTAAGAATAAAAGCAAATGCTTCAATTTATCTTGATCTATAAACTTAAGAAACAACAGAAGAATTCAAGAGTAAGCTATAAAGTGATTGACATATTTGGTCGGTATTGGTCAGCTAAGAATCAAACAGAAAACTATTTTCTGTAAATTGCAGTATATCATCAGGGAGATTTGATGGCTAGGTTTCGTCAAGAAGGGCGGATCGCTTGGGTAGAAGGCCCTGGAGATCTTATTGTGGTCAGTGACCTTCATGGTAATCTAAGAGACTTTCTTAGGGCTGTGCAAATTTTTGAGTCTAAAAGTGATGCTTGTCTGCTATTTTTAGGAGATCTGTATCATGGCCCTTATTTGTCACCCACAGACTGGGCACCACATGTTGATAAATTAGGTGATTTTTACTATGATCAATCACCGGGATTGTTTAGGGCTTTCTTACATTTAAGAAGCAAATATCCGAATCGAGTAAGAGCCATTCTTGGAAATCATGAGCATGCGCACATTGGTGGGCCTCGAGTGGCGAAGTTTACCCCTGATGAAGCGGCTAGTTTTGAATCTAGTCTAACTTACGCAGAACGAGTAAAACTCGCTCGTGATATCGACGCGTGGCCTTGGATTGTCGCGAGTCAGTGTGGAGTCGCTTTTACTCATGGCTCACCACCGCCCACCGCCTTTGACCAAGATAAGCTCAACAATGAAAGCCCGGTGGTTCAAAATCCACAAGTTTGGGCTCAGCCGGGTAATGCCTTACTAAGTGAGCTACTTTGGCGGCGCTTTTCACCTCCACATGATGTGAATACCTTTTTAGGTCATTTGAATCATATGAGTGAGCATGCTCAAAGCGTAGTGACCTACGGTCATGAACCATCACCAGATGGCTATCAGGTACAACATGCTACGCTGTTTAATCTATCAACAAGCTTTGCGATGAAGCGAGATAAAAAGGTCTATCTATCTCTTGCTTTAGACTCAAGATATGAAACTTCATTTGATGTTGAAGAGCAAATTGTACCCTTGTATCCAGATGTTGAAAGAACGATCGATCCCTTCGATGTTTTTGATGACTTTGATGATACGCTTGATGAGGCTTAGAGGGCCTGCTGCTGTGAGCAACAGTTTAATTAAGAGCAGGTTTAATTAAGAAAAGGCGTACAGTTGCCTTGCACTCGCAATTGGTTTTCCGTCTTTATCCCAAAGAAAGTCTCTTTCTTCTGCATACCCTTCATAGAGAGAAAGTACTTCTCCTCTGTATAAAAATGGCAGAGCTAAAGCACTCAGTTCTTCTCGGCTACACAAAAAATGGTAGCTAAAATCTACAGAGGCCGCTCTGATGGGCGCTTTTAAGGTTGGAAATAGAGCAGGTGCCCAAGCATCTAAAATGCAGGCAATATATGGAAAAGAAAGATCTAGTGGTTGGCGCAGTTCGCACCATCCGCCTATACTTGCTTGCTGGGCTTGGGTGTATGGCAAGTAATCAAGGCAAAAGCGATAAGAAAAGTACTGACAAAAGGCGGGCATGATGGGAAGTGTTTTAGGCACTTCAGCGACTTCCTCAGGTAAAGGAGCAACCGGTGGTGATGGAGCTTGTATTTCTTGTTTTAGAGGTCTTGTTTCGCCAAAACTAGCGCTAGCAAAGGCTAATACTTGTTGTTGGCTATCTAATAAACGAGCACTTAAATGACTGACCTTAGCCCCTCGTCTTTCACAGTTCACAAAAAGCTTTGCAGGACCAGCTTTGATCGGAGCTGCACAATGCAGGGTAAAGCTTCTTGGGTTTCGATTTGGCTCGAGCTCAATCATGCCTTGGAGAATAATTGCTGCACTCAAACCACCAAAGACGCCACGCCCTTGGTACCAGCTTTCATCAAAGTAACCACTGAGCACAATCCGCATTGCATCAAGGTCAAGCTCTTCAACTTGCCATTGCCATGGTGCTTGCTGTGTACTCATGAATCAAGTTCCATAGTTGACTCTGGCAAGTCAGCATTTGGAATAGGATCCTCTTGGTATTCCTTTAAATCATCCGTTACTCCAGAACTTTGCGCTGATTCAGTTTTATCAAGAAGCGCAAGCTCAAAGAGTTCATCTACATGACTTAACTTGTGAAAAGTTGTACTTTCAGACACTTCAGCCGGCAGTTCGATTAAATCCTTTGCATTTGCCTGTGGAATCGCAATATTGGTAATGCCCACTCGATAAGCGGCCAACACCTTATCTTTAATCCCACCAACCGGTAGGACTTTCCCTCGTAAAGTCACTTCTCCGGTCATGGCAAAATCTGATCTAATTGGACGTCCGGATAATAAACTGGCAATCGCTAAGGTGATGGTAACACCGGCCGACGGTCCATCTTTAGGTACGGCCCCTGCCGGAAAATGCACATGAAGGTCATTGGATTCAAACATGCTTGAGTCAATCCCAAGAGTGGCCGCTTTCGAACGGATCAAAGAGTGAGCAGCATGCACAGACTCACGCATGACCTCACCCAGCTTACCGGTACTGACCAGCTTTCCGGTGCCCTTCATTTGAATGGCTTCAATCACCAATACTTCACCACCGACCGAAGTCCATGCTAAGCCATTTGCGGCACCGATAACATCACTACCGATGCCCTCATCACTTTGATATTGCTCCGGACCTAAATAAAGCTGAACAGAGCCTTTATCTTCGATTGCTTGTTGGTCTTGAGTTTCTTCAACTCGCTCTAAAGCAATCTTACGACATACTTTTTGCAGTGCTCTTTGAAGGTTACGCACGCCAGCTTCACGAGTCCATCCTTGAATCAGATGGCGTAGGCCTATGTCGGTAAAGTTTGGAGCATCTTCACTTAAACCATGGTCTTCAAGGATCTTGGGTAATAAGTGATTCTCTGCAATCTTGACTTTTTCACTCTCGGTATACCCCTCAATCGTGATCACTTCTAAACGATCCAAAAGAGGCTTTGGAATATCATGAAGATAATTTGCCGTCACAATAAACATCACTTTGGATAAGTCAAAGGGAACGTTAAAGTAGTGATCGGTAAAAGCTGTATTTTGCTCAGGATCTAGGACCTCTAGCAGAGCAGCAGCCGGATCTCCACGATGATCGCTACCAATCTTGTCAATCTCATCGAGCATAAGTAGAGGATTTTGACATTTTGCTCTCGCCAAAGCATTCATGATCTTTCCGGGCATGGCACCAACATAAGTTCGGCGATGTCCTCGAATTTCAGCTTCGTCATGTACACCACCAACACTAATTCTAAAAAAGTTGCGTCCAATCGATTCAGCAATCGCCTTGCCTAAGCTTGTTTTCCCCACGCCCGGTGGTCCGGCAAAGCAGAGAATCGGTCCCTTATGTTTGGGATTAAGTTTTCGAACAGCCAAAAACTCTAAAACGCGTTCTTTCACTTTGTTTAAGCCAAAGTGCTGAGACTCTAGTGCCTTGCGCACCTTGGTTAAATCTATATGCTCTCGGGTTTCTACACCCCAAGGTAGAGCAAAGAAGCGATCTAAAAAGGTTTTGATGACTTGAAACTCACTTGAGCTTGGTTGGATATGTTTGAGTCTTTCGATTTCTCGCCTTACTTCTTGGGCAGAATCTTCCGCCAAGCTTAAGTCTTCAAGTAGGCCCTCATAACGTTCTGCTTCATCAGCACTATGGTCTTCTTCGCCAAGTTCTTTTCTAATCGTCTTCATTTTTTGGCGAAGATAATAATCGTGTCGTGTCGATTCCATTTCAATCTTGGTTTTACGATCAACCTCTTGAAAAACTTGCTGTTTTTCAAACTCTTGGGTCATCCATTCTAGGACTAATTCAAGCCTGACCAAAACCGAGATCTCTCGCATCATAGTCAAGGTTTGGCGTCGTTCTATTTTTACGGTTTGGGTAATGAGATCGACAAAGTATTCTGGATCTTTTTTGTAGGCCTCTAGTACAGCCAACTTATCTTTGGGAAAGCCGGAATGGGTTTTGGCAATTTTGCCATAGAAACGTAAGATTTCATTGATCAAATTATAATGATCTTGAGTTGTGATTTCTGGATAAATCTCACTCACTACCGCGCGATCATAGGGATGAGGACCATCGGGATAGGGTTCGTTGTGATGAATGACATAGTCTAGTTCAACCCGTCTTAAGCCCTGTACAACAATATCTTCTTGATGTGGACCAGAGTTGACAACTGAAAGAACGCGAGCAAGAACAACAATCGGTAAAGGAGGTTCACTTGGAAGACCCACACTTGGTGCCTCGCACGCATAAAAAACAAAAGCCAAAATCCCATCAGGTACATTCACACTGAATAAGGCATTGCGATCAGGTAAGGCATCAAGCTGTAAGGTGGCTATATCTTTGGGATGAATGACCGACTTGAAGAGTGAAATAATCGGGTAGGTATTCTTTTCTTGAGATTCCATAGCTCGCTCCAAACCAAAGTTATATCCTTTAATTAAGTTGATCGCTGATCAATGAATAACTTATATCACTTTAATCAAAAACTAATGATTATTTCTTTATCATGACGAATAAAGTTAAGCATTACAAAGCTTCTTGTATTTTCCACTTATCTGCAATCGCTTCACAAAGAGAACCTTCGCGATAAAAAACGGCTGGTTGTCCAAGTGGAGCCGGTGCAGTAAGCCATCGTGGCCCTTCAACTTTATGCTCAGACCACCAATGCTTCCATTGGCCTTGGGGTAAGTATAATTTTACACTCGTCCAACCTTGTCGAATGACCGGTGCAATCATTAAGTCATGCCCAAGCATCATTTGTTCTTGAAGCTCTAGGCAATATGGATCTTGTGGATAATAAAGCCAAGGATGAGCTAATAAAGGCATCCCATCCTTAAGCTTAGGCATGAGAGAGGTTCTAACGGGCGCCAAGTCTTGGTAAAGACGACTCATCTTTGCAAAGTGAGCTAGACTTTCTTCGTCGTCATAGACTTGATGATGACGTTCGGGCTGATTACCTTCATGAGTTCTTAAAATCGCCGAAAATGTATTCATTTCTACCCAGCGCATCAGTAACTCTTTGGAACGGACATAACTAATCCACGGAAAACGTAAGCGGCTTCGTGGAGGATCGGTACATATATATCCTCCAGCATCACTATGAGACAGACTCACGCCTGAAAAACCCGAAGATAGCAAGCCCACTAAGGCACTATAAATGCCATCGTATTTTTTCCACGAGGTAAGCTGATCGCCAAGCCAAGTAAGATGACTATATTGAGGTGTTTGAGTAAAGCCGGCTCGATTAAAAAAAAGAAACTCTCGTTCACCAATATCCTGCTCGAGTTCATCTAGAAGTTCACGATTAAGTTGAGCCCAAAGTTCGGGAAAACGATTATGAAAGCTAAGTCCAGAGCCTTGATGAAGCTCAACTTCAACCGGTAAGGCTTCCCCAAAGTCGGCCATCCAACCTGACATACCTTGGTTGATTAATTCCGTTTTAATCACCTCTTTTAACCAAGCAAAGGCCTCCGGTTTACTCAAATCAACAATCGCTGCTGAAAATGAAGTATTTTTAACCATAAGCGCCTGAGAAGGTTTATTATGGTCACGAATTAAATAGCCATGATCTAAAGCGATTTGAAATAAACTAGTTTGATCTTTATGGCTTTCTTTTTGAGCAAGCGCAGCAGTTGTTTTTTTACGTTCATCTGTGGGCACTAAGTAGGGGTTCACATACCCTAAAATCTTTATATTTTGCTCATTCAGCTCTGCTCTTAACTTTGGCCATTTGGGATAGTGGCTTTGGTCAAGACGCCAATCCCACCAAAGTTGCTCTCCAACAGAAGTCTCCCTTTTTCCGACCCAATCTTGTAACCAAAAGGCTGAGATCTTAACCCCCGCTTTAGTCAGCTTTTGCCACAGATCCATAATTCTTTGGGTACCCCCTTGAGCACCAATAATCGCACCCTTATGAACCCACTTTGGTAAAGGTGGCATTTGACCCGTAAAGGCGCTTAAGCTTTTGAGTAAGCCTTGTGGATGTGGTTGACCGCTAAACACTTGTAGTCGCAGATTATTGGACCAAACTTCGATTGATCTTGTATGTGGCTTGGTAAAATCAAAAAGAGAAAACTCTTTATTCTCCAAAGCATGCATTTGAAGCTGACTACTTAAGTAAATCGGAGCTGGCGCGCTAGATTGAACATCACTGCCACCTGCACCAAAAAGCTTTTCCATAAGCCAGGTAAGAGGTTGTAATCCTCTACCTATTCCCGGTTCTTGAACCCAAGCGGGAACAATCTTCCCTTTAAGATCTAACCAAGTCAATTGCGCCCCCATACCAAAGATGGTTTCATCGGGATCAGCATCTAAGTGAAGTGCAAAACTTAATGTACCGTTTGTTTGTTTTATCAAGGCTTCTAAGTTTGGGCATTGAACACTCAAAGAACAGGCCCTTTGCTCATGATTACGTTCAAGAACTTGAATCGTGAGTTGCCATTCTAAGTCTTGGGCGCTTGTCGTCGATAAAGGCTGACCTTGGCGATTTACTTCAATCAGCGTTCCTTGGATGTTAATTTGACCAAAATTAACCTGTTCAATGTGCTGTATACCTTGAGTCGTAAAAAAACGCCTGTACTTGCCTTTTGAGCTTGACTTAAGATGAAAAAAACCACGTTCTTCAACAAGCTTCAAATTATGTATTTGAGCAGTAAATAATGGTAATTTAGAGTCCATAGATATTAAGAGTCCATGATGCTCAGCATCATAGATCTTAAGGCCTTGTTGAGAATGCTCCACCTTAAAGGCGGGCTTAGATTGCTGCTGAGCGCTTAAGGTGAAGCTTTTTGACTGATAAGAACTTATTTGTTCTGCGTTTAAAAGTGTTTCTGGTACCCAAACAGCAGGCCACAAAGGACTGAGCGGCTTACTCGCTTTACGTCGCTGACCACGGGTTCTAAAACGTTGAAGAAGTTCACCCTCAAGCAAGCTAAAATCATTGGTTTTATGATCTGTTTTGTTCATTCTTTTGTTTTGTTTGGCTATGTACTTCGGGTCCGGCTCCCCCAGAAGTAATTTTAAAAACAATCGCATCTTCGAGTTTTTGATCGGTTAATTCTTGATGTTGGGATAAGCGTTTTTGATTGAGCTTCATATCAAATAAAAAATGATTACCTAAACTCAGCAAAGATTCCCATTCCGGCACATTTTCTAAATAGTCAGCTTCAGAAGTTTGCTGATGTTCATTCCATTCATATTCTTCTTCATCAAAGTCATCCTCATCAAATTGATTGTCAGATGGATGAAGATAGCGATCCACTTCGGAATTAAGGTCTCTTAATAAATCCATGTGAGCTAAAGGGTTTATTGCAGACTCTGCATCAATGCTTACTGATCTCAGTTGATCTTGGCGACTTGATGAACGTGAAAGACGACCACGGTTAGCTCGAGTAGATTTACGTCTGGCATTGCTTTGAGTGTGGGAGTCTCTTGGGCTAATTTCCATCAATGAATCTAAGGAGAAAAAGGGAGAGAAATCAATATATAAGGGCTGAACTCCTCGCCAAGCTCTTTCACCACTTGCAAACAGTTCTGGCTGTTCTATTAAGGAAAATGAAGGTGCTTTATCTTTTTTCTGTGGCTTAATCACCTCAAAATGTTGATCATTGTTCACGGCGGTTGGTGTCGCCGTAATAAACATTGGAATCGCTGTTGACCTTGCTTTAGAGCTAGGCGCTTGAGCCGAAACTGGGTTCATCTTGAACTTTTCAGCCCCGACCTGATAGCGTTTTGTTGAATGAGCTTGCGCTTGATCCATGAGCACTGTGGAGCTAGGCTCTATGGTTGCTTCACTTGCCTTTTCTTTTGGTTCTTCCTTGATCTTGAGAGGGGTAATTTGTCGCGCTGCTTTAGGTTTGACTGCGGATGGGTTTGGAATAATTAGACGAGGCGGATCTTGTTTATTGGCACTTTCAAAAACTTGGGCGTCTTGGTTAGAGTCGCTAAATAATTTGTCGGCTGAGGGTGTGTGTCTAAAGCTTTCAACCTGATCGCGTGAAGGGCTTGTGTTTGCAGATCTCACTTGTTTCTGTTGGCCAGAGCTTGCTTTCCAAACCACTTCA
Organism: uncultured Myxococcales bacterium; assembly: GCA_937146725.1. GTDB lineage: Bacteria > Myxococcota_A > Bradymonadia > UBA7976 > VGTA01 > CAKZRU01. The sequence goes on from CAKZRU010000102.1 coordinate 8,378, forward strand.
ACCAATGGTTTGGCATTGGTTTTATTAGAATGTTCTGTGCTTGTATCGGCACGGGAAACCGGCTTGATCAGTTCTAAGGAAAATTGTGGAATTACAGGAGGAGAGGCGGATAATTTTGGGATATGATCTTGCTCAACTTCTCGAAGTGCTTCCGTAATATCGTCCGTGGCAAGTTCTGTATCACTCGCCTTTTGCTCTTGAGCTTCTTCTTTTGTGAGGCCGTTTGTAGAACGATTAACAAAGCGCTTGACTGCCGGAGCGACAAGAGGAGTAGCCGCTAAGGAAGCAATTGCAATCGTAATTAAGGTAATGAGCATTTGTAATATCGCTCTCGCTTAAAACTATAAACAGAGATAAATCAAAGTCAGGGTCAATCAAATAAGGTTGCTCTCAAGACCACCTGATTTTATAACGTTCTCATTCAGAGTTCTAGGAGTATCTGCAATTTATATGTTGGCTCTGATTATAATAACATCTGATTGGCACTTGAGTAATCGAGTAAAGGGTTAAATCGAGTAATGCATCGAACTAGATTCTTATTTAAGTAAATCTAATCTTTTTGGCACTGCACCATGATTTGTTCCCTGATAGATTGCCTTTCGTAAATGTAAGTTTTGTCCTTCTTGAAAGCCGGAATGATAATCATGACTAGGTGACCAGGAATTAGAGCTTTTCATTCTGATCTTTGGATAGCGCTTGGCTAAAAAACGATCGCTTAGAGAGCGACCTATGTAGATTAACTCTTGGTGCTCTTCGCTTTGACCCTTTTGAGTTTCAGCAAGACGCTGAGCAAAACCTTGAACCAGACCTAAGCTAAAAGAAAGTCGTTTTTTTAGGCCCTTAGCTTTAGTCTCCAACTGGTAAGTCTTCCAAGCTAATTTTAGATGATTATAAATAAAATCATATACATATGATGCAATCTCAAGATCTTCCTCTCGTCCACAGACTTCAAGAACCCTTCCTTCTTTACCTGAAGATACCGAAAAGCCATTAACCCAAATGGTACTGACAAAGAAATAGTCGCTGAGTAGATTGGCAATACTATATTCATAATGAAAATAACGAGACTTAACCTCACCGAGTTGCTGATAAGTCATATGATCTAGTTGTTCATCCTCAGCAAAGTGATCAAGTTCAGCCAACTGAATATGGTGTTTAATAAGTAAGTTTTGAGCTTGCTGGGCAGCTTGCTCCGCTTCGAACTGATTATCGCTCTCAGCAAGGGCCAAAAGTTTATTCACTTTGGCTAAAAGTTTGATGACCTGTGGATCCTTTTCGATCTTGGCTTGCGCTTTGGAAATAATCTGTCTTTCTTGACAGACTTTTCTAAAGATAGGCCCATGAGCACTTTCTTGTACTTGCAGAATCTCAGAGACAAACTGATGCGCCATTTCATGCTTGAGTGTTTCTAGAACTTCTAGCCATGGGACTGTTAAAATCAGTTTTTTTTGGATCGCTATAATACGATCTCGACTTCTCCATTGGCCAAGTAAATCTTCATTTGAGAGCAATTCAAAACTTGGTTCTTTTAATTGGCTATTAAATAATTGATAATTGATTTGTTGCCAAGCCTTACGGATTTGGAATAAAAGGGTTCGATCTAAGAGTTGCTGCTTCAAAATGAATCCTAATTCTTGATAAATTACAATTGAAAAACAATGATAGAGATCATTTACCTTGGAGAGGTGAACTTACGTGATTAAAGTTGCGAAATACACAATCATATTGCTCACCTTATCAGTAGGCATAGTTTACAATCTTGGAATACAAGAAAGTAAAGACTTTGTTCTGAATGCAATCGCAGCTCCTAGCAGTGAACAAGCTTCAAATAGCAAGTCTAGCGACAACGTTAATCTACAAATCGCTAAAACACGCTCGCGCCTACTTGATAAGAATCGTCGTGGTATTGAAGGCATGTGGTATGAGTTATATCAGACCCTTGAGCAACTCACGGAACATCAAAACAAGCAAGATGATTTACCAGAGTTTAGTTGGCTATCGCCACTAAGAGAAACCAAGCAATCAAACTTGAAAAAGATTCGTTCGATCAGTGAACGCTTACTCATTGAGGTAAATAATCCCAAAGTAACTGCCTTGCGCCAGCAGTATTTTGAGTTAAAATCAAAAATTAGCGATGACATGGCGGCCGCAAGAAGAGCAAAGGAAGATAGCTATCTAGCCCCTGATGAGGACCAGGTCTATTTTTGGCAAAGTCATAAAGGTGATTATCAAGCTTTAGAGCATAAAAAAGAAGCAGCTGTTAAAGCACATCGCCTAGAGCAACAAAAGATCTTAAGTCGTTGTCATGATGAATTGCTGAACTTGGGCGTCGAGCTGAGTGACCAGCAGGTTGAGCAATTATTTAAGCTAAGTTCCGGTGATCTCATGCTCAATTTGTTTGTCACCTTTGCCCAACTCAATCTACTTGGTGAGTATGTCACTGAAAGAATGCAACAAGCCCAAGAAGATGAAAGTTATGCTTATCTAGCCAAGCGCTATTATGCGGTTTATGTAGCCATTATCTCACTGTCCTTGGATATTTATACTCACACTCGAGAAAAGTTGACGGGCGAACATTTAAACCGAGTTGATCAGTTGCGTGAAAAGCTGATGAAAGTCACTTTATCGACCAAAAAACTCATCCAAAGTGAGCAAAAAAACCTTAAAAAGTCTAAAAGGGTATTGCAAAGAAGTAGCAAAAAAGAACTCATTGAAGCAGATATTGCTGAGGCTAAACGTTATATCACTCAGCTAAAAAGTAATTTAGAAGTTCAAACAAAAGCTTTAGATGGCGTTTTGGCTTATCGAAAGCATATTCTTACCCAAGCCGAGGAAATCAAGCGCACCACACAGCGAATTGCAAGGCGTTATCGGATTGCTGAAAATACATATAAAACAGTGACCATTGGGACAAGCCAATTTGAACTCATGAGGGAAGGTCTACGGGACTTATCGAACTTACAAAAGATTCAAGTTCCCGCTATGGTGCCCTTGGCTGGAGATCGAATTACAAATCATTTGGAGATCATTACCCAACACTTAAATGGTGATGAAACGATAGATGTGTCGGGTGAACTCAAGCGGTAATAATATAAGACATATACTGAAAATATTATTGACCCAATCGTATCTATTTTTTCCTAACGAACAATGATCCAAATCGTTTGTTGATCAACGCCTAAGAGCTTCAAGTGCGGCCACTCTTTTGGCAAGTGAGAGACGGGCTTTTCTTAATTTTTGTTGATGACTTTTTTTATCTTTTCCCCAAATACTGGTCCGATTTAACAGCTCATTGACTTGACTACGGACTTGAGGAAATGGAGATAAAAGACTCGATACAAGTTTGGCCCACATTAACGGCCAGCCGGCTTGTTGAAGTTGAGTCCAACTAGGTGGACGAACTTGACTCTGATTGAACTTGGGAACTCGACCTGTAATCAACTCAAACCATATACACCCCAAGGCATATAAATCAGTCTCAATGCCTTCTTCTTCACCATTGATGGCGCCAGGACTCAGGTAAGATAACTTACCCGGTCGCCTTAAAATAGACTCTTTACTCAGTTCACTTTTTGATGAGCTAAGGTCGATCAAGATCGCAGAGCCATCTCGTTTAATCATAATATTGGTTGGACTTAGGTCACCATGAGTGATTGGGCAGATACTTCCTCGTCCTCGACTGGCTGTATGCAGGGCTTCAAGACCACGGCTGATATCCCAAATGAGTGAGGCGATTTCGTCTTCATCAAGTGGTGCTTGGTCTTTCTGTATTCTTTTAAGTAGTGCTCTTAAATGGACGCCTTCAACGTATTCAGTGAGCAAGGCGATTTCTTGCCGAGCACCAAGTCCAGAACCGCTTGGATCAGATTCTATTGAAACTTTGATAAAAGCTTGTGGTAAAGGCACCGTGAGTACTTCATCACAGCGAATCACCCGATTGGATTGAATCATCGTGAGATGTACACCTTCGATCAGAATCGAATCGCGCCATTCTCGCAAACTTCGGTATTGCCCCAATAGTCGTTTGAGAGCAAAGCGCTTTCCATGTTCATCTTCAACCAACAAAACTTCACTTGTTCCACCAATTCCTAGTAGACAAAGTTCCTTAAGTTTATATCGCTTAAAAAGGTCAAGCTTCTTGCTGAGGTCAAGATCACTCATATTCGCTACTACTTTAACGGGGCCAGATCAGACTCGAATTTGAGGCTGTCGGCATTAAAACGCCCTAGTTCTTTACTATTGATCCATCTCGCTTCATCTTTTAAGTGCTTGGTTAGCCAGCGGTCTAAGATCTGACCAGCCTGTTTAATTTTCCAACTTTTCACATAACTAGCCCGCTCATGTTCCCAATCTCCAGCCTGCTCTTTTTTCTCTAGAAGCTTAGCAATTACGTAGTGTTGACGAACTCGTATGGCCGGAGTGACTTCTTCTACCTTTAAGTCAAATATACGCTGATGTAATTCAGGTGCTAAACCAATACTCGGCACCACCGCCTGTTGACTTTTAAAGAATGGAGCAGGTTGGCTGACCCGAACTCGATTACTTCTCGACCACTTCTTGACTTTTTCTAATTGTTCTTCTGATGAGCTTGTTAGGAGTTCAATGGCTTTTTGAGCTAGCTTTTGGGCTCTTGGTAAGTCATCAAGCTCTCTGAGTACAGCTGCCGCTACTTCTCGTTCGACACTTCGTTCAGCTAAGGCTCTTTGATATTCTGGATATACCCTTTTTAGCTTATAAAAAGTCCAGCCATAGCGAGTCAGACGCACCGGAGTAATTTCGCCTTCTTTGATTTCTGTATCTTTTGGAATACTTCGCCCTCTCAGAGTCTTGGGGCTTCCTTTTTTGAGTTGAGGATAACGCTCTGTAATCAGCTCTATTGATTCACCATTAACAAGTGCATTCCGGATTTCTAAGGCCTCTAAACGTTGAGTTTCTGATTTGCCTCCTTGAATCCAATAAGGATCAACTAATAATCTAAGCGGTTGAGAAAACAAGCTTAAGTGATCTTGGTAATAGTCTTTTATTTGTTGCGGATATTTTTGCTTGGCCTGGGTGATTTCGGAACTCGTGGGGACTCTTGGTATTTGCAAGAGATACACAGTGGCCAAGGTACCTTGACGACGCCATTCGGCTTCGGCTCTGGATTCATCAAGTTGCTCTACTAAGCTTTCTTTAAAAGTTTGCACCCAAAAAGCATCATGTACCGCTTTCCAAAAAAAGCTGATATCACTTTCAGCCTTCATTTTGAGTCGACCTCTGATAAAGTCATCAAGACCTTGCGAGCTTGGACGAATTGCACCAGGAATAAGGTTCATAAGCCAAGTTCGGACATCATCTTCTTTAAGCTGTTCGAAGACAACTGAGCCTGACTCATTGGTTAGGTGTTTTTTAGCATATTGTACGATGACCTCTCGTTCAATCGCTGTAATCAGTACACGACGTAAGGCTGAAAGATCGCTTAGAATTGTTAAGGGTTGAGGTGCTGAGGTTTCCCAATTTAGCCATGACCGATAGCGCTTGAGATAGATTTCAGCGTCGCTGACAGTCCACTTAATCGGTCCTGATTGGGCGATAATCGTATTTTTATCACGAGTTTTAGCAACGATTAGCTCAACCGTAGGCCATTGCATATATTGGTTGGAGCCTTGTGAGTTTTTTTGATCTAGGCTCGTTTGGGCATGCGCATACTCAAGCGGGTTTAAAAAACTAGAGTAAGTGAATACATAGAGCCCTGTCATCAAACAAATATACGCTAAATAATCAGTACAAAGCCTTGCCATGACATTTGGCCTTAGTTTTGTTTCTGGTATAAGTGCTTGCATAAGTATTTGCATAGGTATTACCCTTTTGGACTCAAGTAGATGGAGTTTAAAATCTATATGCTTGAAATTGAGCGATTGCAAGCGACTTAGCGACTTGAATGCTACATCCTCTAAGCTAGTTTTAGCTTTAATTTACTCCCGTTGTTAGATGTGCTTTAGCTGATAAAGTCAGGGGAGCGCTGATCTTTGAATAAAGAACTACCGCCAATTTGTGAAAGCTGTAGCTTGAGTATTGATTCTTGTAAAATAATATGCTAGTAGAGTGCTTTCTTTATCATCTTGAAATGGTGATTTTACCCTTAACTTCACACTAAGACTAGTGTTCAAACAACAGAATCGAGCGTTGGTATGACGACACCTCTTCAAACCGTAACAGAGAAGTATGGCTCTAAAGAGAAGCTTGTTTCCCAACTCATCACTCACCTCAAGCCACATGAGGGCGAGAGCAAAGATGAGTTTCAAAAGAGACTTATGACCGTGAGTAATCGTAAATTACTCAAACTTATGGAGCGTCACGGGTAAGATATAAAAAGACTTTGGAAGACTTAACTGCCTTTAAAGTAAGACTCTCTAAGAAACTACTAAAGCTGTAACCTTTTGCTCACTTAACCACTGTTCAACAAGCAGTAAACAGCTGAGTAAAAAGTCTTAGCTTAAATAATAGTGATAAAAAAGTACTCGCAGAAAACTTTGAGTGCTTGCACTATATGTTTTTGGATGTCCATTCATAAAATCTGATCTAGATGCTTTTTTGTGGATCTTATATATGAATCATAGGCATTGATCTTAAGTATTGATCTTAAGTATTGATCTTAAGCATTGATCATAATGTGATTACTCGCCATAACTTTAAGATGTTGACTCACTCAGTGAGTAGACTGTTTGGCAAGTAGACTGTTTGGCAAGTAGACAAGTCATCTATTTTTAAACACTAAAAATGTATTGCCTAGTGCGGTAAAGGTGACTTGACAGTCCAAGTATATAGTGGCTAAGTAAGATCGTTAAAACACAAGGGATAGTTTATGTATATTTGTCAAATTAAAGCTGCCTTAAAGTTTAGGCTAAGCACTGTAAGTTTAACCATAATTACATTGAGCTTTTTTGCTCAAGCCTGTGGACCTGTGCAATCACACAGCACAATCGCTAAAGCACATATCGCCATTGAAGCAGCCGAAGGTGCAAGAGCTGACCGTCTGGCGATCTTTGAGTATGAAAGTGCTAAGCTCTATTTGAGAAAAGCTAAACTTGAAGAAGGCTTGTCCTCTTTTAAATCCGCGATTGAGTTTGCTAGGGCGGCAAGAGAATATGCAGATTCGGCGCGTGCAAGAGCGATTGAAAATGCACAAGCTAGACCATTGACACCAACCGAACGTCGTCGAATGATCATGCAACAAGGCAAAAACCAAGTCAAAAACACACCAAAAGTAGGCCAACCAATGAGGACTCAACCAACCTCATCCACTCAGACGATACCAGCTATGCCAGCTATGCCAACAATGCCAACAATGCCTAGTTCAACGCCAAATTCAAGTCCAGCAGGAGATAGATAAGACTATGCTTTGTATTCGGATTAATCTTAGTTTAAAGTTATGCTTATTGCTTAGTTCTGTGGCAAGTTTGGTTGCTTGTGCTGGTGGAGATGCTCTTAAATCAAGAGCCTCAAGTATCACTTTAGAACTCGACCGGGCTCAAAACCCTGCTTATCGTTGTGAAGAAAAGGCCTTAGCATATGCCCGAGCGCACCTAGAATTCCTCAAGTTAGAATTAGTTCAAGGTGACTATTTTACAGCTAAAAAGCATTTAGCAATCGCCGAAGATAATTCTAAGGTTGCAATTGCAGCGGCTGATCGTCGAGAATGCATGGATGACACAGATAAAGATGGCATTCCTGACCCCTTTGACAAATGTAAAGAAGAGCCAGAAGATTTTGATAACTATCAAGATGATGATGGCTGTCCGGAAGATCAAGATACTGACGGTGATGGGATTCTTGATTCTAAGGACGCTTGCCCAACTCAACCAGAAGACTTTGATAATATCGATGATGAAGATGGTTGCCCAGAGCGTGATCAAGACCAAGATGGTGATGGTATTCTAGACCTACAGGACCAATGCCCACGTCAACCGGAAGACAAAGATGGCTTTGAAGATATTGATGGCTGTCCGGACCTTGATAATGATAAAGACGGCATTCTAGATACAAGTGATGTTTGTCCATTACAAGCGGAAGACCGTGATCTCTTTGAAGATGAAGACGGCTGTCCTGATCCAGATAATGACCAAGATCGTATCATGGATGAAGTTGACCAATGCCCGCTTGATCCCGAAGATTATGATGGAGATGAAGATGAAGATGGTTGTCCAGATCTTTACAAGCGTATTATTGTTCGAGATGATCGCATTGAGTTGAAGCAAACCATTTACTTTGCAACTGCTGAAGATCGCATTCTAGAAAAGTCATTTGATTTACTAGATGAGGTTGCACAAGCTTTGGTAGATAATCCGAATATTAGAGTAAGTATTGAAGGTCACACAGATAACCAAGGGTCTGAAAAATATAATCAAGGCTTATCTGAGCAACGCGCCGCTTCGGTGAGACGCTATTTAATTGCTCAAGGTGTTGAAAGCGATCGCTTACGCTCTAAAGGATTTGGTGAGTCGAGTCCGATTGATGATAATCGAACAGCTGAAGGCCGAGCGGCTAACCGACGTGTAGAATTCTTGATTATTAAAGATTAAGTGGATTTGGGTAAATAAGAGATGCTACAGCTAGAAAAGCTTTACAATCACAGGACTTTAAGAATTATTTTAGTCCCGAGTATATCTACTTTTATAAGGTGTTTATCACGAACGATAGCCTTGTATATGGGGATTATAATAGCGAGTCAAGGAGGCTTACCTTTAACTTCCATAGAGCTGTCTATGGTAAACTTCTCCGTTGCATATGCACAAAGAACACCTCAAGAAGCTGAAACAATTTCAAGTCGTCTTATTCAAGATGCTCGATCATACTACAATAATTTAGAAATGGAGCCTATGGGTGAGGCTCTTGAACAAATTATTTCCATGTCACAGCGCTTTGGTAATATTTCTCCAAGATTCTCTGATACTTTATCTCAAGCATATATCCTTAAGGGGTTATTGGCCTTTGTTAACTCTGATAATCGTGGTGAGGCAAAGCGCTATTTTGTGAAGGCGATTGAAGCTTTTCCAAATGCACGATTAAGTGATGATCTTGCTACTCCAGAACTACGTAGTATATTTGATGATGCTAAGCGCAGTGCTAGGCCCGCTAATTCCTATAACTCTTATGGACAGCAGCAACAAGCGAATCCATATGGACAGCGACAGCAAGCAAATCCGTATGGACAACAACAGCAACAGGCGAACCCTTATGGACAACAGCAACAGGCGAACCCTTATGGACAACAGCAACAAGCAAATCCATATGGGCAACAGCAACAAGCAAATCCATATGGACAACAGCAACAAGCAAATCCATATGGACAGCAACAACAAGCCAACCCATATGGACAGCAACAACAAGCAAATCCGTATGGACAGCAACAACAAGCAAATCCGTATGGACAGCGACAGCAGGCAAATCCATATGGACAACAGCAGCAAGCAAATCCATATGGACAGCAGCAGCAAGCAAATCCTTATGGACAGCAGAAGCAAGCAAGTGGGCCAGAAGTCTCTCATACTCCGCCAACGCAACTTCCAGGCGGTAGACCATTTAATGTTCGAGTAAGGATTTCACCTTACCTACGACCTCAAGTCTATTTTGTCCGATTATTTTATGTATCACGTGGCACCATGGGCAAGACTCAGAAGATAGATTTACGCCCAGCAGGGGACTTTGATTTTGAAGGTGCCATTCGAAGTGAGTATGTGGTTGGAGATCGCTTACAATATTTCATTACTCTATTTGATCAAAGCGATAGCCCAATTGCGAGTTATCGCAATCACAAAGCGCCACAAGTTGTACGAATTGTAGGTGGGCAGTATGCCAATCTTATCGGAGGTGGGGGCTTTGGAAGTAATCAACAAGTCTCACAAAAGATTCTGACCACTCGTTTATCAGCCGGCTTTGGTTCTGGTACGGTGCAAGAAGGCGCAGAAATTAAAACGGAAGGTAGCAGTAAGCAAGCAAAGCCAGGCTTTGCTTTATCCGGTGTTCATTTGCGACTTGAAGCTGACTTTTGGACTATGGAAAATCTCAGCATTGGTCTAAATGCGCGTATACAATTTGATCGTGATCCTCCTATTGCCGCATTCTTAGCCGGAGGGATGCTACAGTGGGTGTTTAGTGAGGATGCGTCAAATAAGTGGAGTTTGCGCTTTGGTGGTGGATATGGAGAGATTGCCCACTTGATCCCAGTAGCACAAAATGTAAATGATGCCGAGGTAATGACTGGAGGAGCTACTCCTGTCCCACAAGTGGAGGCAAGTGCAGCGGCCGCAACCGCAGCACCAACTTATACCTTTTTAACGAAGGCCGGAAAGATCTACTATCAATTGGGCTTCAACTATGCGTTTAAGCTTTCAGAAGTCTTTGCAATTACCTTTACAACTGACTTTTTACACATGATTGCTTTACAGTCACCACCAGACTTTCCGTCAAAGCACTTTGACTTTAGTCTAGGCTTTGAGTTTACTCTGTAAAATATTCGAGTTTACCCTATAAAAGACCCGAGTTTACCTCATAATGAGGATTTTAAGGGTTTGGATTGAATGAGCTACTAAAGCGCTTCTCTCACTCAACCATAGGTACTTTGATTAAAAGCCCGGTTTAAAGTTTAATGGGTATCTAACTGGGGTTTCACCCTCAGCTTTTGGGAAATACCAGCGAACAACAGTATTTTGTATACAGGATTCTAAACGAGTCTTTCGGTATACACCACTCAAAGAAATACTACTGCGATTCACGCGGCCTTGTGGGGTAACCTTAAACTTAAGACGTGTTCTTACCTCACCAAAACTTGGATCTTTTTTAAGTGTTTTTCGGTAACAGTTCTCAAGTCCACTCGCATTTTGATTCATCACTGTTGAAATTGTCCGCCGATCTAAGCCCTTACCATTCTTTTTTGAGGAAGTTCTTTTGGTGGTATTTGAGCGTTTTTTTGTAGGTTTCGACTTCTTGGTAGCGTTTTTAGCAGATCGTTTTTTAGCTGCACTAGATTTTTTAGCAGTCCTTGACTTTTTAGCACGTGCTTTTGGCTGAACTTCTTTTGTGCTTGGTTGAGCCTTTTTAAGTTTAGTATTTTTTGCGACTTTGACTTTTGCTTGGCTGTGCTGTGAAGCCTGTTTACGCGCACTCTCTAAGTTTCCAGAGATCTCAAGCTTTTTGTCTTCTTGTGTCGTGTCTTCAGATGCTTTAAGACCGCTAATCACCTGATTTAATTCCTTAAGTTGAGCTTTTGTTGATTCTTTTTTATCGTTTGTCGCTTTAGTTTGAGCGACTTTGTTCTCGGCTGTATCAACACCTTCGAGAGCTTTTGGCTTTAAATCCGATGGTTCTGTGTCTAAATTAGCAGTGGGTGTTTGATCAACAGAGGTAGACGCATTGTTTAAGGTTGAAGCATCGCTTTGAACATCAAGTTTAAGGCTCAATACCTTAGGTGTATCTCGAGTTGGACCA
>CAKZRU010000103.1 GCA_937146725.1 uncultured Myxococcales bacterium
AGTCAAAGGTGCCAAGCGCTTGGTCAGTAAAGTTGTCAGCTTCTTAGGATGGTAACAATGCATTTTTTTCCGCCTCACCTTGAGTCACTCACGCAAGCCATACAAAGTCGCTATCCCTTAATTATTTTAGGTCAAACTTCACGTAGTTATCTTTTAAAGATGTTAAGTGAACTGATTGAAAGTAAAGTACTTGAGAAGGTAGACCTGTTTGAAGAATGTTTCGGCTTATCTAGGCTAAAAAAAGAAGTTCTGTGTAAAAAGAAAAGCCCCGAATTAGATAGTAGTTCATACCTTAGACGACTCAGCACAGAACTTGACTATTTAGAACTTCAAACAAGCCAGTCATTTCATTGTTTATGTTTATTTGTTCCTGATGAAGTAATCCATCAGGCCGAGTTTGTAGCATCTCTCTCAGCTCTGTGCCTTAGATTGACTAAGCAACGTTCTTTTTCACTCATCGTGTCTAGTGATGCGCTAATACCAAAGCAACTGAGTGAATGGGTTAAAAAAGTAAATCTGAGTACCCCAAAACGAAACGCAATTGGGCTTACTTACCTTGAACACCTACTTGTTGAATGTAATGAGTCTTTACGAGTTCAAACTGAAAAAGAGCGACAAAGAGTCGCCGAACGTTTAATGACTCGAGTTCAGGGTTTAGACGCCCCTAGCTTATGTACTGTTGTCTTCGAAGCCCATGAGCAGGTAGAAAGTAATGCAACTGCCCAAGATCTGACCGCCTGGGAAGAGCAGATGATGCATGCCTTACTAAAAATCAAAGCCAATCGTCTAAGACGTTCTGTAGGCCTTGAGCTTCAGCCACTGGAGGACTTTAATAGTGATGAACTAGCGGGCATGGAACAGTACAAACGTTACCTTGATTACATGAGTGTTCTTTTTCAGCATCATGAAGACCGAAACCGATTAAAGATCGCTCCGCCCAAAGGTGTATTGTTAGTTGGTTTACCAGGTTGTGGTAAAAGCCTTGCAGCCAAGCTTACAGCAAGTCGTTTAAACCTACCTCTGTTAAGGCTTGAACTTGATGCCATCATGGGACGGTATCTTGGTGAGAGTGAACATAATTTAATTAAGGCCCTCAAAACCGCAGAAGCTGCAGCACCATGTGTACTGTGGATAGATGAACTTGATAAGGCATTGGGTGGTTTAGGGGATTCTGGTTCAGGGAGCGGGGGAACCGGCCAGCGTATTCTTGGACGCCTTTTAACCTGGATGCAGGAACAAAAAGCAGGAGTCTATCTCTTTGCTACCGCCAACCGAGTTGGGCATCTACCTCCTGAACTCCTAAGAAGAGGTCGCTTTGACGAACTATGGAAAGTCATGTTACCCACTGACCAAGAACGCAAAGCAATTATCAATCAAAAGTTAAGATTCCGTGGACAATCATGGGATGAAGATACCATGAACAAAGCAGTCAATTTAACTCAAATGTATACCGGAGCCGATATCGAATCCCTAATTACAGAGACCCAGATTAGAGCATTTTGCGGTGAAAATGATGATCTAAGCTATGAGCTCTTTGCAGAGGTAAACAAGGGCTTTACACCTCTCTCAAGTCAATTCTCAAAGCAAATAGAAGATGAAACAAAAGCACTTGATGAACATGGATTTCGGGATGTCAGCGGCACAGAGTATTTGCCACCAGAAGTCAACTTTAGACGCCGAGTTATCAGTTCAAAAGAACTCAGTCGACTATGTCATTTATCAATCCCCTTAAGATTCCACTTTGGTGAGACCGCAAAATCAGGATGGACATTACAAATTGAACAGAATGGTACAGCAATTGGCACAGATGGTTGGATAGAAGAAGATAAAATAGTCAAATCTGATAATATCTCTATATTACAACTTGATGGAAATCAGTTAAGTATATCTCCACCGATAGTTATCAAGCATGAGAGCTATGTTCCACCGATGGTTATCAAACAAGAAAGCTATAATGTTCTAGTTAATGAAGGTGGGTACTTGCTTGCCCAAAATTATTATAGAAATATAAGGTTAAAAGAAAAACGTCGTTTTGAAATTCCTATTATTGAATATGTATTTAATTTACCAATAAGTGTGAAATTTACAGCAACAAAGATAGATAATCAACCGGTAGAGATTGATGAAGTTATTTATACCAGTATATTTGGACCGATTAAGTCACCAATTAACGGGTTTATATATTATATCCATAGAGAAGTGTCTCATACATTAGACAATGACTCAGTCATAGCTATCATAAGTGCTTCGATATTGGATTTAGAGACGATCAAGAAAATCTCCAAAAAGGACGGCTATGATCTTGATTTATAGAACAACTTCAATATTTAGATGTAAACATATCATTTTCAGACTTATCCTCAATTATACGTATCAACTCCCTCAGCGTAATCGGTTTCTCGCTCTGTTGAACTTGGTCCAATGTCTCAGGATTAAAGTCCGCTAATTTCATTAACTGAGTCACCCTTGCTCGGGAATAACCCTCTCGGCGAGCTATTTCGGATTTGTGAACGCCCTGAGCAATGAGTTTTTTCCACTTTTGGACTTTCTTGATGGTCTCTTGAACCTCATTAATCTTGTATAAGCGACATGATTCTTTAATGGCCTGGTTTGTAGACCATTCAGCATAGTCATGATGACCAGATCTAATTTTTTCGATAATGGACCTGGGAAGTTTAGCCAACCAAAGTAACTCAGTAATGCGCTTTGTTTTTAGACCTGCTCGTTTAGCGATTTGCGACTTGGTTGATCCGTTCTCAAGTAAAGTTTGCCAAGTTAAACTCTGCTCGATTCGATCAATAAGCGTTGGCGACTTAAGTTGTGTGATTTGTTTACTGGGCTTTCTGTTTGTCCTCAGTCTCTTTGGAATTGGCCAATTAGGCCGATCGATAAAGACTCTGGGTACCATTTGGCCTTGGCTTATGGAGCTTTACGGCGGTCTGATAGGAACTATCAGGTCGCCTTTTTTCATTTTGGGTCATAAAGTTGAATAATTCAGTATACTTAACTGTGTTAAACAAAGTGACACGCTTCAACTTGTTGCCTTGCAGAAAAATAGCCTTCCCTGTTGAATTGAGCATTCTAAACACTTGATATCTATCGGTATTTAAGAGAGCCGATCGTGTGTTTAACACCTTTTCGAAAATTTTACGAACTTCGGTGATTTTTGGGTTAACACTGGCCTGTTGCTCTCTAAGAGAACTCAGCTTATTTTCAAGCTCATTTAGCTCCAATTCCAAGCGGGCTGATTCTTGGATCATGACCTCGGGAATCTCTTGGTAGCTTTTGGTTCTTAAGTTGAGCATCAAGGTGTTTTTTTCAAGCAGAAGCGACTCTTGTCGCTGGGTCAGCTTTACTATCTGTTCGGGTAAATCTTTGGCTAATGTGGTGCGTTGACGAACTGTTTCATCAACCATGGCTTGAAATACACCCTCTTGTTCACCCAGTTTTAACAACTGTGAAAATACCGTGGCTTCTACATCGCTTGCTTTCCACCGTTTTTTACTACAGGTCGAATGAGGCCGAGGGTGCTTGTAATAGTGGTAGGTATTACCCTTGGCACATTCCTTTTCGAGCTTTTCACCGCATTCTTCGCAGTACAGATGATCTCGGAGTAAAAAGTCATGGTAGCTGATTTGGCTTTTGAGTCCATGGTGTTCACGATTATACTCAATTCGTTCTCGGACTCTTTGAGCCAATGCTTCATCGATGATAGGGTCCCAGACTCCTTCGACTAGCTTGTATTTTTGATCATCACTCAATTGCTCTTGGTCTAGTTGGCGATTCTTGGCATTGACTTCTTTTACGCCCAAATAGACTGGACCGGTCAAGATTCGTCTGATGGAACTGTCTCTGAACGGATGAGCAGGTGTAATCTTGCCAAAGCGATTAGCACTATCAGGGCGATATATCTTATTTTCCCTCAGATGTCGCTCTACTTTAGAAATAGAACCAAACTGATCATACAGTTCGTAGATATCTTTGACCAATTTGGCTTCTTCATCGTGAGCTTCAAGATAGCCTTTATTGTCACTTGCTCGATACCCAAGTGGGATAGGTCCATTCCACAAGCCTCGTTCACTTCGTGCTAAAATCCCTAAACGGGTTCTTTCAGATACTTGCTCACGTTCAAAGGCATTAAGAGCCATAATCATGGTCATGAGCAATCGGCCTACTGCGGTTGAGGTATTGTATTGCTCTTTAATGGAGATAAAGTTGACCTCCTGTTGATTTAGCTCTTCAACTAAGCCCAAAAAGTCCATGACACTTCGTGATACTCGAGATAGTTCAGTAAAGATGATGGTATGAATTTCACCACGTTTGACTGCTCGCATCATCTTAGTGAATGCTGGTCGATCTAGTGTTTTACCACTATGCCCAATGTCTCGATAAACAATGGCTTGTTTTTCATCTAAAAGGTTATCGCACTGACTGTGAATATAGGCTCGGCAACGGTGTTCTTGGTTTTGCGGTGAACGCCCATCTCCATTGGCCTGCTCTTTGGTACTGACCCTAACATAAATAGCATATCGCTTAGACATACAAAGTTCCCCTTAGCAGTTGTTGAATTTATGATCCTGTCCTGCTTAGGGGGTGAGTTCAAGAAGAACTCCGGTGTTTTTTGCTTAACTTAAATGAGCTTGATTCATCTATGA
>CAKZRU010000104.1 GCA_937146725.1 uncultured Myxococcales bacterium
CAAAATGTAATGTTGGGAGAGGACATGGATCCCTCGATCATTGGACAGGCGTTGGAACTTAAAGATCGACCCTTGGATGAAATCTATCAAACCCTAAGAAAAGAGATTTTTGAGGCGGTTGCCTTACATGAAATTGGCCATACCGTAGGTTTACGCCATAACTTTGAAGCCTCTTTTGATGCCTTAAATTATCAAGACGAATTTTGGGAGATTCGCAAAAACAGTGCACCCGAAGAATGGGCTGAGCAAAGACTTTCCGAGTATCGTTATGCCTCAATTATGGACTATGGCGCTCGCTTTAATAGCGATACCAAAGGTCTAGGGCGCTATGACTATGCTGCCATCAGTTATGTATATGCAGGTTATGCCGAAGCCTTTAGTGATCGCGTTGAAGTACCTAGTGCTTTAAAGACCTTGCTTAAGGTTAAAGATTACAGTGAAATCCCTACCTTACTTGGCGATGAAGCAGCGATTAAAGACAGGTTATATCGACCTGTCTCTGAACTTATGGAAGAAAGACGCGAAGGGGTTTTAACCAACACTCGCCTGCTTTTGGAAGATCGAGATCAATCGAGTCAAAACTTTTGGAGTGAGCGTACTGTTCCCTATGCTTTTTGTAGTGATGAGTATCGAGGAGACTTACGCTGTCGAACTTGGGATGAGGGCGCAAACCATGTAGAAGCAGTGCAAAGCGCTTTTAATCGTTTTTGGAGTTTTTACTTCTTTGATCACTATCGACGTGGTCGAGGTGAGATCGCCTTTCAAAATGGCTTCTTTGGACGGATCTCAAGAGTCATGGAGTATTTGGTCTACCCGTGGCAACATTATGTTTTTTATGACAATTATGACCTAGATGTTAAAGATGACTTACTCAGCGCTTCCATCATGGGGCTGAACTTTCTCAATGAGGTGATGGCTGCACCAACACCTGGATATTACTGTAAATATAACGACCAAAACTTTTATGTACCTCGAGGCTATGTCAGTCGTCCTAACGATGACTTATGCGATTTATATATTCCTTATGGGGTGGGCAGAAATATGTATCTGCAGTTCAGCAATGACTATCTCTATAAAATCAACAGCTTTGGAGCGTATTACGACAAGCTTTTCTTATCGCAGAGCTTGGTGATGAACTTTACCAATTTCTTTAAGGTTGTCGATGAGTCTGACCGACGACGTTTTAATATCAACTTTTATCGTGGTTTTAAGCGAGAGATCATCAACCTTATCAGAAACCTTGTCTTTTCTTCTTTGCCGGCCTACTACAAGAGCGGTGCTTCGAACGTACCTGATTTAAGTACCTACAAAGCCTCCAACTTCCATTATCAGCTTGATGATGAGGGCATTCCTAGACCGGTGAATATGGTCGATACACGCAAAGCGCTTAAGCCCTTGGTCGGTCCTGATGCTCTACCTGATAGTCAAGAAACAATTAATAGTGGGAATCCTAGAGTTTTTGCACCGGTCCCTTATAACATGATGCGACAAAATCTGATTCTTGCTTCGATTTATAACTCCTCTAGTGATGATGAGGAGACTGATATGATCGATTACTTACACATTGAAGAACTAGGCTCGAGTGATGCAAGAGAATATGATGAAGATACAGTGGTTGAGCAATTTTCAGATCCCTACACAGGCAGTATTTATCAGGCGGCTCAAACCTATGATGGCTTTTCGATTGGAGTGGAGATTATTCGGGAGGCCAATCTTTACCGAGAAGGGCCTTGGCAACGCGCTTATGAGCAAGTTCAGCGCTTTCCAGATGAGCCTAACTACCAAGAACAATTTGCCAATCGGGAGTTTATTTTACAGCAGTATGTTGAACTGATGAATGACCTTAGAGAGATTCGTATGTTTGTTGATGACAGTCGTAATCAAATCAATATCTCAGCCCAAGGGGATATGCCATGAGTCGTGACGCAAGCAAAATCAATACATTGAGTGTAAGTCTGCCTAACCTAAAGGGATTAAAGGTAATGAAATTAACGCTGTCTAAGCATCCATTGCTTTGGTGTAGCCTCGTTTTATTAAGTCTTGGAGCATGTGCAGAGCGTGCTTCTGAGATTTCAACCGTACAGCCAAATTATACCGAAAAAGAGATCTTTGTTGGAGAGTGGTATTTTCAGCAAACTGTCACCGAAGTTGCACCAGAAGGCTCGCTTGGTTTTGCCGGATATGAAAGCTCTTTAGAAAAGATCCGTTGGGAGATTACTGAGGATACTTTATACGCACTACAAAGTTATGACCCGGTTCCAGGACTGAATGAAAGTGAAGCCCGCCCCGGTAGTGAAGACTATGCGGATGGCATTGTGGCAGCCTATCCCATTATATCTCATTTTGATATTAGGCGTGCTTACAACAGCTCCACCGGTGAAGCGAGTAATGTCACCGAAGAAAATACCGTTGATCGTCCATGGCATGAACGAGAGTTTATGCGGATTGATTGGGGCGGGAATCGGATCGATGGACCCGCCAGTATGTCTTTTGTTCTTCGTAATAGTCAGAGTCCGGACTTTATTAGAGATCACGAACGTTTTGATCCCGATCACTTACTGATCGACTCAGATTATATCCAATTTACCACTCAAGGTGACTTACGAGATGGCGGACGTACCTGCGCTATGGTGTATGGGGTTAATACCTGTGCCGATGCAGAAGTTCGCATCAGAACTTCGATGTATAAGGTCAAGGAAGAAGATAAACTTGGCTTTAAGCCTATGACCTATCCTGACTTTTTACAGCTGGCAAGAGTCAAAGGTAGTGATGAGTCCTGTCCGCATCCGGAATATTCACCCGAGTTTGCGAGTGAATGTGAGTATGTGCGCTCAACATCCTTTGGGTTTGGTGAAAATACTTCTTCGGTCAGCTTTGCCTGTACGCCAGAGTTCAACGAGGTTCTCAACACTGATGTATTTGGATATGCCGGTGCTCTGCGTGAAGATAGCTGCGGTATTGCTCAGATTCCTATCGCTGCTCAATATGGTTATTTTAGAACAGAACGTTTTGCATATGATCGCCAATTAGGTGGAGCACATGACAGTTCTAGACTCTTTTTGGCCAACCATCATAATATTTGGAAAGATGAAGCACAAACCCAAGCGAAACCAATTATTTATTACACAAATCCTGGCTATCCAGAAGATCTAGAACCGATTACCTCAGAGATTTCTAATGAATGGGATATGCCCTTTGTTAAAGCCGTTTTGCTGAAAACCGGTCAAAGTGAAGATGAGTTAAGAGATGCTCTCACCAAGGATGCAGAAGAAGCACAAGTAAAGCCATGGATGTTCCTAAAAGGTGATCGTTTACGGGCAGGGGCGATGTACCAAATTCGTCGTAATACCTGTTCTTTTGAGGGCATTGAAGACTACCAAAAGAAGTTTCGCAATGATCCAAAGCTCACCACGCGTTTAGCTGAAGTCATTGATGAAGCAAGTCGAGGAGAAGGCTTGCTTCCAGGTCATTTGCTCAAAATCTGCGCTGGTCTTCGCCATTATAGTCGCGAAGCAAAATTGAAGCCTAGTTTTGAATGGCAACAGCTTGGTGATTTGCGTTATAGCTTTGTGAATTGGGTATTTGATCCGCAACCCTCTGGACCTTTGGGGTATGGGCCTTCAGCAACCGACCCTGAAACCGGACGAATTCTTAAGGGAAATGCCAATGTTTATGGCGGAGCGATTGACACCTATGCACGTAGTTCAGCAGATATAATTAGAGCAATGAATGAAGACCTTAGCCTTGATGCCTTACTTTCAGGAGAGCATTACAGTACTTGGTTAGAAAGTGGTCATTCTATGGTTGATTTAGCCACTCAAAGTTCAGCTTTAAGTGTGGCTGACTTAGAACTAGACCAACAAGTCAGTTCCTTTGATGCTGAAAGCGCCTATGGTGCTTATAAAACACCGGATGGCAAGATTGATACCGCAGCCTTACGGACTCACCTAAGAAGACGCTTAGCCCAGCCGGTTGATCACGATCCTTTGCATAAAATGAGTAATCTGCCCAATACGGCGAAAGCTCGTCTAGACATGATCAAGAATCATCCCCGAGTTAGAGAAATGGCTCAAACTGATGAACGTTTAGCCTTGCTTGCTGCTCAAAGCGGAGAAAGTTTAGAAAATGGTATTTCCTCTGAATTAGCCAATCATGCAGTTGATTCTTTATTGAATCCGGCTGAGCTTAGTCAAAAACTTACGGAGAGAACTAAGTTTTTTGCTGACCAAAATATGCTTATGGCAGATTTTGTTGATGATTCAGTCATTGGGCTCGCCTTGGACCTTAAAGGAACCGATGCGGACGAAGTGTACCGCATATTGAGAGAAGAAATCTATCGAGCGGTTATGCTCCATGAGATTGGGCATACTTTGGGACTTACCCACAATTTCTCTGCCAGCTTTGACGCCTTAAACTATCCGGAACGTTTTTGGGAGATCTATCAAAATAATGAGAGTGTGGATGCTCGTAATGAAGAGCGCATTGATGAGTATCGCTATACCTCAATTATGGACTATGGAAGTCGATTCAATTCGGATATTCACGGTTTAGGTAAGTACGATCATGCGGCGATTGCCTTTGTTTATTCCGGTGATATGCAGGTGGAAGAATATACTGCTGATGTTCCTCCGGCGATTGACTATGAGGTCTTGATCAATGGATATGAAAGTATTCCAGATTTACTTGATGGGAATCTGACTAAGCTTTCTCGTCGAACTCATCGTCCTTTAGGGGAAATCTATAATGAGCAAATCAAAGGCTTACTAAAGAACAGTGAAGTTTTTGCGAGCGATCCCGCTGGAGCTTTAGCAGGTGCAGGCTATGACTCAGATGCTGCCCCTCTACCGGTAGGTGAGCTATATTATAGTGATCATCGAGTACCCTATAACTACTGTGCTGATTTTTATAACGGAAACTTAGATTGCAAGACTTGGGATGAAGGTGCTTCCCATGTAGATGTGGTACAAGGTGCGATTCAAAATTATTGGAATTACTACGTCTTTAATCACTATCGCCAAGGTCGAAGTGAGCGCTCATTTGTCAATGGCTACTTTGGCCGTGAAGCACGCTTAGGTAACTATATTAGTTATCCATTCCGCTATTACTACTTTTATCAAAGTTATGACCTAAATCTACGCTTGGACTTGTATCGGGCCGCGGTGACAAGTCTAAACTTTATCTCACAAGTCATTGGTGCACCTCGTCCAGGCAAGCATTGCTACGATGAGATACAGGGCTTATACCGTCCACTAAATGCCTTTACTGATGATATCGCCCAAGAAGCCTGCGACGATAGTATTGAAGTGCCTTTTGGGATAGGACGGCCATTTGAGCATGCTTTCAATGATGAGTACTATTATCAAATTGATCGTATCGGCAGTTTTATGAGCAAGGAAAGCTTGCTCTTTTACTTAACCGATACCTCAAGTCAGTTCTTTAGAATTAGTAATATCGGTGATACCCGTGCCTTTTCTATCGGCTATTACCGTATTTATCAGCAGGCGATGGTGAAGCTTGTTAAGGACCTTGTAGTGACCTGGCTTGATGGTGGCAATCCTGCTCGTCAAGGTGAAGATGAGGTGTTGGGTGATGGCTTTAACTATCTACTCAAGGACGAAGGTTATGTTCCAAGAGCCATTGCTGCGGCCTCACAATTAGGACAGGACGAAGAAACTTTAAGGACTGCACCACGCGTAGAAGCACCTATCAATTATAATATGGTGTGGACAAGTCTGCTCTTAAACACAGTCTTTAACACCTCAACTTATGATGGTCGTCCTGACTTTGCTGACTATATTTTAGTGGCAGAACAAGGGACAGGTGAGGATAGAGAGCTTGCCGAAGGACAAGAAGTGATCAGCTTTACTTATCCGCACACCGGTGCAAAATATAGAGCTTCCCAAACCCTTGATGGTCTATCTATTTCTTATGAAGTACTTCGACGTGCAAACCTAATGGTTAGTGAAGAATGGGAGCCTGCTAAGGCAGAATTAGAATCCGATCCTGAAGACCCACAGGCCCAACGCCGATTCTCAATGGCTCAACGTCAGCTTGGCCGTTACCATGATCTCATTCAAGATTTAAGAATTATCAGAGATTTGGTTGACTATTATAATGATTAAAACGTTTCAATAAGGGCAGTCTATGATATGAGCATGCTCTCATTTTGAAATCTTTCATTGGTCAATTTAAAGGTCGTGTCACTTGCTATCTCGCTTACTCATTAAAAACTTCGCCATTATAGAAGAAGAAGATATTGAGTTTGAATCTGGTTTCACTGCATTAACCGGTGAAACCGGTGCGGGAAAATCAATTATTCTTGATGCGATGGCCTTGGTACTCGGTGGACGAGCAAGCACTGATATGGTGCGGCGAGGTGAAGTTAAGGCTGAGGTAAAGGCAACATTTTCCTTGGTCTCTCATGAACTTGGCATTGTGAAGGAGAGACTTCATCAGCATGGTATATCGCTTGAAGATGACCGCTATCTAAACATTAAGCGAGTGGTCAGTATTCATGGCCGAAATACGGCCAAAATTGAGCGCAGTCGAGTATCAACAGCAGTTTTACGTGAAGTCTCCGAAGGCTTGATTGAAATCGTAAGGCAACACGAAAGTTATACTTTACTTGATCCAGATCAACACCTAGATCTTTTAGATGCCTTTGGTGAACATCAAAGCGAAGTGAGGCCATTGAGCCAAGCAGTAGAGCATTGGCGGGCGCTTGAAGCCGAGCAAAGAAAGCTTAAAGCAAGCCAAGCAGAACGGCAAGCGCGTATCCAAGAACTACAAAAGCGCATCGATCACATAGATCGTTTAGGTCCGGAACCACAAGAAGATGAACAGGTAGAAAGGGATCTTAGGCTTTTACATGCTGCCGAAAACTTAAGCTCTTGGGTAGAGCAGGGCGTACATACTTTATATGAGGAACAAAACTCTGTTTTAGAGCGGATAGAGCGCTTGAGTTCAGGTCTAGAACGCTTGGTACATGTTGATGAACGGCTCTCACAGTTTTATGAAGTTTTACAAAATAGCCATCTTGAGTTAGATGAGCTAACGCACGATCTGAGACGGTTTCGTGGAGAGATTCCTCATGATCAAAGCGCTTTGGTAGAGCTTGAAACGCGTCGGGCTCAGCTTGAACAACTTAAAGATGAATATGGCTTAAGCTTAGCAGAGATCTTGGAGCAAGCCGAACTTTTACGTCAAGAACGTGATAATTTAGAGCAGTTAAACCTTAGAGTCAAAGCGGCTCAAATTGAAGCCCAAGCCGCCCTAGCTGATGCCCAGTTACGTGCTAAAGCCTTATCTAAACATCGACATAAACTTGCAGAAACTCTATCACAAAAGATCGAGGCCGAGCTAGAGCATTTGGGCATGGCTCAATGTCGTTTTAAAGTGGATATGCAAGAGGGAAAGCTGAATGAAAAAGGGACAGACCGCGTTGAGTTTTTAATTTCCCCCAATCCGGGCGAAGGCTTTAAGTCCTTAGCAAGAATTGCCTCGGGTGGTGAGCTATCACGACTGACTTTGGCGCTCAAAGTAGTCTTAATGCATGCCGACCAAACACCCACTTATATTTTTGATGAGGTAGATAGCGGTATTGGCGGTGCCATTGCGGAAGGCGTAGGTAAAAAACTTAAGAAAATCTCATCACAAAGACAGGTGATTTGTATTACTCACCTACCTCAAGTCGCATGCAGTGCTCACCGACATCTTAAAATTAAAAAAGTCCTATTAGCAGACCGAACTTTCAGTTCTATCCACTGCTTAAGTTCAGAAGAAAGAATCAATGAGGTTGCTAGAATGCTGGGTGGGCAAGATCTTACCAAAACTACGCTTGCCCATGCCAAGGAAATGGTTGCTCGAGGCCGAATGTGATTTCTTTGTGGGTACTATGATTAGAAACTTGACTACTTAAAAGGAGTTATGATGCAGATTGATCACTTTGAAACTTGGGAAGATTATCTACATAACTCTCAAGCAAGCTCAGCACAAAGCAAGAAGCGATCAACTAAAGAGTTTGCGGGGGGCAGTTCACCTTACTCACCTCAACAGTACTCATTAAAAGCACAACCACAATTGACATTAAGCTTGAATGACCTTGGCTTAAAGATTGACTTTAAAGCCCCATTCATGTCGAACAAACGTCCTCCAGAACCAAGTGGACGCCTATGGGGCTTGTGGGAATATGAAGTCTTAGAAGTATTTTTAGCGGGCGCTCATGATGAGTATTTAGAGCTTGAGTTTGGTCCATATGAACATCACTTAGCTCTATATTTTAGGGGGGAACGTCATTTAATCAACGAGATGTTGGAGCTTAATTCGCTTTCGTTTTGGCATGAAGAAATATTTTGGGGTGGCAGTTGTTTACTTGCTTATCATAACCTTCCTCCTAGTTTTACTGATCTTGGGCAAGAAACAACCGTAGATCATATAAGTGGGCAAGAAGGAAGCGATAGTAAAGATAGAGTAATCCTTGGAATTAACGCCTTTTGGTGCTTTCAAGATCGCTTAGAAAAACGTAAGTATTGCTGTGCTTTTCCCTTACCAGGGGCGAGTCCAGACTTCCATCAACCTCAGCAGTTTCCAAAATATACTTTAGCTAAGCCAAAGCCCACTTTACATAAACAAAAGTATGAATCATGAGCGAAACAAAAGATCAAAAATTAGTTAAGCAAAACCCAAAGAGAAGTTCAATTCTTGCCTTTGTGACCTTAATTATTGCTAGCTTAAGCTTGGTTTTATTTTTGGTGACCAATCATCTTGATGAAATCAAAAAGCAAGATCTAAGTAAGATCGATCGCTTGGAGGATATTTATAAGTTAAAGCAGTCAGTTGATTCTAAATACTTAGCGTGGCTTTATGCTGATTATTTTGAAAAGCGAGCTGGTTACTTGGATACTAAACTCTTAAATATAAGTGCTGAAAAGACTCAAACGCTTTTGGGCGTCATGAGTCAAGAACCACTGCGTTTTTTACCTGTTTCTTCTAGTCATCTTTCTTCTAGTCATCTTTCTTCTAGTCATGCTTCTATTGATCGACCGATAGCAACAGCTAAGATGGTAAAGCTTGACCTCAAGTGGCTTAGCTATAAAACTCACTGTCAAAAGCTTACACAATTGGTTCAAGCAAAAAACTTTGTTCCAAGTCTAAAAGCTCAATTTGAACAGAATATGAGCAAATGCAGCGCTTTAGTCGCAAGTTTAGAGCAGTGGTTTCGCCCACTCAAAACATTAAACATGAGTCAGACGACTGAGATTTCGATAGCCGACTTTCTTAAACTAACTAAGATTCAAACAGATGTATTAGATTCTCATACAACTCAGATTCTTAACCGGTATTCCTTTGCTTGGTTTCGTTTTTGGTCAGCTCAGCTTCTTGATCAACTTGAGGACAGAACAAGTGAACTCAAAGAAGCAAATCATGTGCATCCTAATGACCAATGTGCTGACCTAAAAACACAGGCTATATGCATTTCAAAACTGATCAATGAGATTAAAAACCTTAATAAACTCGATCAAAAAATAGCTGATTTATCCATTGACCTTCATGAGATCTTTGCACTTAAACTAAAGCGCTTAGTTCAACAAAGATGGCGTGCTATATGGCAGAGTTACTCATTAAATAGACGAGTGGAAGGTAGAAGTCAGCAAAATCAGAAGCACTCAACTGAGCATGAGTTATTGAGTCGACTTTATCAGCTTTATAAACTTCCTCAAGTTGCTGAAGCTTTGTTGGCAGATTCGAAATCAACACTCCTTTCTAAGTCTCAGCTACAGCCACAGCCAAAGCCACAATCTTATTTAAGTGTGCCAAAGGATTTACTTGTTGAATGGAAGAATGCATTTAATCAGATAAGTCATCTGAGCCTAGCCAAAACCTTGGAACGACTTGGTTATAATCATCAAAGTTCTTTGGAAGATGTAAAACAGGTTTGGTTTATCCCTTTACTCACCCCAAGAGATCAACAGGCAATCTTCTTAGAACTGCAAGCGTTAGCACTGCGTTTGGGTTTAAAAGAATTATTTGATAATCCACATCAAGTCTACACAGAAGCTGTATTAGAGAGAATCCAAAAGCAACTTAAGGCCTTGGAACAACTCTCTTTAAATGAAACCTGGCAAGAGCGCTTAAAAGTCATTAAAGGGTTAATCAACATGCAATGGCGTTCGGTCAAAGGTAAGGTGACCTGTGAAGAAAAAAACTTTAAACTTCATAAGCAGTGGCAAGATTTGGGCATGATTGATCGCTTGGTGCCCTTAATTTATCTGAAGTCAGACCGAGACCAAACCAAATTAAAAAAGCGCATTGGTAGAGTGCATTGGGGTCTTAAAAACCATCATACTTTTTATATTGCCTTGTATGATGAAGACCAAATCACACAAGTAGATCTTTTGTTTGAAGATAGGGTATTGTCAGTAGCCCAGTTGCTTCATGGCTTAGAAGTCAAACGTCATGGATGCATATATTCCGTTCAATTCATTGACTTGGAACTACTTCAGCTTTGGCTTGCTTCGAACTAAGTTCTCAGTATCAAATCAATATGTCCCTATATAACAATGATCTGCCGGTAAGAAGTTAGTGTTTAAGGAGGCAAGCAATGGATCAGCAAGAACAGTACTCGACTCAGTTGCTCGTTATGAGACATGGTGAAGCACAAGTATACGCACAAAATGACCACCAAAGAGCATTGACCGATCGTGGACAACAAGAGGTTTTAGAGAACGCAAAAAATCTGGCTAATCTATTGGCTAGTTTAACGCGTCCTAGCCTAAAAGTTTTGGTCAGTGATGCACTCAGAACCAAAGAAACTTGGTCTATTATAGATGAATACCTAAGAGCGCAAACACTTTCCTTACATCAAATCGACTCAGTCAATGAACAGTCTAGCTTATATTTAGCACCCTCATCTTTTTTACAAAAAGTAATTAGTGATACCCAAATGGACTCATACGAGCAGATGCAAAATCAAAAGGTATATCTCGATCAAACACCTGTGATTCTTTTGATCGCTCATAATCCAGGTCTTTCTGATTTAATTTATGATTTGGCAGGGCATTGGATGAGCCTAAAAACCGCTCAAATGATTCATCTTGAGCAAAAGATAAGTTTTGAGCCATGGAAATTGCGTTCTCTAGGAAGCTAACATGTCCCTAAGTTTCTCAGGTTTAATGATTTATTTACGCTGTTTTATGGCCGGCTTGTTGACTTGCTTGTTGACTTGCTTGTTGACTTGCTCTTGCCAAACAAGTGATGACTTAGTGGAGTACTCTGAGCGGCCTTCACGACCGATTTCACGAATTGATTATCAAATCGATTTTGAGTTTAAATTAAATAAAAACTTAGAGCATATAGTGACGCAAGGTCATGCTCTTGGTCTTGAAGTGAGTGACCGAGAGACAGGATTGATTGCTCATCAAGTTTGGCTTGATTACCAGATCGAATTTTCCGAAGTTGATGAAGAAAGTACCCGCCTCATCATTCGGGGGTTAGATACGCTTCGTGTGCAACAAGGCCACTACCGGATTCGAGCTTTCTTTAAGGAAGGTGAACAAAATCTGAGCGAGCATAGTGATGCGCCTAAATCTATTAATTGTCCTGTACCAAGAACACTGAGAACGCCGGTTGCTCACCAAGACTTTGATATTGCAATCGGGTTATGGGAAGGCAGAATTGATCATGAGCAAGTGATTTCAATTCAAGTGAATCAACAAAGTTGTGCGTTAGGAGAAAAAAGCACAGAGTTGAGCGCAACAGTCATGTTGCCAGAAGCTTTGAGTTTACAAGCGCAACAACGCTTAATGCTGCATTTTTCTCCCATTAACTCCACTCTTCATTATCCTCTCACGATCCCCTTAAAACGCTTTATCCAAGTGCAGGATAGTGATCAACGTTTATCTTTTTTTGTGAATGAAATACCGACTGGATTATATCAGCTTATTGTTTTTGTTGACTCTGATGGTGATGCTTTACCAAGCCCTTGTGATTTAGAACAAGCCCGTGGTGGAGATCAATGGATTGCAAACTCAGTACCTACCCTTGAGATTGAAAGTGGAGTGAGCTACGAGCTTCAAGAAGAATTTGAGCTTGTATCGGTTGAAGCTTGCCAATCACTGCTGACCATGCTCGGTGAAATAGAGGATAATCCTGAGCAAAAGGCCATTTATCTGGCTCAAGTTGAAATGAATTCAGAGTTAGTTTCTGCACTACGTTTTTCTCCAAGCCAAAAACTGTGGTTTTCAAAACATAGACGAAAACAAAGTCCAGAGTTCTTTACTCAAGGCCAAGCCCTTTTTTCCTTACAAGAAGCCATCATTTCAGAAGGTCGCTTTAGTGTGCATCTGAATGAAAATGAAGTATTAGCCAATCAAGGCTTAGCAATTTGGATCGATGAAACAACCGATCAAGCAAACTATTTACCTAGTTTAAAGCCTTGTAATAATTCGGCTTATTTGGGTATCGATACTTGGTGGTGGCAAGGCGGGCTAGAACAATTCAGTAAGCTACTCAATATTGATTTACTCAGCGCTCCCCCATTGGAGCCAATCGGTATTGTTCGGCGTTGTGAAGCACCGGAAGCTTTACTTGAGATGAGTTTTAACTTTAATTTCACTTGGCCAAACCTGAGTTCTGATAGACCACTCTTTTTGGTTTTTGAAAACTTAATAACCGGTGAAATACTTCATAGCTTTTTAAGCGATATCCAAGAAAGTGATATAGACCGGGAAAGGCTTATAAAACGACGTTTAAAAGCTGGATCTTATCAAGTGAATGCCTATATAGACCAAAACTTAGATACGGACTTTCAGCCTTGCTTTGGGTCTGTATTAGGTGATCGTTTTAGCTCATCAAGAGCCCAAATCGTTTCATTAAATGCCAATGAAGTTAAAGCGATAAGCCTAAATCTTAATCCGCGTGATTGTCCATATACACGCTCTGAACCCAATGTACGTCTTCTGTCCTATGCTCAGCAAGATGCTTTAAAACAAGCAGACATTGGGATTTGGGCAAGTGAAACACCAATCTGCAATAATCAAGAAATTTTTAGTCGAATTAAAGATTTGCATAATCGTGTAAATGAAGAAGACCCTTATCTTTTTTCAGGCTGTTTGGAGTATTTAGACAATGAGCTGAGCTTACCCTCTTTGCCCGCCGGTAATTATGAAATGAATGTATGCTTACCTATTCCAAGTAACACAGAGGTCCTAATTTCAGGAGATCGCTGTTTTAGGGCAAAGTTTTGGTCGGCGAAGGCTTCATTTAACTTAAATCAAGCACCGTCACAAACTGTTGAACTCGTTGTTACTCCTCAGTGTCAATGTGATCCTTAATGGCCGAATTCCATGGCAAGGCATATTTTAGATCGTTTTTCCCAAGATTCTCTCCTTGCATTTGCAGTTAAGTTTAGGCAAAGAAACAGGCATGAATTTATATGAACAGGCCTTTCTAACTCTCTATTTCTTGGTGCTTCTTGTACTATGTTTTTATGGTAGTCATCGCTATAAGATGGCGATTCTTTATCGACGTCATAAAACGAAGGCACCGCAAAAGACTCTTTCACTCGAAGACAGTTTTTCCACCTTCCCCAAGGTATTGGTTCAGCTTCCCATTTATAATGAGCGCTTTGTTGTAGAACGATTGATCGAGCAAGTGGCCAAGTTACGCTATCCAAAATCGGCCCTATTAATTCAAGTATTGGATGACTCAACCGATGACTCTCATGAGATTGCACAAGCCTGTGTTACGCACTATGCAGAACAAGGTATACCCATAGAGTATAGGCACAGAACCGATCGTAAAGGTTTTAAAGCAGGCGCTTTAGAGGCCGGAATGAAAGCTCAGCAAGATTATGATCTGATTGCTATTTTTGATGCTGATTTTTTGCCACAACTAGACTTTCTTGAGCAACTAGTTCCACATTTTACCGATCCTACCGTGGGTATGGTTCAAGCACGTTGGTCACATATTAACCGAGAAGATTCACTTTTGACCCAAGCCCAAGCCATTTTGCTTGATGGTCATTTTATGATTGAGCATACGGCACGTAATCGAGCCGGATACTTTTTTAACTTTAATGGAACAGCTGGTATTTGGCGTAAGTCATGCATTGAAGAAGCGGGGGGCTGGCATCATGATACTATTACTGAAGATTTGGACTTATCGTATCGAGCTCAGCTCAAGGGGTGGCGCTTTATTTATCGCAATGACATCTTGGCGCCGGCTGAGTTACCCATAGAAATGAACGCCTTTAAAAACCAACAGCATCGTTGGGCCAAAGGGTCAATTCAAGTGGCATTAAAGACCCTACCTTTGATGTTTAGGAGTTCACAACCGTGGTCGGTCAAATATGAGTCTTTTTGTCATCTTACCGGTAATATAGCTTATTTGATGATGATCCTACTCTCATTGATGCATCCTTTTGCTCTACGACTGAGGATTGACCATGGATGGAGAGAAACAGTTTTACTCGACTTTCCTTTCTTTTTGGGCGCGACTGTTTCTGTTTTGATTTTCTTTGGCCTAAGTCAGCTTGAGGTTGATGCACAAAAAGGGCTCAAGCGCTTAAAATACCTACCGGCTGTTTTAGGTATTGGGATTGGTTTGACCATTAACAATGCCAAAGCAACCTTAGAAGCACTCATGGGACAGCAATCACCTTTTGTAAGAACGCCTAAATGGGCCGCTGGTGATCAGACTCAAGGCAAGGCTCTTTTGAGCAATGTGTATCAAGGCTCAAGAGGATTAATGCCCTATTTTGAACTTGCTTTGGGTCTATATTATACTTTAACGATTAGTTATTGTTTTCAAGAAGGCTTGTGGTTTGCCTTACCTTTTATGCTTCTTTTTCAATGGGGGTTTCTATACACAGCTTGGCTCAGTTTTTTTCAAGCGTATTTTCTTCAAAAAAAGCACATAAAAGATTCACCTTAAACAGACCTTGACCTTTAATATTCAGCTTTAGTCGCTGAGCATGGAGCGGTTGATGTACGCTTGTCCCTGTGGTTCTCAACAAAGTTTTTCAGCATGTTGCGAGCGTTTCATTAATGCAGAGCAGATCCCTAAAACTCCAGAGCAATTAATGCGTTCACGCTATTCTGCGTTTGCCACTCAAAACGAAGCATATCTCCGAAAAACATGGTATCCTTCGACCCGCCCAGATGATCTTTCTTTACCCACAGATCAAGAACAAAGATGGTTGAGATTAGTAGTGCATGAAAGTCAACAACAAACCAACCAAGGTCGAGTTCGCTTCACTGCTTATTCTGTGCAAGGCAAAAAGGCCTTTATCCTGTCGGAGGATTCTTTATTCCTAAGAGAGGATGGCTTATGGCTCTATCACAGTGGAACTTGTCAGGTCGAAGAATATCCAATCAGCCGTAACCAAGCTTGCTTATGTGGATCCAAACTCAAGTTTAAACGCTGTTGCTTGGCTTAAGTGCTTAGTTTAACGACATGACTTAATGAATGACTGCATTTAGTTGCTTAGCGTTTAAATCTTATTCTTCAGCGCTTGCCCCAGGTTCATCAGTGCGTTCTTCAGTGCTTTGCCCTACGTCAGCATCGACTTCGCTCGCTTCTTCTGCTGTGGTCATAGAGGTGCTTTCAGCAGGGAGAAGACTGCTTATTTGACTTGGATCCTCAAAGTTTTCTCCCAATAGATCCTCAATCCAATTTGGATCACCGCCTTCTTCTCCCGCAATCAAGGGAAAAAGCTGCTCATGAAGGATCTCATCTCGATATTTGAGTGTGAACCAAAGAATGTAAGTTTCACCTTCATCAAGCAAGGTCTCTAAATCTAATGTTCGTACTCTGCGCCCTTCAACAAAAACAGCATCTTTTTCTGGCGAAGCATCTCGCATTTGTTCTGCGGTATAACTTAGAATCTCTCGATCGACTGTAATCAGTTCAAAGGTCCAGTTGATTGCTGAGACTCCTTCAGAGTCACTTAAACCAATCAAATAGCCAACATCAAACTCTAAGCGATAAGCGCCGTTATCTTGCTCAAATAATGACCATTGATTCAGTCCAAGATGCGCTTGGTTGTAGGTGTTATCGAGTTCTTCTTTAACCACACAGGCAGTATTTAACATACTTGTGAGTAAAACAACGATAATGAGTGGAAGTCTAAGAACATGGCTTAAACTACTTTGTTCGTGAGATAATAAACGCATAATAAGCTTTCTAGATCACCCTTGTGTAATCACTAATACACTGTATAGCCAATGCCACTGCATAAAAAAAGAAGCTGCAAAAAAGAAGCATAAAAAAAGAAGCATAAAAAAAGAAATCTTGCACATTCTATGAAAGATGATCGATATCCTTGAGCCAAGTTTCAAGATGATTTAATACATTTAAGCATGATGTTTAACAGAAGATGATGCTCATCTCTTTACAGTAATTTGTCGGATGAGACCGACTTCTATAAACAGGTAATCAAATGAATTGTAAAATAAATGAATGTATCCAAGCCCTTAATGAGCTTGCCTCAAACTTATGGTGGAGTTGGCAACCCAATGGTCATCAACTTTGGGCTCGCTTGGATGCGGAGCTTTGGACTGAAACCTTTCATAGTCCCAAGGCCTTATTATCCACGCTTGGTCAAGATATTCAGCAAAAACTAGAGGGCGCTGATGACTTACAAAGTGAGATTTTGTCTTGGCATGAGAAACTGAAAGATTGCTTAAAGGCGCAAACAACTTGGCACAACAAAAATGATCAGCCTTGTGAAGGAGGAATTGCCTATTTTTGTGCTGAATATGGCTTACATGAGTCTTTGGCAACATATTCCGGAGGTTTAGGGATCCTAGCTGGAGATCATGTTAAAAGTGCTTCGGATCTGGGCTTACCTTTTATTGGAGTGGGGCTTTTATATCGAAATGGCTATGTGCAACAGCGTTTAACTGCCCAAGGTGAGCAGGTTGCTGAGTTTCATACCTTTGACTTTCATCACTATCCTGCTGAACTTCAGCTTGATCAAGCTGGCCAAGTTTTAAAGATTACGGCACCGCTTCTTGATGGCGCAAGTTGTGTCTGTCAAATCTGGAGCCTAAAGGTTGGACGAGTAAACCTTTATTTACTCGATGCCGATATTGACGAAAATAGCCCACAGGCTAGATCACTGACCTCAAAGCTATATGGGGGAGATCATCTTACACGTATACAACAAGAATTGGTTTTAGGCGTTGGTGGTATACGAGCGCTAAGAGCTTTGAATATATATCCCAAGGTATATCATTTAAACGAGGGGCATTCATCTTTTCTAAATCTTGAACGCTTATTAGAGCTTAAGCGACAAGGGGTAAGCTACCAAGACAGCTTAAAGCAAATTAGAGAAAGTTCTGTATTCACCACTCATACCCCCGTGGAGGCCGGGCATGATCGCTTTGATGTAGAAAGTGCTTGGCGAGGTCTTCAGTGGTTTGCTGATGAAATGTCTATGACCAAGGATGAGGTCCTTGCTTTGGGCCATTGGCCTAATGAAAGCGATACTCAAGCGATGTTTAATATGACCTTATTGGCGATGCATACTTGTCAGCATTTGAATGGTGTAGCCGCTTTACATGCAGAGGTTTCTAGAGAGATGTTTCAAAGATTTTGGCCCACACTTAAGCCAAATGAAGTACCGATCACAAGCGTGACCAATGGAGTTCATGCACCGACATGGCAGGCTGAACCGGTCAGAGAATTGCTTCAAAAGTATATGGGAGAGCAAGGCGCAGAAGCATGGCCGGAAGATGAGGCATGGTCAAAAGTAACGTCGATTCCAAACCAAGAATTATGGTCAGCTCGTTTGGAATCTAGAAAACTCTTGATTGATTTGGGGCGTCAAAGAGAGGCAAAACGTCGACAAAGACTCGGCCTTTCGCCTTGGGAAGATCAGCTTGATCCTCAAGCATTAACCATTGGTTTTGCCAGACGCTTTGCGACCTATAAAAGAGCCAATTTAATCTTCAGTGAAATGGAGCGTTTACTTAAAATCATTGAACAGGCACCAGGACCAGTTCAGCTCTTTTTTGCAGGTAAAGCTCACCCCGCCGATCAGGCTGGTCAAGCTTTGGTTAAGGCGGTTTATGAAGCGAGCCAACATCCAAAATTACAGGGGCGCGTTCTTTTGATTGAAGATTATGATATCGAAGTCGGTCGTGCGATGGTTCAAGGTGCTGATGTTTGGCTCAATAATCCTCGTCGACCCAAGGAAGCGAGTGGAACAAGTGGAATGAAAGTCGCTATGAATGGTGGGTTAAACTTGTCCATTTTAGATGGGTGGTGGCCTGAGGGCTTTAATGGAAGCAATGGGTGGAGCATTGGTGAAGAAAAGTTGTACTCTGATACTGAATTACAAGATCGTGACGATGCTCTTTCGCTTTATGATCGCTTAGAAAATGAAGTGATCCCTTGTTTTTATGACCGTAATTCGCAGGGGCTGCCAGAGCAGTGGCTTGCGATGAGTAAGTCAGCCATTGCTTCTTGTACGCCTCACTTCCATAGTCAGCGTCAAGTTCGAGATTATATACAAAAGCTTTATCAAGCGGCTATGACTTGATCCGCCAGATAGCATAAACGGAATAGAAAACTTCTTTGATGATTTAAAGCCGAGCTCATGCAAAAAGAACTAGCGT
Organism: uncultured Myxococcales bacterium; assembly: GCA_937146725.1. Lineage (GTDB taxonomy): Bacteria > Myxococcota_A > Bradymonadia > UBA7976 > VGTA01 > CAKZRU01. The sequence continues at coordinate 18,621 of CAKZRU010000104.1, forward strand.
TTTTAGGGGTAAACACTCATTGGTGTCGACTTGACCAAGGCGGTTTAAAAGATATTTTCGTAAGCCGATATTTACAAAACCTGCAAGTGCTTCGCGTGCAACTCGACTTTGAAACCACAAGTGAACTTGAGGAAATCTTAGAAGCTTTAAGCGGCTTTCTTCAGTCTATAAGTCCCAAGGTTTGCTTGTTACAAGTTAAATATAAGCCAAGTACTTTATGCGAACAAGCTCGCTATCTTCATCAGAGTTTTATGGATAGGCACTCACAGGTTTCTAGCTATATTCCACTTTGTGTACCTCCATCACCTTTAGCAGAACAAGTCATCTGGGCCAGCCCGCAAACCTGCACACAATGTATTTTTTTGGAGGGACAGCGTTGTGGAGGATTAACCGGTCAAGAGGCTTTAGATAATCCCTTGCTTCAAGCGGGTGTAAAAGCCGGTGGAGCCTTGGCCAAAGATTGGCAAGCCCCTCTAAATATTGAGTTATTTAAAAATACACCCCCAATATGCTATTGGTGGCCTGAGCCAAGATTAACAGCTATACTTGATCCTATACTTAAACAACATGACTGCCAAACAGTTTGGGATGTGGGTGGTGGAAATGGCTTTGTTGCGTGGTGGCTCAAGCAAAGCTTTACATCTGTGCAACGATCTTTCTGCATCGATCCAATTGCTTTCTTGTATGAAGCGCAAAATGGAGTGGAATATTACTCAATCAAAAGTGGGCATGCATTAGAACTAGCAAAAAGTGGTGATTTAGTTTCCCCCGACCTCATTGTGATCTCATGGCCTAGTACAGGGTTACTTTTTCATGACTTGATTCATGAGTTAAAGCCCAAGGTTATATTAAGAATTACGGATGGTGAGGGCGTATGTGGTGTACGCAGAGGTCATAGAGCTTTACTGCTTAGTGGAGTGAGGGCCGAGGTTTTTGGCCTAGACCAAGCTTTTACTTCTTTAGATCATGAGCTTGATGAGCTTGAGCCTCCAAAGGGATATGCACTGACCCATAGTAATACAGTTTGGTGTTATCGAGATTTTCAAAGCAATGCTGATCAACCAAGTGGTGTATTACGAGTTTTTGAGCGTCTAGATAAGGATTGAGTTTACTCGAGTAAGCTTAGGGTTAAAAGCTTAAGAATAAGCTAATTTCAGGGGTGATAAGTCGACAGCTTGCACCACAGTTTATTCCTTGGCTGACTCTAGCACCTAGACCTAAATGACTATTGGCCTGTCTCAGCAAAATGCCAGCTCGTCCGCCGATAGATGAGTGACTTTGAAGATCCAACTCGGTCATCGTATATTGATAAAAAACGCCCCCGTATGGAACTAGGCTACCCAACTGATACAAATAACCGGTAAGACCAGGTGAAAGTACATATACGGAGGGGCCGTCTTCTAAAGGAATCCAAGCTTGCAAGCCACTTTCAAGTATGATGCCATCGACAATAAAATGACCAAAGCGACCTTGCAATATCAGATAATTACTATTCGCTAGTGTAGAGCTACCCCCACCCAAGGAAAGTTGGTTTTGACCAGCACTAAAAGCTCCTGCAGAGCTGATTTTATTACCACTAGCAGGGTCTTTATCTCTATCTTGTGCATAAGTTCTATCTAAACCAATCGTCAATACAGCAAGTAGTGTTAAAAGGCCGAGAAAGCGATAAGTCCAAGTATAAGTTTGGTGGCGGCTCACCTTATGATAATCGTTATGATTTTTAGGGGATCTTAGCATAAGCAAAGTAAATAATAATTGAGCTGACATAGATGTTATCCTAAGAGTCTGATGATGATTAATGGTTTACTCTTAATGCGTTTAATCTTCGAGTTGCTAATACACTAAACACTCTATGAATTGCTTATGAATCAGCTTGGTCTACTTGAGCTTGCTTTGCTTCTGACTTAGCCTTTAAACGGCGTTTGATTGGAAACCAAACAATCGCATAAAAAGCTAGTATTAGTGACAGGATGACAACTAATACTACGATCGTACCACCTACTCCTAGACCAGGACCAATATAAGCATGGGCAGGTGTGGCACTCAGAAAAAACATTAAGAAAAGGCCAAGATTTACTGTGTGTGTTGGGGTGAGGTGTGTGGGTCGCATATTCTAGTTCCTTTGGCTTAAAAAGTGTTGTACTCGATGAATCATCTATTTGGCTAATAATCTACTTGGTTGGAATTGAAGCCTCTATTTTATGATTCTGCTTAGTTTTTTGATTTAACTTTACTTTCTGGCAAGACTCAAAGGCATTTTGCTCAAAATAATCGAGAGGCAAGGTGAGCAATTCCGAGACTAGCATACTCTTTTGTTCATCGTAACGGTTCACAAACTCAAACACGACTTCACCGTTGCTGTCCAATTCAAACACTCGGCCTTGTTGTGGCGAGGATAGGATCAAGTGACCATTGGGTAAAAACTCGTGTTTTCCACGCATCCAAGTATAGAACTTTTCCTTAGAGCCGTCATACGCGGTTTCGTGTTCATAGGTTTTAGGATCTATTCTCACCACAGTCGATACATCATTGTGCATGTTGTTATTAAACACAGTAATCGTACCATCCGCTTGCCAATCGGGGTCATGCTGTCTGCGCCATGCTCCACTTCGCCACCATTTAATCTTTAAATCTTCCGGAGAAAAGACAAACACAAGATTTAATGACCGTAAGCTTACCAAAAGATCACCAAGCTCAAACTGTGGAAAGGCCTTTAAATAAGCTTTTGGAAGTGGTTCAACATCATTAGGATGCCAATAGCCGCCACCTTTTGTCATAAAGCGAGAGCGCTTGCTTGCATCGATTTGACGTATACCTAAGGGATCAACCAAAGGATTTTTTTTCATCAATCGCTTCATATTGATCCGCTTGATTCGTTTACCGGTTTTCGCAGAAAATAAACCTAGTGAATCAGGACCCATCACCGCCCAAATATTACCTTTATGATCATGGCTTAAGCTGTGATCAACCTTAGCATGCTCGGCCCATACTCTTTGCGAGCAACGATCAAACTTTTGCAGAGAGTTTCCATTATCAAAGGCAAAGGTGATGGAACCGTCTTTATCGATGAGTATACCATGGGGAAACTTGCGTTCAGCATTGGCAATCAGTCGCCAATCAAGATCATTTTCATGGACTATCCATTCCCAAAGAAGCTCTCCTTTTTCTGAAAGTAGAATCGCTCCATTGATCCCTTTTTTATGATCAAAACTTCCATAAATGAGTCGTAGGGCAGGACTTGCGTTTTTACTTTGATAAATCAAAGGGTCTAGCCTTCGATTACGTTTGTTAGGTAAGGGCAGAACCTGATAAGCTCTTTCAGGATGTGCTTTTTGAGCATTGTACTCGATGAGCTTACGGTGAGGATGGCCACCTAAGTCGTTTTGAAGCTTTTGTAAGACTGTTGTTTTTGCTTCCTCTGGATCACCTTCGATAAACTCAGACAGCTCTTTAATAGATTGATAGGGCCACCAATGATGCTCGCCTACACCATAGCCCCAAATCGCAATTGATAAAGCACCTAAATATATTAAAACCGCCCTTTGAGCCCAATGCAAAGCGTCACTCCTTGAATCGATAGTCGATGATTAGGAGGTGGATAGCATGCATGGCGAATTAATTCAAACCTCAGTCTAAGAGATTTAAAGAGGCTTGATATGAGTCAAATATATATAAATACTCTTATTTTTAAGGCATGAATGACCTAAGCATAAAAAATAGATGTAAGAAAGCTGTCAGAATGACTCGACAATCACCTCTGACTTAGTCAGAATGGCCAAAATTATATTAACATTATGAGTGTCGAACCCTAAGTTTAAGATCAATACACAGGAATAAGCGATGAGCAGAGAAGGTACCGAGATGAATTGGGAGAGCCAGCTAAACGGTGATAGTTTAGGCTTTGTCGAGGAACTTTATGGCATGTATTTAACCGATCCACAGTCGGTAGATCCCGATTGGCAAGCCTTTTTCTCAGAGATCCCTGTTGAAATTGGCTTAAAGGCCTCTGATATAGCAGGACCACAAAAAACGTCAGCCCCGCTGTTTAGAGCTGGCGGAAGCTCAAGCTCAGCAGGTTCAGATTTGGCCGCTCGTCAAGATAAAGTCGATCAACTTGTGAGAGCGTATCGAGTTCGAGGTCATCGCACAGCACATCTTGATCCATTGGGTTTAAGCCATGAGACTCATCCCGAATTAGAGGTTGGTCATTATGATCTAACCAATCGCGATCTAGACCAAGACTTTTCAGCAAGGACCTTGTCTGGAGTGGGTAAGGCCTTACCTTTAAAAGATATCATTGAGCGACTACGAAAAACCTATTGTAGTCATATTGGTGCTCAATATATGCATATCGATGATGTAGAACCAAAGCATTGGCTTCAACAACGCATGGAAGAAAGCCAAAATACACGAGTACTTTCTCGCGAAGAACAGCTGAGAGTTTTAACTAAGTTGATTGATGCTGAAACCTTTGAGCAGTTTATTCACAAAAAGTTTTTAGGTGCCAAGCGCTTCTCGCTCGAGGGTGGAGAAAGTCTGATTCCTCTGATTGATCAAGCCCTTGAAAAGGCGGGGGATCAAGGAGTAGAAGAAGCTGTTATTGCTATGGCTCACCGTGGGCGCCTTAATGTACTTGCGAATATTATGGGTAAGTCTCCAGCGCAAATTTTTCACGAGTTTGCTGACAATGATCCCGAGCGCTTTGTTGGTGGTGGTGATGTTAAATACCACATGGGATATAGCTATGATCATGTGACTTCTACTGGTAAGCGAATGCACTTGTCATTATGCTTTAATCCAAGTCACCTTGAGTTTGTAAATCCAGTATTACTCGGCCGTGTAAGAGCTAAGCAAGACCGTCGTAATGATACTCAGCGAGAGCGGGTTCTTCCGATTCTAATCCATGGTGATGCGGCCTTTGCCGGACAGGGTATTGTGCAGGAAACGCTTAACTTGAGCCAGCTTGATGGATACAAGGTTGGTGGCACAATTCATATTATTGTGAATAACCAAATCGGCTTTACCACTCCGCCCGGTTCTTCTCGCTCGAGTACATACTCATCAGATGTAGCTAAAATGCTGCAGATCCCTATCTTCCATGTTAATGGAGAGCACCCAGAAGCAGTCGCACAGGTGATTGAGCTTGCGATGGACTTTAGAAGCACCTTTAAGCGTGATGTCATTATCGATATGTACTGCTATCGTCGCTATGGCCATAATGAGGGTGATGAGCCTGCCTTCACTCAGCCTCTTATGTATTCTGTGATCCGTAAGCGAAAAAGCGTTCGTGAAAGCTATACAGAAAATCTACTTTCACTTGGCGAAGTCACACCAAGTGAAGCCAAAGAGTTAGTGAAGCAACGTCGTGAAAAGCTGAATGCCGCTTACACTGAAGCACGCAGTGAACACTTTAGATATGCTCTCGATTATGGGCGTGGTCTTTGGGAAACCTTTAAGGGCGGTGCTGATGTAAATGAACCCGATGTACCGACTCGGGTAAAGACGGGTGCAGTTCCGGCAATGCTAGCTCAACTGAGCACTGTCCCCAATGGCTTTAATGCTCACAAAACACTCAAAAAGCTTCTCGCTCGCCGTGCCGAGTTTGCACAGGGTGAAATAGAACTCGATTGGGGAGCTGCGGAAGCAGCCGCCTTTGCAAGCTTACTCATCGATCGGGTCAATGTCAGACTGTCAGGTCAAGATTGTGGTCGAGGTACCTTTAGCCATCGTCACTCGGTATGGCATGACGAAAAGACCGGTGAGCGTCATATCCCATTAAATCACCTTTCTCCGGTACAAGGTCACTTTGAAGTCATTGATAGCCCGCTTTCAGAATCCGGTGTACTTGGCTTTGATTATGGTTACAGCCTAGATAGTCCAGATGCCTTAGTCATTTGGGAAGCGCAATTTGGTGACTTTGCCAACGGTGCCCAAGTCATCATCGACCAATTTATTGTCTCAAGTGAGGATAAATGGAATCGTTTGAGCGCTTTGGTTATGCTTCTTCCTCACGGCTTTGAAGGACAGGGCCCAGAGCACTCAAGTGCTCGTTTGGAGCGTTTCCTTTCTATGTGTGCTGAAGATAATATTCAAGTGGTTAATCTAAGTACGCCAGCGCAGATCTTCCACTGTTTACGCCGCCAAGTTGTGCGTCCGATCCGTAAACCTTTAGTGGTGATGACCCCCAAGAGTTTACTGCGTCACCCCAAGGCTACCTCAGCGCTTTCGGATTTTACTGAGCAAGACTTCCAACGTGTTATTGCCGATCCTAGAACTAAGGAACTCACTGAAGCTAATTCAGTCAAGCGTGTTTTACTGTGCAGTGGTAAAGTCTATTATGATCTTGTTGAAGCTGCAGAGCGCTTTCCTAATGAGTCAGAGGGTGTGTTAATTCATCGTCTTGAGCAACTTTATCCATTACATGTAGAACGTGATCTTTTGCCACTACTTAGTGGTTTAGAAGCAGGAGCGGAAGTGACATGGGTACAAGAAGAACCTCTGAATCAGGGGGCTTGGCCTTCACTATTCTTATGGTGGAATGGTAAGCTAGGTAGCCATCCGGTTAAAGCAGTCGCTCGTCCGGCAAGTGCAAGTCCTGCAACCGGTTCGGCCGCAAGTCACAGAATTGAGCAAGAAAAGTTGATGTCTGCTGCGTTTGGTGTTACCTCAAATTAAGTTCAATCCCCAAATAAATTATTATAAAAATCAAAGACCAAAATAAGTATAGGAGAACTGAGGATCATGGCCTTAATTGACGTGAAAGCCCCTTCTGTTGGTGAATCAATCACTGAAGTTGTGATTGGAGAATGGCTCAAGCAACCTGGCGAGTGGGTTGAAGAAGATGAGTCAATTGTTGTTGTAGAAAGCGACAAGGTAAATATGGAAGTACCTGCGCCCAAAGCAGGTGTTCTTAGTAAAGCCTTATCTGAAGAGGGAGATACCGTTGCGGTTGGAGCAGTGATTGCTCAAATTGATCCCGATGCTCAGGCACCAGCGAGTACAAACACCGAAAATACTGGTGAAACGGTAGCAAACTCAACAGCTTCAACTTCGACAAACTCTAGTCAACAAGCACATGTGATGCCTGCTGCAGCTCGAGTTCTTGCGCAAAAGGGCATGTCGGCCGAAGGTATTCAAGGGAGTGGTCCTGGTGGTCGCATCCTCAAAGAAGACGCCATGAAGCATCAAGGTAGTAGTTCGTCTAAGGCATCAGCATCTAAAGTAGCACCGGTGGTTGCGCCTAAGGCGGTTGCGGGCTCAAGAGAAGTTGAAAGCGTAAAGATGAGTCCTTTACGTCGCACGATTGCCAAGCGCCTACTTGAAGCCCAACAAAATGCTGCGATTTTGAGTACATTCAATGAAGTTGATATGTCTGGCATCATGGAGATTCGTAAGCGTTACAAAGAGGCCTTTATTAATAGACATGGAGTAAAGCTTGGCTTTATGTCTTTCTTTGTAAAAGCAGTCTGCGAAGCACTGAAGCAATTCCCTGCAGTAAATGCACAACTCGAAGGCAATCATGTCATGTATCATCACTATTGTGATATCGGTGTGGCTGTCGGCGGTGGTAAGGGTCTAGTTGTGCCTGTGATCCGTAATGCAGAGGCCTTAGGTTTTGCAGAGGTTGAAAGCACAATTACCGACTTTGGTAGACGCGCAAAAGATAACAAAATCAAGCTTGAGGAACTCCAAGGAGGTACCTTTACCATTACTAATGGTGGCGTATACGGTTCATTGTTATCTACACCCATTATTAACCCGCCTCAAAGTGGTATTTTAGGCATGCACGGTATTCAAGAGCGTCCGGTTGCTCGTGATGGCCAAGTTGTGATTCGTCCTATGATGTATATTGCTCTTAGTTACGATCATCGTATTGTAGATGGTCGTGAAGCGGTTGGTTTCCTTAAGCTTGTTAAAGAGCTTTGTGAAGATCCTCAAAGAATCTTGCTTGAGATTTAATGAAGTCGATAGCTAAAGCAAATATTGAGTAAAACTAAGGAAAAACCATGAGTGAATCACATTTTGACCTAATTGTAGTTGGTGCAGGCCCTGGTGGGTATGTTGCTTCTGTTAGAGCGGCTCAGCTGGGACTTAAAGTTGCTTGCATCGAAAAAGAGGCAGCATTGGGTGGTACTTGCTTACGAGTAGGCTGTATCCCTAGCAAGGCCTTGCTTGAGTCGAGTGAAAGATATGAAGAAGTAAAAAATCATTATCAAGTTCATGGCATTGATGTTCTTGGTGTGGAGCTTAATCTCGATAAGATGATGGCCCGTAAAAATAAGATCGTAAAGACCTTAACTACAGGCATTGCTTATCTTTTTAAGAAAAATAAGGTCAAACGTTATGAGGGGCTTGGAACCTTACTTGGTGATGGCAAAGTAAGTGTCACCAAAGAAGGCGCCGAAGCTCAAATGATTAGTGCTGATAAGATCTTAATTGCCTCAGGGAGCTATGCTGCTAACCTTCCAAATATTGAATGGGACGGCAGTCGGATTGGTGGAAGTACAAGTGCGCTTTCTTATCCCGAGGTTCCTAAACATTTAGTCGTGATTGGCGCAGGCGTGATTGGCCTAGAATTAGGCTCTGTTTGGGCTCGACTTGGTGCCAAGGTGACGGTTCTTGAGTACATGGATATGGCCATGCCGGGCATGGACAAGGAGCTAAGCAAGGAAGCGGTCAAAATCTTTAAGCAACAGGGTATGGAGTTCCAGTTTGGCGTCAAAGTCACCGGTGCTCGTGTTGAGGGCGATCAATGTATCGTTCAACGTGAAGGCGGAGAAGATGTCATTTGTGATCGGGTGCTTGTTTCTGTGGGTCGTCGTCCAAACACAGAGGGTCTTGGTCTTGAAAATCTTGGCATTGAAACCGACCGACGTGGCTGTATTCCTGTCAATGATCATTTCCAAACTTCAGTATCGGGTGTGTATGCGATTGGTGATGTGATTGCAGGCCCTATGCTTGCGCACAAAGCTGAAGAAGAAGGGGTCGCTTGTGTAGAAGCTATGGTCACCGGATATGGCCATGTTAACTATGACGCGATTCCAAGTGTGGTATATACCCATCCTGAAATTGCGAGTGTAGGTAAGAGTGAGGAAGAACTCAAAGCCGCTGGGACTCCATTCAAAAAAGGAAGTTTCCCTTTTAAAGCCAATGGCCGTGCGATGGCTTTGGAAGCCAAAGAAGGTTTTGTGAAGATTCTTGCTCATGCTGAAACCGATCGAGTCTTGGGCGCCCATATTATTGGGGCTAGAGCCGGTGACCTTATTGCTGAAGTTGGTGTTTCTATCGAGTTTGGAGCGAGCTCAGAGGATATTGCACGCAGTAGCCATGCACACCCCACCTTAGCTGAGATTGTTAAAGAAGCAGCCTTAGCTGTTGATGGTCGTGCGATCAATATGTAAGAGCAAAAAATAGGGTAACAAAAGATCGTTTAAGTGCTTTTGGCCTGTTTGAACCGCTCTTTTTAGCTGAGTAAGACACATGAAAAGGTGATCAAGCGTGAATTCGTGTAAGTTGTTAGTTCACACTCTTCCACTGTGTGTATTTACTTTGCTTTTGAGTTTTAAGTATTGTGCTTTGCTTGTTTATGCGAGTCCGGTAACTTTGCGCTTGAATGATAGCTTCATTACTGATGCACGTAATGATAATAAAAACGGGGTTAAGGATGATGATGATTATCAACTTCTGATCAATCGCTTGAGTATCAATGGGCAGTATGAGGGCTTTTTGTTAAATACCCGCTTAGACAGTATGTATTTTCAAAATCAGCCGACGAGTGATTTTAAAACAACTCCCATTCAAGTTGAGCGCTTGAGCTTAAGTAAAAGCTTTTATTTTTCTGGTGGTCGAAGCTTTGCGATTCATGTCGGTGATTTATATCAGCAACTTGGTAAGGGTCAGCTTCTTGCTTTGCGCAAGGTTGATGAACTTGGGGTTGATATTTCTTTACGAGGCGCAAAGTTGAGCGGCAAGATAGGCGCCTTTAAAAATCAAGTTTTTGCCGGACAAAGTAATGTAGTCAACTTGGATATGGTGTCCATGCACTATGTCGAAAATAAAGCGGACAATATCATTGGTGGAGAAAGCACCTATCGGCTACCCATTGGGGGAGAATTAGGGCTCATGTATGTATATCTTGAGCCCGAGGAACAGCTTTTAGATGACTTAGAGCTTAACGATGCCACTAGTTCGGGTGGACTTTTCTTAAATCTGCCATCACTGAGTGACTTTCTTTCTTTATATGGTGAGTTTGATACTCAGCAAAGACGACTTATAGAGGATGTACAAGAGGGGTATGCAGGCTATCTAACTTTGGATTGGCACTTTGCAGATACAAGCGTACTGACCGAAGGCTTATGGGTGGATAATTTTGAACAAAGAGGAAGCAATAATACGGCTTTATTAAGTCGCTTTAACTACAATCAAGGACCAACCTTAGAGAGAATCGACCAAGAAGTCGCTGAAACCTATGATGTTAGAGGTGGGCGTGTTCGATTGCAGCATGACCTACTTCAAGGAGACTTATCGCTTCATTTGAATGGCTTATATCGTAATACAAAACCCAATGATCCAATGGAGTTAAGCCAATATCATGGGTATGGTGGTTTGGAATGGTACTATGATTTGGGTCGCTCTCGATTAAGCGCAAGTGGTGGACATCGCTTTGATACTAAAGATGGTTATATCAATCGAGTATGGAGCCATGCAGAGGGTGATTTTGTACAAAGACTTTTTGGCACAGTGACCGCGCATCTCACCACCCAATTTCAGCGTATACAAATTGAACAGCAACCTTTCTTTACCCGTGGTTCAACTGTTGTAGGCGTAGAAAAAGCCGGTTTGGGATCGGTGAGTATGGAATGGGGGGTGGATACTCAAAATAGGTCAGCTGGAGTACGCCAGCAGTTTTTTGCGGGCATCTTTAATGTAGACCTAAGCCAATTCTTTTTAATTAAGGCGACAGTTGGTAGCCAAAGAGGTGGGATTAAATGTGTGGGGGGCGTGTGTCGAGACTTTCCTGAATTCTCAGGCTATCGTCTGCAACTGATCGCTAAGCATAACCTTTCTTTTTGAGTTAGTTTTTACTTAGTCTATAATCTTGATCGATGAGTAGTCGCTTGAGTCATATTTCTAATGTAGCATTAAGGCGTATAAGAGTACTTTGTGTTTCGATTGAAGCATCCGGAGATCGCTTGCTTGCTTTAGTAATACAAGCACTCAAAAAAGCACATCAAGGCGAAATAGAGTTGATGGGGGTAGGTGGTCCCTTGTCACAAGCTGAAGGACTAGACTCGCTCATTGATCCCAAGAAACTTGCGGCTCATGGCTTGATTGAAGCCTTACATGTACTACCGCAAACCATTAGGGCCTATATGTCTTTGCGTCAAATGGCACGCAACATTGATCTCTGCCTTTTTGTCGATGCACCTGAGATCAATATGAGATTACTCGCATATATTAAAACTCATAAAAGTATAGATATTCGCCAAACCAAGGTCTTATATATAGCCCCCCCACAAGTGTGGGCTTGGCGTTCTTATCGCGCTAAAAACTTGGCATTAGCCGACCAATTATTCTGCCTATTTAATTTTGAGGCCAAGTGGTTTCAGCAACATCACATTAATGCCCATTTGATCGGACATCCTTTAGCTTTAACTCAGGTCTCAGTCTCAAGTTTAGATCATAATAAGAGTTTAGAGAGCGAAGAAGATCAGAAAAGGAAGCAAAAGCCTCTAGTGATTGCTTTATTTCCTGGTAGTCGACAGTCGAGTGTCAAACTCTGCCTTGAATTAGCCATATTGAGTCTTGCCAAGTTTGCCTTAGCCCTAAAACAAGCGCTCATCATTCAAGTTGCAGTGACACCATGGGTAAAAGAAAGGCTGTATTCCAAATTAATTGCCAAAGCACAAAGACGTCTCATTAAAGAAGGCTGGGTAAGAAGCACACAGCAAGTTGTCACATTAGAACAAACTCTAGAAACAGAAGTTTTAGAACATAGATCAAATCCGGAGTCTTGCATCACTCTCAAGCCGATTAAACAGTCTGTATATCACTCTCAACTAAGTTCATTTCAAGCTCACCCAGCGCTTAACAATGCAATATTTTCAGTATGCTATGCGGGGACAGCGACTTTAGAATCTGCTCTGTCGGGTGTCATTCCTTTAAGTCTAGCTCCTTTATCTAAGGTCAGCGCTTGGCTAGCCAAACGTTTAATTAGGGTTGAGCACTGCACTTTACCCAATTTATGTCTCAATGAGCGAGCCTTTCCCGAATTACATCTAGAGCAGTGTACTCCAGAATCTATACTTATCACCTTGGTTCAAATGTATGAAAACCTTGATACCTATCAGGCTCAGTTTGAGCGCTTACGTATTGTTCTAAAGCCATGGGCCGAGAAAGAACTTATGAATAGTCTTAAATATCATTTAAACAGTACGACAAACTTAACAATTACTTAATTGCTTGCTATGTTCTGCCTAAATCAGTGACTCGAACCCGATGAGTAATGGATCCTAAGATGGCTCACAAATCTAAAAAAACAAAAAAGAATCGTTTTTCTAAACCCAAAGCAAGTCTAAAAGCGAAAAAAGCAGTGCTTAGCTCCAAGACTCCAGCTCGACAGGCTATGACTTCAGCACAGACCGTGAAAGAGTTCACCCCGTGGAGTACTTATGATCCAAATGCCCCCTTACTCAGTATGGCCATGATGGTAAAAAACGAAGAGGAGTTTTTGGAAGAAGCTCTAAACAGTGTAAAAGGTTTTGTTGATGAATTAGTTGTTGTGGATACAGGCTCTACCGATAGAACTGTTGAAATTGCCAAGGCTCATGGGGCTAAAGTCTTTCATTATGCGTGGAAAGATGACTTTTCTGATGCACGCAATGAAACCATCCGATGCAGTACTGGCCAATGGGTTTTAATTCTTGATGCTGATGAGCGTTTAGTGATTGATCCAGCCCGAATAGATTCATTTAGACGTTCACTTAGAAAGTTTACGCACGAAGGGCCCTATGTGGGGGTATCTATCGATGTCGTCAATATCAAACTTGATGGCTCGGTGATGAATTCTTTACCAAGTCTACGTTTTTTTCCTAGATGTGAAGAAATTCGCTATCAAAATCGAGTACATAATCAACTATTGTTGGCTGATCCTAGTCACGAAATGCTGTTAAAAATGTGTGACTTTGTGACAATCAATCACTTGGGGTATGACCCTGTTGTCTATGAGCAACGTAAAAAGAGTGATCGCTCCTTACCCTTGATTCAAAAGATGCTTGAAGATGAACCAGATAATATGGTCTACAAGTTTTACGAGGGGCGTGAGTATGTGATTAAAAAGCAACCCAAACTTGCTGTTCAATCACTTGAGGCGGCTGTGCTTGGTATTTTAGAAGGTAAGCATGGGTATTTTGCTGAAACCCTAAAAACCTTACTCACGGCCTACGAGCAGTCTAATGCTAAACCGGATCGAATTATCCTATTCACTCAAATGGGCATCGAAAAAGATCCGAATCAGCCCGATTTTTACTTATTTAAAGGCTGTGCTGAAAGAACGAGTGGCCTAGATGCAGAGGCGGTGGAGAGTTTAAGGGCCGCTTTGGATAAATGGAAAAACTTTAAACTTACCGAAGTAAGTCAATCCAATCCGATTATTGCTCAAAGAACTTGGTTGGCTCACTTAACCTTAGGTGAAGCCTTATGGGATCTGGAACGTTATCAAGAGGCATATCTCGCTTACCTAGATGTCTTAAATGAACTTCCCGGGCATCATGAAAAGTGGTCTAAAACACTTAATAATACCATTGCTTTGGCGATTGAGTACAATGATGAGACTCAGCTTAAGGAACTGTATACCAAGCTATTTAGACGGGGTGATACTTCATTTGAAATGTTTTATTTTAGACTTGAACAGCTAATCGCACACCAAAAGCAAACGGATGCACAGGCCTTATTACAATGGGCACTTAAAATAAATAGTCGTGTTAAGAAAGATCCTAAAATACAAGAACTTATAACCACTTTAGGGCTTTGAGATCATAGTGGGATACGATCAAAATGGTCGTAATGATTTAGTACAAGCCTACTTTTGATGCTTTGACTTCCATTCGGCATAAGGCATGCCATAAATATGTTCACGGGCAACTAAATCTTCAACATTGATGCCACGTTGTTCAGCCTCTTTTCGGTACCATTTTGACAAGCAATTACGGCAGAAACCAGCCAAAGTCATCAGGTCAATATTTTGAACATCTGTTCGTTCTTGCAAGTGTGAGACTAAGCGACGAAAAGCAGCAGCTTCTAGTTCGGTCTGAACTGTTTGAGGCAAGGCTTTTAAATCTTCAAGAGTTTGAACAGAGCTCACCTCAGTGAGTGACTTTTGAGCTGGGGTTGTGACTTGAGTTTCGGGCTGGTTTAATGACTGAGTCATCTTGGTCTCCTAGGTCTTCAGGGGTGGGGGGAAGAGGCACTGTAACAGGGGCACGATGAAAAGGAATTGCTTGTTTTTGTTGATAAGCCTTAAGAGGATCCATAGAGAGGCGTTTTTGTAACTCTGCTTCTAAGTTTCTAAGGCGTTTTAAGCTATTTTGAGTTGATTTAACCCAGGTATTATCTGCCCCCTGAGTTGCACTGATTGTAATGGTTCTTTCATAGATAGCGATTGATTCACTAATTAAAGGGGCTAATTTTTTATCGAGCTCAAAAAAGTAATAGGCTAAGGTTTCATCATCAAAATCACTAGGGTATTCAGCATGAAGTAAATCCTCGTATATATCTTCATGTAACACACCTAATTGATGACCGGCTGCAATCGCCCAATAGGTATGATTTACTTTAATCGCTTCCACATAAGCATATAAGGATTTCCTAAAAAAACGAGTTTTATCGGCAATGCTTCTTTTGATTTCATATAAAGGCATTTTTAGTTGTATTTCTCCCATATGCCTTCGGTAAACTTCACCTCGTTGAAAATGAACTTCAGCAAGAGCTTCATTTCCTTTGTATTGTGAACCAATTGCACCATTGATATGGCTCATTGCTGCACTTAAATCACGGTCAGCTTCGGCATATTTTTTTTGACTCAAACGTGCCATTGCTCGCCTTAGGTGACATTCAGATCGATCAAAGCCCTTAAGTGGATATTGTAATAAAAGCTGGGTATATAGGGCTTCCGCTTCGATGACTTGGTTGGAAAAGATAAGATTGTACCCTAAACGGACAGCACCATCTAAACGATCACTGTCTTGTTCAGATAAATCTCGAAAGGCTTTAAATTGTTTAGCAGCTTCAAAATGCTTTCTTTGAAACTCAAGACATAGACCTAAGTTATAGTAGGCCGAGTGGGTATATACTTCATTTGAGAAATACTTGAGATAAGTGCTTAGACGTTGCTCACAGAGTTTAAAGCGTTGACCTTGAAAGGCACCGACACCTTCTTCAAATAATTCCTCGGCACTCAGTAAGGGACCATCGGGTCTAATGACTAAGCCACTCATTTCGATTTCTTTAGGAGGGGCTATATTTTGAGGACGGGCTGAACAACCAATGATTAAGAGGGTAAACACACAAAAGCTGACTTTTAGTAGAAAAGAGAGACTCAAATCAGTTCTTGATCGTTTTATTGAGTTTCGTTCGGTATTTACTGTTCTAGTTTGATACCACATGATTACTCTCTTTGTGATCCTTCTCTGATCCTATTTGGGCCATTTAATTAAGGCTTATTGCTAATCATTTCTACTCGACAATCGGTAGAGATGTCATAAGGACCCCGAGCATTACCTCTTATATCACAGCCCTTCACTGTTCCTGTAGATTGATTATTCATCCAAAGTCCCTCAAAATGATTACCAGCCATAATCGTGTGATAGGCAATTAATTGAGATTTAAAGCCAACCTGTACCCCAATTCGTTGATTATTCGAGATATCACAATCCATTAAACGAATAGAGGTATATCCTTGTCCATCAATCCCTGATTCTTTACATTTGATGATTGCTGTACTCGCCAAGGTTGCTTGAGCTCTCGTTCGTAGTAAGACCCCAGAGCCTCGAGCCTGAATAATACGACATGCTCTTGTGGTAAACTCGGCTGCTTCTCCTTCTAAAATAACACCATGGCCATTTTCACAGCGAACTTCACACTTTTCTAATCTTAGGTGACCTGAGCGAATTAAAATCGCTGGGCGTTCACTAGGAGTGCCCCCAACTTCTGTGGTAATACTCGCAATTGTTAAGCTGACAAGTGATACCTCATCGGTGCCCACCTTGGCTTCAAACACGCTATCATCAGCTACTGGTTGTCCAAGCTGTTTTTTAAACCATTTCATGACCTGAGAGCCCATAGTGCTTGCTTCTATACCGGTATATTGCTGAAGCTTTTTACGTACTTCTTTTTCTTGAGAGCTAGACATTGATTCTTCATAAACGCCACCCATGCGATTAATCACTAAAGCGCTTTCTTCTTTGACTTGAATGAGTATGTCTTGTGGTCTTCCTAATCCAATCAGTTTAACCGGCTTGGTAATTTCTAAGGGATCTTGATATATCCCGGGCATAATCCCAATATATGCACCAACCGGAGCCGCATCAATCGCTTCTTGGATTGATTGATAATCGCCCTCATCGGGATCGAGTGATACTCTAATGTCAGTCGCTTGCTTAGTGGGATCATTAGAAGATAGCTTTTCATCAAAGGCAGCAAGCTTGGCTTCAAAGCCTTCAATCAGCATTTCTAATTGTGATAAGCGTTTATGATGTGCTTTCAAGCCTTGAGCATTTTTTTGAGAAGTATCCTTGGTTCGTTCAAGCTTTTTGACTCTCTTGTTGAGTTTATCCTGTTCACGCTGAGTTCGTGAAACGAGTTGTTCGATAATCTCGTTTTGGGTTTGGTTCATCTCCTCTTGTTTTTTGACTCGGCTCGATACTTGATTAGTGTTGTGTTCCTGACGTTTTAAAAGTTGAGTATGCTGCATGATCATCGACATGAGCTGTGGATCTGGCCCAGCCGATTGAAAACGACTCATGGTTAATCCACCAACGTTAAACTGTAAAGCTTGAGGGTCGTTATTTCCCATCACGGGAAAGGGGTGTTGATTTATTTGATTCTGTTCTTGTTGCTTTAGCGCTTGCTCATTGCTTTCAAGTATTTCTTCATCAATTATTTGGTCGTTTTGAGCAGATTTGAATGGTGTCTCTTCATCCCCTTCATCTGATTCAAAAGAAATATCCAAATCTTCTTGTTCATCGTCATCCAAATCTACACTTGCTATCGCTTGAGGTGCATTGGTCACCACCGGTGTATGCAAGAGAGGAGATTCTTCTGCCTTCCAATGTTCCATAGCTAAGCCCGATTCTTGATCCTCAAAAGGTGTATCATTTACCTTTAGCGTATCGATCGGGGTAGGTTCATTAAAAGGATCATAAACGGGAACAGGTGGAGGTAAAGGAAGATCCTCAGAACTTGTAAGCGCTTTAATTTCTTCAAAGGTTTTAGGGCTCTTAGGTGTGAGTTTACCTAAGGATGAACCAAGCCTATTCATCATTTCACCTAGACCATTGGATAGCTTACCTAGAGACCAGGCTTTTTGATTCGCTTTCGGATAAGGGCCTTGCCCCATTTCTATCATGGCGTTTGTTTGTAGAACTTGAGTCTGTGCTGCTTTAATTTGCTTACTTTGTTCAAAAACAAGAGCCTTCAGTTCTTTGAGTTCGGCCTGTAGGGCTTTACTTGTCTCGTCCGAGGTACTGTGCGAGGGGCTTTGTTGAGCTTGCGGGGCAATTTGTGAAGCTTGCGGAGCCTGCTCTAAGGCTTGTAAACTTGCTAAAGTGGCTTCTGACTTGACGGCCTCTTGTTTTAGTTGTGACTTAAGACGTTTGATTTCCTCATCTTGTTTTTTCATCAACTGATGCATTGGAATCAAAATATTTTGTAGTTGTTGTACACTGACTAAGTTTGGTGCTTCACTAGTTTTGTCACTTGCTTTTTGTGTTCTAGTCGTCTGTGGTGGGGCTGGTGGAGTTTGTATAGTTGGCCTTACTGTCTCCGGGCGAGATTGCACTTGCCTAGGTGATGCAGGGGCTTGCTGTGCTTGAGGAGGTATGGAATTCGGTTTCTGCACAGGTGAGCCACCATGTTGCCGGTCTACCGGAACGTGATTTGGGGCTTGGCTATGTGCTTGTTGATTCTGTCTACGTACTTGTTGATTCTGTCTACGTGCTTGTTGATTTTGTCTTTGTGCCTCAAATTCTCTTTGTTTAGCAAGAACTTGATTACGTCGTTGAACCTCTTGCTCTCTTAAAGATTGTTGTCGGCGGGCTTGTTCTTGTTGCCTACGCGCTTCATCTTGTCGGCGGGCTTGCTCTTGTTGCCTACGCGCTTCATCTTGTCGGCGGGCTTGCTCTTGTTGCCTACGCGCTTCATCTTGCCGGCGGGCTTGTTCTTGTTGCCTACGCGCTTCATCTTGCCGGCGGGCTTCTTCTTGCCGGCGGGCTTCTTCTTGTCGTTGATAGAGTTGCTGTGCATGAGCTCTTTGTAAAGCTGCTTGTCTATCCCGCTCTGTTTGACGGCGCTTTTCTTCTTGGAACTGTTGTTGTTTTAAAGCTTGTTGACGACGTTGAGCTTGTCGTTCTTCCTCACGACTTGTTGCTCTTGATGATGGAGTTTGCTTTTGCTTGGCAAAGGGATCATCAAAGCCCATATCGGCAAAGGGGTCTTGGCTTTTGCGTTGTTTAGGGCGTTGACTAGAAGGTGCTGATGCACCAAATGGATCATCACTGAGTTCGCCCCAAGGGTCGTTGTCAAGCCATGAGTCAGCCGGCTGATCCTTAGGCGGATTAGTTGAAGGAGTTGTATTCACAGAGTATGGCTCTCTCTTCATGACAACACGGCTTACTAAACATAGGTTAAAAGACTAACTAGGAAGTGGGTTTTAAAAAAGCGATTAGAATCAACATAAACTGACACCTAAATAACGGATAAGTTCTATAAAAGCTTAACATTTTATGAAGTTTATTTCGAATTTTAGCGATAGATTTATTGAGCTTGATTCTTTGGATTGAACACTTGATAGGTTTTACCTAAAATTGGAGCAATAAAGCTTTCTTGTTTAAGCTTATTTTTCAACAACGATTCTTTAAGCTTTTGAACCGGCTCCATGACCGGTTCAGCAGTCAAGGGAAAGGTGCCCCAATGCGCTCCAAAGGACTGCTTACTTTTAATGTCAAGATGGATGTTAACCGCCTCACTTGGGTTCACATGTGCGTAACGCATAAAGCTTCTCGGAGCATAAGCCCCAATGGGAATTAAGCCAATATCAAAGGGACCATATTTTTGTCCAATCGCTTTGAAAATCTTTGGTTGATACCCAGTATCACCACCAAAAAATATGGTAGAGGAACCAATCTTAATCACCCATGATGCCCATAGCATTTCATTGCGGTCAAAAAGACCACGAGCCGACCAATGTTGAGCGGGGGTTGCAATCATTGAGATTGCTTGAACTGAGTTTTTAAACTCAGCTTGTTCCCACCAATCAAGTTCATAAATACGCTGTTTAGGTACAGAGGCCGATTCAAGTAAAGACCCATTTTTTAATGGTACATACCATTGAGGGTCAAAGTGTTTTTCGAGCAGTTCTATACTATCGAGATCTAGATGGTCATAGTGATTATGAGAAATCACGACCGCATCAATCTTAGGGAGTTCATTGATCTTGATAGCGGGTTCTGTGTATCTTTTAGGACCCGCAAAGGAAACCGGAGAAGCTCGTTCAGAGAAAACCGGATCGGTGAGAAGGTTAAAGCCGTCACTTTGCACCAAAAAACAGGAATGGCCTAGCCAAGTGACTTGGATTTCTTGGGGCTGATTAACTTGAGCAAGACGCTTTGAATCAACAGGTTCTTGGGGGACAAGATTGGCTTGGCTTACATCGACCCAATCTGTGTTCATGCGCATCCATAAAAAGCTGAAAAAGGACTTTTTTGGTGGTGTGACATAGGGATCTTTAAAAGTCCCATCACTCTTATGATGCGGTTGAGTAGGCGTCACTTTAGGCTGGCCACACCCAAGTAGAAAGCCGCTATTTAACCAGAGTATAAAGCCGAATCTGAATACAAAATCGCGCATTAGCAGATTACGCTTCCTTGCTTGTAGCATAACTTATTCTTTGATCTTAAAGTCAAAGGCTCTTAAGTCTACCCCGCCTCGTCCATCACGCAAAACAACAAATACCTTTTGTGCCCCGCTTTCTTCACCAAGAGTAAGGGTCGCCAAGTTATCATCAATCAATTTGACCGCACTATCAAAGCGACCGCTAGTCGTATAATAATAAACAAAAACGTTTTCACTTAAAGTCTCTGCTTCAATACCTTGTTCTTTGTCACTTGCACTTTGAGCAACCTTATACTCTTCGACAGCATCAGAACTGACCTCAATTTCAAGCTCTAATTCATCTTCTGGTTTTAAAGTGGCAGATCCGTCTAGTTCAATAGAAGTAGATACTTGAGTAATCTCAGGATGTTGGTTAACTTCAAGCTCGCTATCTAAAAGAACAGTCATCGTTTTAACTGCTTCAAAGTCTGGTTCACCCTCTATTTTAACGGTGAGCTTAACATAAATCTCAAAAACACCTGCATCAAAGAAGTTCATTTCTGACCCCAGCATGCCTGATCCCATTTCAAGCTGCTCCATTTGACTTTGTATATCGTCACCAAAGGCAGCAAAGAGAGCCAAAGGATCAAGGGTCACTGAACTACTGCTAGGCCAATTTATCGTAGGATCAGTATTGGAATCATCTGTTTCTTCAATGTCCATCTGATTTGAGCTCAAGGCATCTTCAGGCAATGGGATTTCGTCAACAAAGCATTCGTAACGAGTCAAAGAGCCGAGAGAAAACGGGCAGATGCGCCAAGAATATTCTATATTAGGTCGCTCTCCCTTAAGGTCATTGGGATGAAAATCATAGAGTGACAGTTGACTAGGCCCACTTAAGCTCAATTGAGCCGGTTCTGCTCGTAGTGCTAAAACTCGGTAAGAGTTTAAAAAGCTTTTGGGTTCAACTTCGTCATCTCCACATCCAGTGACTACGGCCAAGCCAAGAGCAAGTATGCATAAAAAATGAATTGAGTGAACTGAGTGAAGCGTTGACTTGATCATTATAGTTCTCCTCGAATACCAATAGACGGAATAATCGGCAGAGAGGTTACTACCTGAGATTGAGTAAAGTTATAGTTATAGTTCTGACGTTCTGGATTGGCACGATTAAGCGCATTTTGGATTTCGAGATAGGCGGTTAATTGCCAATTATTAAAGATCCATTTTCGGTCTAAGCGTAGATCCAGCTGTTGAAACGGATCGACTCTTGCACTATTGACCGCACCTGGGAGAGGTACATATACATCATTATCTGCATCGTATATCGCACCAACATAAGGGGTTTGTGGATTACCAGTGGTATACCGATATCGAGCCCCAATTTCCCATTCCGAAGAAAGTTTATACTGGGCGATCAAAGTCAGGATATGGGTTTGATCTAAAGAAAACAGCTTGTATTCTTGATCACCGGTGTTTTTACGTTCAGAGCGCATAAGGGTATAACTTACCCAACCAAAAAAGCGTGAGGTCAGATTATGCCTAAGTAAAAGTTCCAAGCCATAGATTCGACCACTACCATTATTATCATAGCGCAGAACCGGATCATCAATCGGGCTGACTGAACCGTACAAATGTTTGTAAAAACCAATGACATCAATATCAAGATTTTGATTAAAGCGATGCTCGTAACCTAAAGAGAAATGGGCACTATGTTCAAGAAGTAGATCCGGATTACCATAGGTTTCATCAGTTTCATCCGGAGCCGGACGTTGGGAGTAGCGACCCACACCCGCTTTAAGGGTACCCTTGGCCTTGCCCTCTTGATCTCGAGAAGTTGTATAACGAAGATTGAGTCTAGGATCAGGTGCAATATCACCTAAATAAGTATCGACATCTACACGAGCGCCCGGAATAAGTAAGAGATCTGGATTTGGCTTCCACTGCGCTTCAATCCATAAACCAGGATTATAGAATTGGAAGGTCTTTTCGGTTTGCTTGACATCGAGAGTACTCAGTGGTGTGCCTCCGGCTTGGCCTTCTTTTTGTGGCGGTTGAGGAAGCTTGAGCTTAATCGTGCCCAAATACGCCTCACCTTCAAAGCCTCCTCGTAAGGTGAATTGCTTGTTTTTCTTCCAAGTCAACTCATCACGTACTGTGACCACGTTTACATCATTTAAAAAGCTGAGTTGGTCGCCCAAAGCAAACTCAAGATGATTTTGGCCTGTCGCTACACTGAGATGATGGCTTAGTTTAGAGGAAATTCGATAATCCCAAGCAGAATACAGCCTCATTAATGAGGTAGAGTTTTCAAGAGTACCTTGTAAACTTGGGTTATTTTCAGCCGGATCATTGATGACTAATTGAAGCTTATCATCGGAACCAAAGAAGTAAAGGCGGACTCGGTGTTTACCCTTTTTCCAATCATAAAGGGCTTGGTAATCATAGTAACGAGGTGCGACAACAAAGCTAATCACGTCATCGGGTAAAGCACCTAAAGCAGCATCAATATAACTGCGTCTGCCAGCCACAGCAAAGGTGGCATTTTCAGACACCGGACCTTCTAATAAGATACCAGCATCAAAAACATCAGCCTCAACTCGAGCATGTAAGCGATCGTCCTTGGGCCGTCTAAAGCGAGCATCGACAATACCGCCGGTATAACGGCCAAACTCAGGCGTAAAGTTTCCGGGGTAAAACTCAATACTTTCTAAAAGTTCACTAGGGAAAATACTACGAATTCCGCCAAAGTGAAAAACTAAGGGAATAAAGTGTCGGTTAATGGTTGAGCCAGAATCTCCGGGATTACTACCACGAATCACCAGTCCACCTCCACCAAAGGGGATGCGGGCCACTCCGGGTAGATTTTGGACCACTTTTAGGGCATCTCCTTGAGTACCAGGGATTTTACGAATTTCTTCCATGGTCAGAGTACGTTTTGCCACTTCTTTTTTGGCCCGTCGACCCACAACAGTAATAGAACCATCTCCTTGAGCGGAACGTGGTTCTAAGTAGTATTTTACGATGTTTTCTTCTTTGGCTGTAATCTTTTGAATATCGAGTAGAGTGTAGTGAGCTTCATCATTGATTTCGACCTTGACTTTGCCAGGTTCTAGCCCTTCAAAAACAAAGCGCCCGTCCGCATCAGTAAAGGTTTCTAACTCTCGATCAACCAATCTGACAGTGAGTGCAGCCAAAGGTGTTCGAGTGCCTTTTTCAACAATCAAGCCACTCAACTGCCCTGTTTCAGTTTTTTGCTCAACTTGAGTGACCTCTTCGGTGTAGGTGAACTCATATTTAAAGGCGATTTGAACCGGTGCGGCTTTGCCATCGATTTCGGCAGGACTAAAACTAAATTGTAAAGCAGCTGCTTTAGCAGCATCATCAAAGGCGTGTGGACTATTCGCCGACTCTTGAATACTGACTTCGGTGACTTTTCCCTTTTCATCAATGGTCAACAGCATAACCACGGCCGCTTCAATCTTGTCAGCTTTAGCGCTTTCGGGATATTCGGCATCAACAAAGTTCAATAGTTCAGGCGCTTTAGTAAGCTGTCCGGTCGGTGCTGTTTCTTGTTGCTCACTACCTATTTGTTGCTCATTATCAGTTGCTTGAGATTCAGTATCAGCTTCAGGTTCTGCTTGTGAATTAGCAACTGCTTCATTTTGAGTCTTTTCATCTATGGTGTTCTCTATTGTAGCCTCTGCACCGCCTTGTCCCCAAGCATTTGTATACAATATGCCAAGCATCAAAGTGATCAAAAGCCATTGAAAAAGCTGAGGCTTAGTTGCAAGTAATTGTGATTGTTTCATGTGGATATCCTTGCCCATTAACATCATACTAAGATTTGAGCGTTTTTTATTCGATGACGAAATATACTTTGATCTTTTTAGAACTCGCTACAGCTTTTCCGCCTCGAGTTGCTGGAGCAAAAACCCATTGTTTTAAAGCCTTTTGAGCGTTTTGATCCAAACCATACCCAAGGCCTTTGATCAACTTTGAAGATAAAATCTTACCTTTTGCATCAAGCTTAACAAATAAGATTACTTGACCTTCGATCCCCTCGTCGAGAGCTTCCGCTGTATATTTTGGTCTGACCTTTTTAAGCACCTTTGGTCCTACATAAATAGGAGTTGGAGTGCCTTCTTGAGTCTTCTTACCAGGCGCTGCTTTTTCTGTTACAGCAGCTTTTAGCTTAGACTTGGGCTTACCATACATCGTATTACCGACTTGCATCACCGGACCTTTACCACCTTTGACAGTGCTTTTCAAAGTTAAGCCCGTCAGTAAGGGAGGTGGCTTTTTAGGCGGTTTGGGTGGAGGCTTTTGAGGTTGCTGTGCCTGTGGCTTAGGCTTGGGCTTAGGCTTGGGTTTAGGTTTAGGTTTTTTCTTTTTACGTCGTTTGCGCTTTTTTTTCTTTTTGGGCTTGGGCTTAGGCTTAGGCTTGGGCTTAGGCTTTTCAACCTTGGGCTTGGGTTTAGGCTTAGGCTTGGGCTTAACAAAGGTCATAGTCACGGCAACACGACGCTCTTTTTTGGGAGGCTCTAGTTGAGAAATGCCAAAGAAACCGCCACCTTGTAATAAAATAGCGATGATGAGCCCAATGGCAAAACGTTGCCATCTGACCTTCTTTTCAGGCTCATCTTCAAGTGCGTGTAGACCGGACATTATTCGCCGTCTCCATTAGCTTGGGACTCAGTTTTTGTTTCTGAGTTAGGATCATTACTCGGTGTTTGTTCACCATCCTCATCTTTAACGTCTTCATCAACCATAGGGTCATTGTCTGGATCAATATTGATCGCAAAGGACGTTAAACCGTTGACTCTAATCAAGTCGATCATCTTAACCACTTCACCATGCTCTGTACCACGATCAGCAGCAATCATAGCTTGGGCATTTTTTTCTTTAGCTAAGGCTCGGCTTGCTTCGGCAATCTTTTCTCGAGTTGTCAATTCTCCATTGAGAAAAATACGGCCATCTTTTTTAAGAATTAAAGCGATAGACTTATTGTCATTATTGACTTCTTCACCTGTTGCCGCCTTGGGTAGATTAACCTCGATTGCTTCTTTAACAATGTAGTTAGAAGCCACCATGAAGATGATCAACAAAACCAACATAATATCAACAAGTGGCGTCACATTAATCCCTGTGATGCCCTCATCATCATCCATATCAGCACCACCAGCCATAATTAAACTCCTTGATTTGTTTTGGGCTCTGAGGCGCTAGCGACTGGGGCATCATTAAGCTCAATGCCGGCGCCAAGTGGTTGAATGCTGGCTTTTTGAGCTTCGCCTAAATGTGCCAAAACAATTCTCATCAAGAAATCAGTATTGCTGATACGCTCTTTAACTGCAGACTTAAACCAGTTAAAGATGACTACGGCAGGAATCGCGACAAATAGCCCCACAGCGGTTGCGACCAAGGCCTCAGAGATTAACGGTCCAATCACCTCTAAGCCACCTTTGGGGTTTTCACCAAGCTTTTTAAAGGCAAGAATAATACCGATAACCGTTCCAAATAGACCAATAAAGGGTGTGTTATTTCCGATGGTACCAAAATAACTCAGATAGCGGTTATATCTTTGGCGCTCACGA
This sequence comes from uncultured Myxococcales bacterium, assembly GCA_937146725.1. GTDB lineage: Bacteria > Myxococcota_A > Bradymonadia > UBA7976 > VGTA01 > CAKZRU01. The sequence goes on from CAKZRU010000104.1 coordinate 44,303, forward strand.
GCTAAAGTACTCAGCATGATCTGCTCGACATAAACCGCGCCACGATGATACTGAGACAGACCATCAGCTAAAACCCTTTGTTCCATCGATAAGCCATCAGTTAAACTCTGCTTGGCTTGAGAGGCTTGACCCTTGTCCAGGAAATCAACAAGTTTTCTAGCAATATTAGGGGCATCCACCTTAGTTTTACTCAAAAGTAAAATACGTTCGATGGCGATTACGATCATAGCAAAGCCAAGAATAAGCATGAGCCACATGACCCACTCGGCTCCGAGTTCAGCAAACTTTTCAAAGGTTTGTATAATATTCATTTAATGATCCCAAGTGATTAATAAGTAGGTAAAAACATAAATTAAGAAGATTAAACAGTTACGGTGTCTTCATTAACAAAGAACCTTGCATTGCGTCTACCCTTAAGCAAGTTAAAGTGAACGCAAAGAAAAAAGTCTAGATTTAAGTTCTACCCTTTTAACTGTTGAGTAGATACATAAGCTTTGATTTGGTCTCAAATGACAAACAAGTTTTTGTTGATTTTTGTAAACAACTTGTAAGCAATTCCCAACACAGACTCTCTCAAAGAGAAGCATTTATGAGTAACTTTTAACGATTACTCCTCACCTTTTACTCTTCACCTTTTACTCTTCACCTTTTACTCTTCACCTTTTACTCTTCATCAGTGGGCTCTGCGGTAGGTACACCAACAGAGTTAACAATACGTACACCAATATAGTCATTGCGAATGCTTGGACTCATTTCTAAGCGATATGTTGAGGTGAGAGTTTCGGGGCCGGAACGCCAACCACCACCACGGATCACTTTAGAGGCCGCAACACCAACAGCAGCAGAACCATCGCTTGGAGTGCTATTATAGTTAGGTGAATAGCCATCGGCAACCCATTCCCAAACATTACCACTTAGGTCACAAATACCAAGAGCACTATCTCCGGCAGGAGAATGACTACAAACAGGTGCGGTCATGCCGTTACCACAGCCATCACCCTGTACACCATCATTAAAGTTTGCTTCATTACAACTTGGTTCACTTGCACCCCAAGGATAGCGGGCATCATTGCGGTTTTTACGAGCAGCAAACTCCCATTCGGCCTCGGTAGGTAAGCGACCACCTAAGAATTCAGCGATTTCATTTGCTTCTAGCCAAGACAGAGCATTGATGGGATGGCTAGAACGCCCTGGAGTATGCCAATTTGAATCATTGCTGATAGGAGTATCACAAACATTGCCAAGAACGCATTGTAAGTACTGGGCGACAGTGACCTCGGCACGGGCCATTTCAAAAGTTGGTACTCGTACAGGGTGAATGGGGCGTTCATTGAGTCGCTCATTCCAGCCCATTAAGTAGTCGCCACCCTTAACACAGATCCATTCGACATTGCGTGCTTCATCATAGCGAACAATGCTTCCTTCGTCAGTCGCTCCATCACAGTCATCATCAATATCATTACAGCTTTCTTCTTGGCCCTCGCCAGGAGAAGCATCACAGATAAGTTCCCGACGCTCACTATCGCAGCGTAGTTGGCTTTCGGTGGCACAAGCTCCGATTCCCACTGTACATGATTCGCCCACCCCCATCGCTTCTTCATCGGTGGTGCCATCGCAGTCATCATCGACATCATTACATTCTTCCACACTAGGAGCAATTACATCGGCGTTACAAATGATTTGGCTATTTGCTCCATCACAGCTGAATACACCTTGGCTACGGCAGAGGCCCTGTCCAATGGTGCAGCCATCTCCAACGGTTGGGATTTCTTCATCTACTCGACCATCACAGTCATCATCGACATTATTACACACCTCAGCAACTGGCTCACTTGGACTTTGTGAGCAAACTAACTCATGCGAAAGAGTATCACAGGTGTAAATGCCAAAGCGTGCACATGCACCCACGCCCACATGACAGCCTTCTCCGGCACCGAGTGATTCTTCATCAATTTGTCCGTCACAATCATCATCAATCCCGTTGCACGCCTCTTGCTGTGGTAAGTTTGGACTTGCATCACAAATCAGAACACCGGTTTCATCGGCACAAATTAAACGACCTTCCACAGCACAAGACCCCTGCCCAACAGTACATGACATACCAGTATTGGGGAGTTGCTCATCAGTACGGCCATCACAGTCATCATCGCGCCCATTACAGGCTTCAGGACTTGGGGTACCACCGTTTACACTGCAGACAATGCGTTCTTCGAGCGGACGACAAAGAGTGATTCCTTCTTCAAAACAACCACCGACACCCGCACCGCAATCTAAGCCAACACCTGGGATATCCTCATCAATTTCACCATCGCAGTCATTATCTAGTCCATCACAGAGTTCGACTTCTGAGTAATCGACTAGACTCTCGTAATCCGGTTCTTGAAAAGCACCATCTACACAGACTTGATCAAGGCCTTGGCAAACACCTAAGATCTTAAGGGCACGAGGTGCCTCATCAATAAACCCATCACAGTCATTATCAAGGTCGTCGCAGAGTTCTTGACCATCAGCATAGCCATTAATCGCAGCATAATCAGGATTTTCAAACACACCTGATGCAGAACAAATCATACGACTGCCGCCACATACACCACGCTGATTATCAGCTGGTGGGCCTTCGTCAACGATCCCATCGCCATCATCATCTTGCTCATTGCAGACTTCTTGGCTTGCTGGTAGACATTCACCACCTCTAAAAACACCAGCGAGCACATTTCTTTGGCAAAACAAACCACTCGCACAAGGTGTTCCACAGCTTTCGCAACTTTCGTTACTTAACTCGCTACATCTTGCATCCAAGGGAAAGTCATCTACCCCATTGAGCACTCCATCTCCATCAGCATCTAATAAGGCACATTCTTGATCTTGTGGTGGGCAGGCAGAAGCTGCCGTTGGATCATTTTTGCTGTCTTCTTGGCTATCACAGGCCCAAGCGGTTAGGCTGAGAATAAGCAGTGAGAGATGAACTATGTTAAGTCCACATATTTTTTCTAATTTTGTATTCATGCTTAAAGCACCTCAAAGAATCCTTGAGTTGTTCAAACCCAAGTTTCAAAGTCATTTCTTTTTAGCGAGTCGATCTATAGTTATCTTATCTTAGACTAGTTATAGAACAACTTTGCTGATCGTTAAAGAGTTCTGATACTCAATCTTTGTTTCACTAAAAGGATTTTAACCAAAAAGGCAGTAAATCTAGATTTACATATTCGGAAAAATACTCAGGCAATGAGGCAACGATCCAATATCGTAGCCAACGTCCGGTAAAGAGTAGGGGGATAATGGGTAAGACTCTTGTTTTAACAGCCGCAACAGCAAGACAGCTTACATTAACCGGAGGAATACCCACAAATGATACCCAAGCGATCAGTAAAGGTGCTTTAGTACGATATTTTTCAATATCCGCTCTTTCGCGCATTTGCTTAACTTTGGACCAGCGTTGCGCAAGCTGTTCTCCAAATACACACAGCAAAGTAAAGCCAATGGTTTGTCCAAAAGCTAAGGCGCTAGCCAAAGCGATAGGAGAATGGTGATTTAGGCTACCAATGATGGCAATCGCTTCACTACTGATAAATATAAGGATAGGCGAGGGGATAACTGCTAAAGCGATCCATAAATAGGTGAGCACAGTTGAAACACTCTAATCATTATTTGGACAGGCATTGGGGAATTCGCTTGGTGCGGGGCTTCCCGGTATCCATGGAAGTGCATATAAGCTTGTACCTGCCAAATCAAGCATGAGTGGGCTACGCGCTTCACCTGCTGCTTCTCCACACCAAATCAATGAACCATCTGCGGAGCCAGCCGGCAAAATCACGCCACCGATCAATAAATCACCTTCTACCCGGATAGCACCATCGAGTACAAAGTTAGGCATCCACACTTCAAAAGTACCTTCTGAGCTGACTTTAGAAGAAAAACGAATCAGTGGTTCTGCATCAATAGGGTCTGTTTCACGACGTAAAGTGCCATCAATGAGTCCACCTTCAGCTCCCTCCACCGGCATAGCTTCGTTAGGAGCCGTATAAATTAATGAAGCCCAAAGCTTAAGGGGAACCGGAGCAGGTAGTTTCACATTAACTAGCCAATGGCCTGATAAATCGGCCGGTGCACTGCCTTCTCGAGCTAAAACGGGAAGTTCAGGACGAGTTGGTTCATCATTTCCGGCCTCTGTGCCAGCTTCAGAACCTGCTTCCGTGCCTGCCTCTGAGTTATCATCATCTTGGCAACGGGTGGCGACATCATCTAGGGTTAAAGTACCCTCATCATCACGTTGGGCCGCAAAGGTACTTCCTTGCAAATCCAAAGTGAGTGGAACGGTGACCGAACCTGTGGCGACTCCACAAAAATCATCACCACTTTTGGTAAAGCTTTCTAAGTCAACAATCGCTTCTACTGCGGTAGTTACATTAAGAGTTTCTGGATCAAGTACTAAAGGATTGGCGGTAAGGGTAAAACTGCCATCTGCTTGCAATACCGGTGGGGGATCAGCAATAACGATGGGGGCTTCTGTATTAGGATCTTGGCGCTCTAACCAAATTTCAGCCTTAAAGGTGTGCGTTTCGGACTCAGCAAGGCTTTCGGGCCATTCTTCAGAACTAATACGCACTCGCAAGCCTAAATCAATACCAGCACTTAAGCGAGCGTTAAGAAGCCACATTCCTCGTAGATCGGCTAGAACAGAGCTTTGCTCTTGCATGGTTTCAACGCCATAGTCCGGCCTTAGACTTTGAGTTCGTGCTTTAAAATCCTCATAGTCTCGACGTGGCACGTCCTCACAGGCCGTTGCCATGCATGATATTAGGAATAAGTTTGTATAAATGATCCACGGACTTATTGACTTCTTCATTACAAACTCCAAGACAGGTTAAGGGTTAAATATTGTCGATGGTCAGTGTACTCTCCATTGGTTGTTGGAGACTGTTTGCTGTTTGTAATGGTACGATCAAAAAAGTATTGATAAAAGAAACTCGCATTTAAACTAAGTCGGTTTGTGAGCGGGAATTGAGCACCTAAACCGACCTCAATTTGCTCTGCTTCTGCTAAACCGGGTTCATGATATTCTTCTAAAGTAACGCCATCTTCATAACTGATACCAGTATTGATCATCAGTTTATCAGATACTGTATAATCTAAGCGTAATCTATAGGCATTGGTATCTTGAAAGTTTCTTTCTAGCAGTAAAAGCTCTCGTGGATTACCAGCCTCATCTAATTGATCAGTATTAAGGATTTGTTGCTGGTCCATGATTGACCACATTTGGCGCTCATACTCCCCTCGGAAGCGAACGGGACCAACCGTATAAGCGACCGAAGCCAAATGGCTTTCTGCCACTTGTAATTCGATCTGTGCTGTAGCTTCGCTTTCGGATGCATTTGCATATAAAACATAAGCAGTGCCTGTTAATTGATAGACAACAGGGGCACGCCAAGCATAGGCTACATCAAAATCATCAAGGTCGATGTTTAGTCCAACAGTAGCATGAAAATTATTGCCTCGGGCTCCATCTAAAAAGATACGACCTTCTTTAAGTTCACCATCCGGATTGGTTAAGTCATCACTTTTATCAGCATTAGCGGCCTTGGTTGTGCTTAAGGTTGCATCAACATAGCTTAAGGCCGCCCCAACTGAAATACGATTATAACTTAAAGAAATACCACCTGCATAATTCGTCAAAAGCATAAATGTACTTAGGGCACTCCAGCGCTGTGGCCCATCATAAGCTCCGGGATATTGACTTGAGGCTTCTGGATCTCGATCCCAATCTGCAGTCCCAGCACGCGCAATGTAAAGACCGGCCCCAAAGCCTAGTTTCAGATCAGAGCTGAGATCTAGACCGGAATGAAAAGCTAAGCTTGGGATCGCCCCCAAAGCTGATGTTGTGGATAGACCACCATTTGCTGCGGCAACTGCCGGGTCAATCATCTCAGACTCGTTCATGGCGTCAGAGGAAGAGGCGTCTAAATAGCGATTATAGGAGGCTTGACGAGAAATTATACCCACATGTAGATCAAACTTACTTTTCTTGCTATATAGGTTTGCAGGATTCCAATACAATGAAAATGCACTGTCATCAAAGGGACCACCAAGTAGACCACTAAACCGACCTACAAAGAAGGGGTTTGCTTGGGCTGTATCAATGATGAGTAAGCTTGAACTCAGAGCAAGCATCACTAGCATTAATGTGTTGGCTAGGCGTATGCATAGAGCATTTGTTTGCTTTGATAACATTCTTTTAAGAAGAACACGCTTAAATAACATACGCAATAGCCTCATTTCTTAACCTCTTGTGATTTCGAGACGCTCAATGACAATGTCATTATTTGGACGATCACCCATGCCACGCGGGCTGTTTGCGATCGCTTTTTGAATATCTAAGCCTTCGATGAGTGCACCAAAAATCGCATGGTTTCCATCTAACCAAGGGGTGGCCACTTCGGTAATGAAGATTTGAGAACCACCGGTGTTAGGACCGCGATTTGCCATACTTAACATACCCGGGCGATCATGCTTGAGCCCCGGACCAAACTCACAGGGAATGCAATAGCCAGGTCCACCAGTTCCACGACCATCAGGACAGCCAACTTGAATCATAAAATCAGGAATAACACGGTGAAAAATAATACCGTCATAAAAGGGCTTTCCCTTATGTCCACCTGTGGCCAAATGTACAAAGTTTGCCACAGTTAGAGGGGCTTCCTTTTCAAAAAGTTCAGCGACCATCAGGCCCTTTGAGGTGTGGAACTTTGCCAAAAGACGGCCTTCGCCAGGAATATCTACGGGGGGTGGAGTAAAAAGTGCCATTGAGGCTCCTATTTCAATTTGAAAAGTTAAACAGACTTAATGCCCATGAATGATCAAGGGAATCATGATTTAAATAACCCTAAGATAAGCATGCTTCTCACTTGAAAGCAAGTTATCCACACTCTACCTATGGTTGGATGGCTTTTAGGTATGTTGTAAGCAGATATATAAGCTATTTATTTTTAAATAGAATCTGCATCATCCACACAGATGAATCTTATATGCTTCTTTCGGCGGCTAAGCAGACATTGTTCATAAGGCTGGCAATGGTCATTGGTCCGACTCCACCCGGTACCGGTGAGATTGCGGAAACCTTAGCGCTGACTTCAGCAAAGTCAACATCGCCACACAAGCGGCCATCTTCCAATCTATGGATTCCAACATCTATAATGACCGCTTTTTCAGGTACAGTATGTGCTTTGATGAGCTTAGGAATACCAGCGGCCACTACAATCACATCAGCAATTTGTAAATGACGTTCTAAATCTCGAGTTCGTGAATGACACAAAGTCACTGTGGCATTTGCTTTAGTGAGCAGATTTGCCATGGGTTGTCCCACAATTCGGCTCCGACCGATCACCACAGCATGAAGGCCTTCCAAGTCACCTAAATGAGTTTTGAGTAAATGTAAGCAACCCAAGGGAGTACAAGCAACAAAACCTTGTTCCGGCGAATGAGCCGCACCATTACTAAATGAGATGAGCCCTTGGTTAGCCGGATGCAAGCCATCAACATCTTTTGAGGGAAATACACGTTCAACAACCGACCACATCTCTTGGCTAGAAAACTTTTTCGGTAAAGGGAGTTGAACTAAAATCCCGTGCACACTTGAGTCATGATTCAATTGATCAACACATGCATAAAGTGTATCCAGGTCAACCGATTCTTCAAAATGATGTATTTCGGTAGTGATGCCTACTTCTTTGGCCGCTTTTTGCTTATATTTGACATAGATTTCACTGGGTGGATGCCCTCCTACTAACATGACCGCAAGCTTTGGGATAATAGAATGCTCTTTGAGCCTAGCAACTCTTGTTTTTATGTCTTGTCGGAGAGACTTGGCAATCTGTGTGCCATTGATCAAAGTTGCTGTGCCTTGGGTCATGTTATGCCTACTCCTTTAAATTGATTGAGTTTTTTGGCTTTGGTTGTTTTGTGGTTAATCGTGTGCTGCCTAAGCACGTAGATCAAGCTGATCTCCACGTAAGCCCTTGGTAGGTGCCATTAAACTACCACGTCTTGCCGGAATACTGACCGCAATGGTCAAGATAATGATTGAGCCAAAAACGGCAAGTAAATAATCACCCCATCTAAACTCAACCGGAAAGCGATCAATCCCATATACTTGTGGATCTAAGCTGACTCCATTGGCTAAGATCCACTCACAAAAGATAAATCCGACCACTGCACCAATGAGTGAGCCTACAGTTGCAATCCCTAAGCCCTCAATCACAAAAATTCTTTTGATGCTTTTGTTTGATGCACCCATGGTTTTTAATATCGCAATCTCAGGCGTTCGTTCAAGAGTCATCATCATCAACATTGAGGAAACATTGCATGAGGCTAAAATCAACATGACGGATAATACGACTAAGATCGCAATTCTTTGGTAAACCAAACTCATGTACAGAGCCGGATTCTGCTCATACCATCCTTGCACACTAAAGTTTTCTTCGGCTCGTGTTGATATACGTGTTGCTTTTAAGGGATTAAGAGCGAGAGCTTCTCCCCAGTCTTGAGGATCACCTAAGCCCCATTTTAGAGCGCTTTCAATGCGCGGTGCTAACTCACCGGCTAAATCGGGATTGGTAAGCGCAATTTCAAAGCCTTGCACCGAGTCATGAATGCCAAAGATGGCTTCGGCTTGGTCATAGTGCATGTAGATAAATCGTGAATCATACTCATCATATCCAGCTTCAAAAATACCCACAACCTTAAGGGTAATGGATTGAGGAACTTGGCTTTGTCCGTTCCATTGATGATTATTTGGGCTGTCCGTTTTTATTTTTTGGCTTACCCCTGTAAGTGCGGTAAAAATTTGGTTTTCTTGGATAGAAAGCTTACGAGCCAATTGGCTACCCACAAGGACTTCAATCACTTGATTGCGGTTTTTTGATTTGGAAAGATTTGGTGCTTTGAGTAAGCCAAGATTACCGGATTTCAAGTATGACTCTAACTTGAGCGCCTTGCGGGCTCTTTGGGGCTGGATGCTCTTAATAAAACCACCGACAGTTGAACCCGGGCCAACAAAGATAGCCTTATGATAAGTAGTGGGCGAAACAGCTAAAACTTGTGGGACTTTGGCCTTAATTGCCGTCTCAATTTCCTCAACATCATATCGGGTATTAGAATACGGCCGTGCAAAAACATGTGCAGTGACACCTAATAACTTATCTTGAAAAGCTCTTTCAAAGCCGGCTGTAATCGATGCCCCTCCAATGAGTGCAGCCACACCAATCGCCACACCAATGACAGCGAGTATAGCCACTAGGGATAAGCCACGTCCACGACGAGAAACAAGGTGGCGGAGCGCAAGTAACAGCTCAAACTTCATAGGATTACTTTGTTCACAATCAAAATCATTAGTATAAGAACATCAAAGGCATTCAAATACCTTAGTGATGGCGATGAATCAAGCATCCTCAGCATTTGAAAGCTCTTTTATAGAATCATTTTGTCTTTTAAGATGATAGCTTACTTGCTTTATAGGTTTATATTAGGATAACAAACTCCTGCTGATACTAAGATGATCGTTAAGGAATAGCTATGCCATTCACTCAAAGTTGTTTTTTTAATAAGGCCTTCACTTGTGCCGCTTTATTTGCATTAGTCCTTATGCCTATGCTTGCAGAGGCTGCACCTAGTGGAAAGGGACGTGTTCTAATCGACGAGACTTATCATGATGTCACTTGGAGTGATGGTGACAGTTTTAGAATCACTTCTGGACGCATGAGAGGACAGCGGGTGCGCTTATTAGGATATAATACTCTTGAAAGCTATGGTCCGGTTCATAAATGGGGAGATTGGAATGAATGGGCCCTTTATCGCTTAGCTAAAGATGCCAAAAAAGTCGCAACTCAAGAGATTTGGGAGTGTAAATCACAAGGTGCTCAAGATCGTTATCAAAGGCTACTTGTACGCTGTCCTAAACTCATTGAAGCGATGCTAAAAACTGGGATGGGGCATATCTTTGAAGTAGAGTCAAAGCCCGATGTTGCCTTACTTATGCTCCAAGCCGATGCGATTAAAAGAAAAGTGGGCATGTGGGCCAAGGGAGCTCCGGAAGGGATTATGACAAGTATTCATAGCCATGATGAAGACCCCAAGAAGCCTGCTTATAACCGCGTAGCCTCTTTAAAGACCGGTATGGCTCGTAAGCTACTACACTCGAACAACTATAAGCGCTGTGAATGGGTATGTGCCGAAGGTTCATGTTTGTTATATGTACCCTTTAATCAGCGCTATGGTGATGACAGGCCTTCATGCTTGCGATGGAAAAGATAGCGATACATCTTTTCACCAAGTCTTCACTACAAAAGCTTAAAACTTAAACTACCGTTGAACCAAGATTTTAGGCTATATTTAAACTCTGTTTTTTAACTTTTTTGTCTTAACCAATATCCTTATCAAGTTAATACATAGCTCAAATCAATAAAGGAGACTCCCATGGGAAATAGATCCATTTCAACGTTCTTTACGTTGAAAACTAAAGTGTTAAAGCCCGCTTGCTTTATGCTTTTAATCACCACTGGCTTAACAGCTGCCTGTACTGATCCAGAAACAACCACACCACTTGTTGTGCCCCCTATGGCCGGCAGTGAAATGGCCGGAACTGAAGTTGCGGCTTGTGTGTCAGACTCATCATGCGCTCCAGGTACAATTTGTAATGTAGGCACAGGTATGTGTGTTCCCGGTCAATGTAGTGCAAGTACTCCATGCCCTGCCAACCAAACCTGTAATATGACTAACTTTACCTGTGTAGCCGATGCCAACCCATCATGTACAAGTGATGCAAATTGTAGTAATGGCTTTTGTGTAGCAGGAATGTGTCGTGACGTAGAATGTGTTCGTGATGATAACTGTGGAGCAGGAACACGTTGTGATAATATGCGCTGTGTAGCAGATACAAGCTGTATTGATAATGATGGTGATGGCTATGGAACCAACTGTGGTATGGGTCCAGACTGTGATGACCGTAATCGCAATGTGAATCCGGGCGCCCCCGAAAATGGAGCCACAAACTGTGATGATGGTATTGATAACAACTGCGATGGTGTAGATAGTATTTGTGGTTCAGAGCTTGACCTAGATAATGATGGTTTCTCTGATAAAGATGGTGACTGCGATGACATGAACCCTAACATCAACCCAGGTCAAATGGAAATCTACTACAATGACCTTGATGATGACTGTAATCCACAAACCAATGATGATGACCAAGACGGTGATGGTTTTGCGGCTCAGTCTTCAATGGGCCCAGACTGTGATGATCTTAATCCTAATATTAATCCACGTGCTGAAGACATCCCCGGTAATGGGGTTGATGAGAACTGTGATGGTATGGATCGAGTCATAACCGCTGACGATCGTGATGGTGATGGCGTTTCAGAGGTTGATGGCGACTGTGACGATGACAATGCAATGGTCTCACCAAACCTACAAGAGATTCCTTACAACTCACTCGATGATGACTGTAACGCAAATACTCGTGATAATGACCTTGACCGTGACGGCTTCAATTCTCCTTTAGATTGCGATGATAATAACGCAATGGTCAATCCAAATATGGCCGAAGCTTACTACAACGGCATTGATGATGACTGTAATGAGCAGACGAGTGATAGCGATGCTGATGGTGACGGCTTTGATGCTCAAGTTGTAGGCGGCAATGACTGTAATGATGACCTGGCTTCAGCTAATCCAAATGCACAAGAAGTACCTTACAATGGGGTTGATGATGACTGTAATGCAAGCACACCAGACAATGATTTAGATGGTGACGGATTTACTCGTGATAATGACTGTAATGATGATGATGCCAACGTAAACCCAGACATCATTGAAAATGCATCAACAAACTGTAGTGATGGGATTGATAATAACTGTGTTGGTGGAGACATCCAATGTGATGCAGGTGCGGTTGACAGCGATGGAGACGGTACACCTGATGACCAAGATTGCGAGCCTAATAATGCGGATGTTCCAGGTGCGGTTGAAATTGCCAATAACGGCATTGATGACGATTGTGATGGCGAAGTAGACAACGCTTGTATTGATGATGCTTTTGATGACAGCAACTATAACGATGGTCCGGCAAACGCTTCGGCAATGGATGATTATAATGGCCGTTATGAGTCATTACTTGTGCTTTGTCCAAATGATACCGATTGGTATCAGATTCGCCTAGAAGCTGGCGATGGCCTAGAAGTCGATATACGTTTTGAGGACGCATTAGGTGATATTGATGCTCGCCTATATCGTCGTAACAATGGTGCCCTGACTGAAGCGGGCCTAACAGTTGTTGATTCTTCAACAAGCACCAATGATAATGAGGTCGTTTACACAGCACGTGCCAATGTTGGAGATACATATTTCATCAAAGTATATCAGTTTGGTGCCAACCCTGAGCGCGTTAATTATGACATGATGATTAATGTGTTTGAGGGCTGTCAAGATGATGCGGTTGGTCCAAGTGGTGAGCATAATGACACATTAAACGAGGCCAATAATCTTCCTAGTTTTGGTGAAAATCGCCAAATCTGTGATTATGATGAAGATTGGTACAGCTTTAATCTAAATCGTAGCCAAAATATTCGTATTGATACCATGTTCCAAAATCTGAGTGGTGACTTGGATATTGAGCTTTATAATGCTGATACTCAAACTCGAGTTGAGGCCTCACGTTTCTTCTATAACAATGAAGTCATTAACATTGAAAACTTAGCTGCGGGTAACTACGCTCTTAAGGTTTATGGACACAATGGTTCAACCAATCCTTATCGTGTTTTCTTATCAAGCGGAGCTAGCGCAACCGCAGAATTCACTGATAATGCTGACTATGATATTCCGGATGGTGGAGATGCACCAGGCGTTTACACCACACCGGCGATTCGCTTCCCAGCAGTACCAGCGGGTTCAATTGTTCGCAAGCTGAGAATCAGACAGCTTGACATTAATCACCGTTGTTTAGGCGATCTCCAAGTAACTTTACTATGGGACGGTGTACCGATTACAACACTTTGGAACCGTGATGGTGAAAACTGTGATGATGATGGTCTTGATGATGATAGTCTCACCAGTGTTGGTTGTAATTCTTTATCAGGCTTACTAGGCCGAGATATTTGTTTTGAGAACAGATACTACCCTGCATATGATGAAAATGCGCCTGATCAGCCTCTCTTCCAAAATGGCTTTGATCCAATGTTCGCCGGTCTTGACGCACAGGGTGATCTCACGGTAGAGATTAAGGACTTTGTTTCAGGCAACGTTGGTAAGCTTGTTAACTTACAGGTGGAGCTTGAATACTTTATTCCCTGAGTAGCTCAGTTTCCTTAATCGGTTGTTAATCAACCATGACATACTTTGAGTTACTCACTTAAATCCTTTGTGAGAACTCATTATGTCCAATAAAGATAAGTCTTTACTCTTTGATAAAAGTGTAGATCTAGTCTTCATGTTTTTAGGCTTGTATGCAGCGATTGCAGTTCAAGACCTAGTTGATCATCAAAAAGATAAGCAAAATTATCAGCAACTTTTAAGTGGCTTTAAAGAGGAACTTGAAAGTAATCAAGATCAACGAAGCAATATCGAGTCAAAGCTTGGTAAATTAGAAGAAATCAATGATATTGGAGAGTCAGGCGCGAGCTTTAAGTTTTTTAGTTCTCAAGGTAAATACATGGATCAGTTTTTAGATTGCTACTTAGACATGAAGCTGAAATCCATTAAAAAGAAATCCTTGAGCGATAAACGAATTAAGTCATGCAAAGTCTTGTTTAAAAAGGGTTTTAAGTTGAAGGCTCCGGAGCATCTTGATCTGACACCAGTCTATCGCAAAGACGTATGGCGCTTTTATTTGGCAGGTGGTGTACAGCTCTTTCAGATGTTTGAAAAGAAGGTAAAAGAAGCTCGATGTACAATCGAAGGTAAACCCTCCTATGGTCTAGCGATTTGCATTGGTTCGATTTATACAGTACTCAAAAAAGTTGAAGAGCAAGTCGCAGAGATTCAATCATTGGTGAATGATACCTACTTCAACCGACAGGGTATATTGGATGCGGAGTTTAAAAACTTTAAACGGGTGGTTAAAACTCTTGGTAAACGAACCGATGGTGAAGCGATCAGCATACTCAAAAAGCATACGGCTCATCTAAAGTCTGATGTACAAAACGGTCAACAAGCCGTGGATGTCTCATTATCTTTGATGCGCTTTAAGATTAAGCAGTTAAAAAAGACCGCCTTGGCTCTTGATCAGCGTTTTAATGAAGTCTTAAAAGCACTTAACAAGGAAATTAAATAAGTTTAGTTTTAATGCTTATTTGCGACTTTTCTTAATCGCTTTTTTAACTCTTTTTTTAGCACCCTTTTTAGCGCGCTTTTTAACTTGTTTTTTAGCATTTCTTCTAACAGCTTTCTTCACTTGCTTCTTCCTGATACGCTTCTTAGTAGCTTTTCTAACTCGAGCACGCTTACTTGAACTCATATCAATTTGAGCTGTCGTTTTGGTTTTGGCCTTGAGTTGCTTAACAAAGCGACGCACTTTGTTACTAGCCTTAGCTGTCACAATAACTTGGCCTGCTCTTACTGGAAAAGGTTTAGCTTTGCCGGCTTTAACAACACCACGATAGCGCTTGTTAATCCAGATCTTAACGGTTTGCTTAGCCTTTAAAATGAGTAAGGCATTGACCTTACTTTTTGGAGTGGTCTTTGAAGTGTCAACAGTTGTTGTTGTACTTACCTCTGCTGCTTCTGTTTGAACATTAACCTGTCCGTCTTGTACTTGCACTTGAGCTTCATCTGTTTGAACTTCTACCGAAGGCGATACTTCAGGCTCAGGCTCTGGTTCAGGCTCCGCATTTTGAGTAGACTCCACTTGGATTGCCTGTTCCAAATCGCTGTCATTTAGTTCTTCATCAAACTCGCTGACAAGATCCTCCATGGAATCAAAGGCACTGCCTTCGATGGTATCATCCTCATTGACATCATCGGCAAAGCTGATCAAAGGAGAAGTTGTTGCAAAACTGAGTAAAAGAGTGAATGTGCAGAGTGGAGTTAAATATCTTTTTAGATACATAGAATACCTTTCGTAAAATCAAGCCGACTAATGCGCTTGAGCAATCGTGGAGAGTAATAAAATAACCACTTAGGATTAGAATATCACTGCTTTTCATTCAAAATTTCCAAATATTTCAATAAAATGAGCTTGAGTACTCTGTAGTATTCAAGTGTAGTATTCAAGTGTAGTATTCAAGTGTAGTATTCAAGTGTAGTATTCAAGTGATACTGATTCAGAAGATGTAGTAAAACCACCAAATAAAGAGAGATACCATGTCGATTTTTATACGACTGAATGCCAATAGAATATTATTGAGTTTGGCATTTTTGAGTTTTTGGGCTTGTCAAGAAGACAGTGGAAGTCCCCAAGAATTAGCGGATGCAGGTGCGGAAGTCATGATTGCAGATATGGAACCTCTTGATCAAGCCGGTGAGTTGGTGAATGAGCAATGTGTTCCTGATGCAGATGGAACTGAAATAGCTTTAGCATTTTTAGACCAATACTGTGGGATGTGTCATCAAGACCCACCTCAGTTTGGCGCTCCTTATGCCTTGAGTGATTTAGAAACAATGTTAGATGGCGCAGAGGGATTAAGGCCTTTAGATCGATCATTTACTCGTCTTATTGAAGGAACAATGCCTCCGGCAGGACAGCCACAACCAAGCCATGAGGAAGCCCAAGCATTTATTGATTGGGCGAGCTGTAACTCAGGTTTACAAAGGATGCCAGATATTGGTGGTTTTGAAGTCTCTAAGCCCTTATATAGAGGTCCAATGGCTCCTCCAGAAAATGCAGAAGTTTTGGAAATGCTGGTGCCCAGCGTGACAGTGGCTTCAGATGTAGATGATCAATATAATTGTTTTAGCTTCTTGGGTCCAAGCCAGGGGGAGAGTGATCGTTCCATCTTAAGGATAGAGCCGGTTATCGATGATGCTCGAGTGGTTCATCATATTGTGTTGTATGAAGCAGATGGACCGGTTGATAATCAAGTTGCAAGTGACTGCGGTGCCGGTCTTGGTGCGGGTGTATATGCATGGGCACCCGGTCAATCCGCATTACATTTTAATGAGGGAGGATTGATTACACGTCAGGGGCAAAACTATATTATCGAAATCCATTACAACAACCAAGCGAGTTATGATGATGTAAGTGATAAAAGTGGAGTTCGCTTATATCATAGCTCCTTAGTGGAACCTCAGATCGATATGGTAACGATTGGCCCGGAAGGCTTTAGACTGCCGGCTCGTTCTCGTACCGAAGTTGGAGGGCAATGTGTTGTGGAAGAAGAATTTACCGTTTTGGCAATGATGCCACATATGCATGAAATCGGTAAGTCCTTGCAATCAACAATCATTAGAGCAGATGAAAGTGAAGAAGATTTAATTACCCTGAATGGTTGGGATTTTAACTATCAACTTATTTATGATGCACAAAATACATCACTCAGTGTGGGTGACCGGATTCAAACATATTGTATCTTTGAAAATCCCGATAATCGAGATCGCCGTTATGGTCCATATACTCAAGATGAAATGTGTTACAACTTTATCTATGTAACTCCACCACCAAGTACTAAACGCTGTGATGAGCCAATCGATGAACCAGTGGCCTATGAACCAGGTGAATGCGGTCCAAGCGAAGCAGCTACTTATAGTGAAGCGATTATCGGCACATATAAAGAGGGAGAGCCTGTTGCCCTAGAAGGAGGACAGTTGGTCAGTGGTCAATATCGATTGACTGAACTAGAAGTTTGGTTTGATAGCTTTGATTTAGGGATTGCTATCGTTGATGACATGCTGAGTTACTATGATGCCCAAGGTGCTTTTGCATATTATGATGATGGACGCTTTGAACTAGATATGCAGGGGATGGCTTATCTGACAAGTCTGCAAGGTGCTGAGTTTGTGAGAGAGATTAGCCTAAGTCTGGGCGGAACGCTTACCACAATGATGGAAAGTAATGAATTACAAGTCCAACTGACCTGTCCTAATACAGGAGAAACTACTTTAGCTTATCAAGCGAATGAAGATCGTTTGACAATATATTTACCATTCAATGATGTTGTTTCTGGAACCCAAATGATGGTTTTTGAGCGAGTTAATCAGTAAATATATATTAGGCTTGAATTAAAATACTTAATAAAACAAGCTCTTATTTAATCATATTAACAGCTATGAATTGGATTAGACGCTTACTGACACACAAAAGCAGTTAATTGTCTCGAGTTGGCGTCTTGTTGTACCCATTGCAGACACTGCAACTGACCTTTTTTATAAGCGCTTGTTTGAGCTTAAACCCGAATACACAGACTACTTTGCCAAGGACATGAGTCGACAAAAGCAGAAACTAGTCGCCATGCTATCTTTTATTGTTCAGTCATTGGATTGGGATCAAAGTCAGTGGGATGAAGATATAGATGTAGAAGACGACTTGTTCATGGTTGTTTTGGCCATGGGACGCCGACATGGATACCGGATGAATCTTATGACGTTGTTGGAGAAGCGCTGATTTGGACTCTTGACTATGGCTTGGGTGAGGCTTTTACAGAAGAAATAAAATCGGCTTGGTTAGAGATATACACCCAACTGTCAAGAATTATGCTTTTGGGAACTAAGTCTCAATTTAACAACCAGTTTAAGGGGTTACGATCATGAGCCAACAAGGAACAATCGTAATGGAAGGTACCTTTGATGAGTATAACCTTCAAGAACTCCTAGAAGTGACTAGTCTCTGTCGTCAACTGATCCAAGTTACGCTGTTTAATGCGACAATCCCGCAAGGTTTAATTTTAATGAAGGCGGGTAAGGTACTCGATGTTAAATTAGGTAATGGTGAAAAAGGTTTACTTGCCTTTGCTCGCTTACTGAATCATACCTTTGAAGCTTTCAAAGTTCTCAAATTCAAAAGCAAAGGTCTTAATCTGCCTAATCCGATTGGTAGTTTAATTGATCTATTAGATCCAACGCCCTCTGATACCGTACGCTTTTCTTTACCCAAAGAAGGGTTTTCTAGTGATATTCAAGAGGAAGAAGAACTGGCAGAGCTAGATTTGGTAGAAACGCTTAACACTAAAGCGCCTGTATCTAAAGCTGAAGATGATAAGCAGAACACTGTAGAGGCCAACTTAGCCCCGCCTAAAAAGATCACAAATGACCATTCTGAAAAGATTGAGCAATCGAGTCAAAAAGTGGCAAAATCACCAATGACTAAGGGCCCCGTTAGTCATAACTTTGGTACAAATCCTTTTAAGCCTGTCAAGCCTTTAAGTTCACCGGCTTCTAAACCATTATTTCCTGAAAAAAGTTTAACGCCTCAGTCCCAAGATACCTCTATAATGGGTCCAAACCCTTTGTCAGAGGAAGTGCATAAAGTCGTTTTAGAGTCACATCAGGAGATCTCTAGTTTGGGGCAAACTCTTCAAGTCATTCAACAAGAGTTTGAGACTTTACAAAGGGACATTCAACAAATCCAAGTGATTCATTCAGGTATTAAGCAATTACACCACCAGCAAGAAGGCTATCAGCAAATTAATCATACTCTACCTCAAATATACACAGCAAAGTAGTCAACATCAGCAACAGGCTTTTCAACAGATTCTACAACACGGCCATCAAGTTGATCAAAGTTTAGATAAACTAAAAAGTGATCTTGCTCAAATTCATGTAAATATTAATCAATTACTCAGCCAAGACCAAAATCAGCCTAATGCAATGTCACAAGTTCCTTTGCAGGCGTCAACTCCAATGCTTGATCACCAAGTGATTATGGAATTGGTTAAGGGCTGTGAAGAAAAACGTTTTGGTCACATTACTCCCATGATGATTGTCAGTTTATTTATCCAAATCCTATCTTTAGCAGTGATTATTGTTGTTGCTGTAAAACAGTTTCTCTAATTTACATCGCTTAGCTCAAGATGATTCGTTCCTAGTCATAGATCAATTAATATGTCAGATCGATATACATATAATTTACCAGAAATCGAAGGGTATCTTCTCCAAAAAGAAATCGGACGAGGTGGAGTTGGCGTTGTTTATTCAGCTCAAGACCTAGAAACGGATGATCTCGTAGCGATTAAGGTCATGAAAGTTAAAGAAATAAGCTCATCCGATGGCTCATCACCCTCATATCCATCAAGCTCAGGCCCAAATCATACAGCAAGCAATGCAAACTCATTAAACTCAATGTCTGCAAGTAGTATTGGTGCGCAAAGACTTTTTCAAGAGCTGATTGCTGCTACAAGGATCCAGCATCGAAATGTTGTTCAAATAACAGATTTTGGTGTAGCTGATAATGATGACCTTTATATTGTTATGGAGTTTCTACATGGCCATGACATGTCTTATCATTTAAAACATAATGGAGCCTTGTCTGCTCGGCAAACCGTTGCGCTTTTCAAAGAGATGCTATCGGCTTTATCCGTTGCTCATGAACAAAACTTAGTACATCAAGATCTAAAACCATCTAACTTGTTTTTGGCTGAAGAACATGGAGAACTGCGTTTGGTGGTGACTGATTTTGGGATTGCCCGTAGAATTAAACAAAATCATACTTCAGATGAGTTAATGGGCAGTTTACCATACATGGCACCTGAATATTTAAAGCATCGAGTGATCCATACAAGTGGTGATGTATATCAGCTAGGCCTAACTTTTATCGAGCTATTAACGGGTAAAAGAGTGATTCAGCGTAAAGGTGCGATTCAAATTATGTATCAACACCTTTCTGCTGATTTTGAGCTACATCCTGCCTTACAACATAAACGAATTGGAAAACTTATTCGAAAATCGATTCATGTAGAAGCAAAGCAGCGTTTTCAAACAGCCCAAGAGTTATTAGATGCGCTTGATGAATTGAGTCACTCCGATATTGAATGCTTAGAGTTGGAGCTTAGGAATCCTGATCAAGTCAAAATCGAAGCCGAAGAACATTTGGATGTTCAAAGAAATGATCAAAAATCACGACAACTAGAAGAGCATAATAAGACTGAACCTGCTGAGTCTGATCTTCAAGAGTCATTAAATTACGATATGCTGAAAGTTTCACTACTAGAAGCGACACAGACTAATACAACACTCAAAAGTGAAAATGAACAGCTATTAGAGCACATTAATGAGTATCATAAAAGAGACTCAAGACAGCGCATATTACTTATTGCTTTAGTTCTGGTATTGGCAGGCTTATGTATCTTTGGAAGCTTCTATCTTCTGTGAAAGTAGATGAGCTGACTTGCCGGCTCTCTGGTAATTGATAAGCAAACAGGCAAATTATACAACGACCATTTAGTACCAAGCCGATAAACCAATACCAACTAAATCAGGCTTAAAATGCAAAAAGCCCAAGCAAAGTTGCTTGGGCTTTTTGTAATGGGA
>CAKZRU010000105.1 GCA_937146725.1 uncultured Myxococcales bacterium
ACTGAGGAAGAAGCCAGCACCGAGGAAGAAGCAAGCACCGAGGAAGACGTAAGCGCCGAGGAAGAAGCAAGCGCCGAGGAAGAAGCAAGCGCCGAAGAAGAGGCCAGCACTGAAGAAGACGTAAGCGCCGAGGAAGAAGCAAGCGCCGAGGAAGAAGCTAGCACTGAGGAAGAAGCAAGCGCCGAAGAAGAGGCCAGCACTGAAGAAGACGTAAGCGCCGAGGAAGAAGCAAGCGCCGAAGAAGAAGCAAGCGCCGAAGAAGAGGCCAGCACTGAAGAAGACGTAAGCGCCGAGGAAGAAGCAAGCACCGAGGAAGACGTAAGCGCCGAGGAAGAAGCAAGCACCGAGGAAGAAGCAAGCACCGAGGAAGAAGCAAGCACCGAGGAAGACGTAAGCACCGAGGAAGAAGCTAGCACCGAGGAAGAAGCAAGCACCGAGGAAGAAGCTAGCACCGAGGAAGAGTCCACTGAGGAAAACTGAGTGATCTCTTCAAAGTTTATTGACGAAGCTTCTGACTTTAAGCTATATGTAGGATAAGGTATGAAATGTATACCTTTTGTGCCTAATTGACTTAAAGAAAGTGGTGCATCATGACAGCAAGCCCTCAACGTCTTATGCAATGTACAATGTGTGCGTACAATCAAGCTGGGCAACCAAGTGATCCACCCAATTGTCCTCAGCATCCAGATCGTTATTTGGTTGCTCAGAAGTTTCTGGTTAATGGTCCAAAAGATTATTTACTAGGTGCCGTGCTGAGTCAGAAGTATATTTTGACTCATCCTTTAGGTCAGGGACAGTATGGTAAGGTCTATTATGCTTTACAAATGGGCGCAGGTGGACTCAGAAAACCTGTCGCTCTCAAGATCTTGCGAGAAGACAGGGCTGAAGCCCAAGCGTTATTTCTTGATGAAATGAAAGTTATTTCCCAGCTGACAAGTCGACACATTGTTCGCTATCTAGACTCAGGCTATGATGTAGAACAAGGCTTGACCTATATGGTGATGGAAGTCATTGAGGGTGATACTTTATCGCAACGACTGAGTGAATCTGGGATTATGAATCACCATCGAGTGACACGTATGATCTCTCAGTTATTGATCGCCTTGGAAGAAGCACATCAAGCAGGAGTAATTCATAGAGATTTAAAACCATCTAATCTGATGTTAACTTATTTGGATGGAGAGGAAGTACTCAAGGTACTTGATTTTGGTGTAGCTCGACCTAATGCAGATCAACCTAGAGAGCAAACACAAGGTGTGATTCCGGGGACTCCGGCATACATGGCGCCAGAGCTATTCTCCAAATATGATGGACACATCACTCCGCAAATGGATTTATTTTCGGTGGGCGTTATTTTTTACCAATGTTTAACCGGCTACTTACCCTTTAATATAGAAGGCAGTGTGGATCATCTGATTGCCTACTATAAATTGTATAGTTTAACGCCTAAACCTATTCCTGTAGGCAACCATCTGCACTTGCCTAAAGGCTTAATTGATGTGGTGATGAAGTCCATCTCTTTGGATCCAAAAAAACGTTATGCTAATGCACATGAAATGCTCACAGCGCTTGCACCATGGTCACCTACAGCACACAAGCATGTAGATACACAAAGCACTTTGGCTCGTATCGATAGCCCTTCACAAGCTACACCTGCTGTACCAAGTAAATTAAATTGGTTAGTTGCCGCCGCAATTCTTGGTGGCCTGCTTGGTCTGGGAGCCCATTTGATGTATGGTAAGGGCTCAACTCAAGTGATCGGTAAGTTATTAGGTGATATAGAGAATCCGCAAATTGAACAAAGCGAATCGGGCGGAACAACACCAGATCAAGATGGTTCACCAAGCCCGAGTACTCTTGAGGCTCAAATCCCAAAATAACGACTTGTACTCATCAAACTCTTCTCGGTTATCTTTCGATCAGATTATAGATTTCTTCAGGGATTTGTAGGCCAAGCTGTACAAACTTTTTGTGGAGCTTGGGTACAATACCATTGCCACTAAAATAGCCTTCGCATTTTTGAGTTGTCGGATTTGTATTGGTGAACTCATAGCTGAACAAGTCTTGGATTTCTACATTACCTTCGTCATCTAAACCAACCACTTCCGTGATGTTACTAATCTTGCGAGTTCCATCCGGATAGCGGTCGATTTGAATGATGATATCTACACCACTAGCAATTTGCTGTCTGATGACCTCTGGAGGGATATTAAGACCAGCCATGCGGGTTAGATTTTCTAAGCGTAAAGTCACTTCACTCGGTGAAGCGGCATGCAGAACAGCTAATGAACCTTCGTGACCACTATTTAAGGACTGTAAGTATTCAAATGCTTCCGGTCCTCTAATTTCTCCCATGATAATGCGAGTTGGACGCATACGAAGCGAGTTGATAAAAAGGTTTCTTAGAGTAATCTCGCCTTTACCTTCCAAATTTGGTGGTCTTGAACATAAACGAGCCACATTTTGTTGCCGTACTTTGAGTTCGGGAATATCTTCAATAATCACCAAGCGCTCTTGATCGCTGATGTATTCGGATAGCACCTCTAAAAGCGTGGTTTTTCCGGTTCCTGTACCTCCGGAAAATACCAAGTTTAATCGAGCTTGAATACAGGCCCATAAAAATTGATACATTTCATGACTCAGAGAATTACGTTTGAGTAAATCCTCGATTTGTTGGATATCTGAGCGAGGTTTACGAATCGTAATCAATGGCCCATTAATGGCGATTGGTGGTATAGCTGCATTCATACGGTAAATACCATCAATTACACAGTTTACAGTGGGACAGGACTCATCTAGCCGTTGATTAGCTCGTCGTACTAAGCGATTTAATATTTCGGTCAAATGATGCTCATTATCAAAGGCATGCTTGGACTCTCGTTGTAAGCCCTCAACCTCTACAAAAATGGCAAAGGGCCCATTCACCATAATTTCACTAACATTAGGATCGTCTAGTAGGCGTTGTAAGGGGCCAAAGCCAAAGATATCATCAAGTAGATCCTGGGTGATGATTGAGATTTGATCAGCACTTAAACGCAAACCTGATTTTTTGAGCGCTCTTCTAATCTCGGAGGCAATTGAATCTTGATTATGGCCATGCACATCTAGACTGCGTTTTCTTAAGTATTGGGCTCTGAGATTACTTTTTAGCTCAATCAAGTTCATTTTTTTGTTTTAACTTTCTTAAGTAAAGTTAATTACTTAAAGTGAATTTTATTTTTTTCTTAGAGTTTTTAGACCTAAATTAAATGTTCTTGCGTTGTGCAGGTGCTGTTTAACTCACACCAATAAAGGAGATCATGATGACAGCACTATCTCAACTCGTTTTTACACTAATTTGCTCACTTTTGGCTGTAAACGCTTGGGCACACCCTTTTAAACTCAACACTGAGCTCTCGCATCCTAAGTTGGTAAAAGACCAAAAAATAAATGCTTATGTTAAGGTTGCCTTAACCGGTCTAGAACTTGATCGTGATCGTCCTCCTTTAAATGTGGCTTTGGTCATTGACCGTTCTGGGTCGATGAGTGGCCAAAGAATCTATCATGCTCAGCAGGCTGCTGAAATGGCAATTAAGATGCTTAAGCCTAATGATATTATCTCGTTGGTCTCATATAATAATGAAGCCCAAGTTTTGCTGCCCGCCACAAAAGTAGGCGATGGCTCAATGGCATTAAAACTGATTAAGCAATTACATGCGACTGGTGGAACTGCACTTTATGCTGGGACTCAATTAGGAGGTGAGGAAGTCATTAAATTCATTGAAAAGGACAATGTGAATCGAGTGATTTTGCTCTCTGATGGTATCGCGAATGTGGGTCCAAGTTCTCCTAGTGACTTAGCCAAGTTGGGCATGAAGCTCGCCGGCAAGGGGATTGCGGTCAGTACGATTGGACTGGGGCTAGGATATAACGAAGATTTAATGGCACGTTTGGCTGATTCTTCCGATGGGAATCACTCTTTTGTTGAGCATGCTCATCAGCTCGCCAATGTCATGTCATTGGAGTTAAATGATGCGAGTGCGGTGGTGGCCCAAGATGTAAAAGTCAATATGGAGTTCGCTAAAGGCATTAGGCCAGTGCGTGCCTTGGGCCGTGAAGCGCAGTTTGATGGTCAATCTGTCAGCAGTTCTATTAAGCAATTGATCACTGGAACAGAACGCTTTGTTTTGATTGAAGTAGAGATCAATAAAGATGTGATTGAGTCTAGGATAGAATTGGTAAAAGTTGCGGTAGACTATCGTTCTAATGAAGGTCAAACCAAGCAAGCCCAGCAAGTTGCTAAAGCTGAAGTTGCTAAAGATCGCTCAGATATGGACAAGCATGTGCAAGCGGCTGTGATGGAGTCGGTTGTGGAATTAATCGCTCGCGAGCAACAGGCCATGGCGATTAAGCTCAAAGATGAAGGCAAGGATGATAAAGCAGCTGATTTAATGACTCGCAATAATGCTTACCTTAAGTCAAATGCCCAGCGCTACAAGTCGAAAAAGCTTAAGGTGATGGAAGAACGCGCTCAGGCCGACCAAGAAATCATGAAAAAGCGTGGTAAGGGCAGTGATTGGTCAAGAACTCGTAAGTCAATGCGTAAGCGAGCGTATAGTTCAAAGGCACAAATGGCTTTTTAATGCAGAGTATTAGAGGCTGACTTAGGGGCTGTACTCAAAAAAGGGTTTAGTCCTCAACGCTTTCTTCGACCAATGAACATTGTTCAATCGATTGATCCGGAGACATGACAGTTGGGCAGTCTCCGATCCAAATCGAGCCATGACAACTAAGATTTGATTCATTTAGGGAATCTGACTCGGTTTTTAAAACAATGGCTGCATTGCTTTGTAGTGCTAGGCTGGTTTCATTAATAGAAGGGCTTTCTTCTGCTTCATACAAATATAAAGCTACACCGGATAAAAGAGTCGCTTCGTTTTCAGCCTGTTGGTCAAGCTGTTCGATCTGTAACTGATCAAAAGTAAAATCAGTGACTTGGTCGGCATAGATGCCATAACCTTGTTGAAATTCAAGGCGACTTTGCTTAATGTCTACAAGTGAGTCAGGTGCTAAATATAGAGCAAAGCTAGCTGTTCTTTGATCTTGGAACTTTGAGTCGTTCACATCAAGTTCGCCATAGTTAACCCCAAGACTTAAGAAGCGATCTGTTGTTTCCTCGCTCATGATGGGAGCAGGGCTCAACCATTGGCTTTGGTCAAAAAAGCCATATGAGTCTTCGTCTAAGTTAAACCAACGGAGAGTTGCTTGTGTTTGGCTTTTAAAGATAAATAAGGAGCTGTTTGTGGCATCAAATATTGGCATTGGGTCACTCAGCTCATTAAACTGTGAGTAGCTTGTATATAGCTGACTTTCGGTGAGTTCAAAGCTGGCCGAACCTTGATGACCATTGAGTGCTAGAAAGCTTTGGTCAGCACTAAGAGTGAAACCGCTATTCTCCTCATTATTTTGCATGAGCTGATCAGCTAGAAAGTAGCTATTGTTAAGCAGATCTACGGTTAAGTTTCCAAATAGACTCTTTGTAAACTCAAGATAGGCTTGGTCCATTAGGAGATAACCTTCTAAAAAGCTATCTAGTACTCTTAAAACCGGTACGGATGAATCGATTTGTCCTATAAAAACAAAGCCATTAAGGTGACTTTGGCTTAATAAATATGAACCTCCTCCAGTAATTTGCAGGAGTTCTAGATCTAGATTATCTCTACCTTGTGCATAGATATGCCGAAGTATCATCTGATGACTCTCGATGGGTAGTTTGATAAAGTCAGTATTGGGGTAATCTGTGATCCATCTTTCCCAAGTGCTATCAAAGTTTTGGCTGTAGTCCCCAGAGTAGCTTTTGAGTAAGAGTTGCCCTGAAAATTGGATATAGGATAACTCATTTTCTTGGTTAGCTTGTGTAGATGATTCCGCAAACTCTTTTTCTAGTAAAGTCTTAATATTTCTGGCGATGATTGTCTCTAAAACGACGCCACTATTAATATCTGCTTTATAAGCTTGATTTTGACAGGTTCTGAGCCACTGGCCTGAGATGTTGGCTTGCGTATTGATCAGTTCAAAGACTGCACCAAGGCATTGCTCTTGGTCCGAATGAGAAAGAAGATACGTATTTTCTAGGTTCACTTTGGAATCAGTCAATTTAAAGACCGGTCCATTGGAAATAATCAATGTCGATTCCATCTCAAGACTCACCCCGCTTAGTTCAAAAGCACTTTGATCCTCATTGGTTAAGATCAAAGTTGAGTCCTTAATTTTAACTCTAACTAAGGCGCCATCTTCGCGATCAGGCTCGGCATTTTGAATGGCCATAATCCCTGCAAGACTGACGACACTGTTTGTGATCTCCAAGGCAATCTCAGGACCTGGGGTAATGCTCATTTCAATGGGGTCTTCAGAACGAGTAGTAAAGTCTACTTTGGAGGACTCAATCACAAGCCGTTGCAAGCTGTCTGTATTTAGGTTTTCGATTCTAACCGTACTTCCGGTGCTGGTGCTTCTTTCATCATAGGCTCTGATTTCAAGTCGATCTCTTACCGTTAGGCCATCAATAAGGATGTTTTGAGCAGAGCCCATAATTAGCGTTTCTACACCCGGTTGATTGGCGCTACCAGTGGTAGTATCATCAGTAAGGGTTAAGCCACCATGTTCTCCGCAGGTACCTATGATGACCGTATCAGCACGATTGAAGCTGAGAGACTCACTATCTGAGGTGGTTTCGATAAAGCCTGTGTAGCTTCTAGTTGAGCCATTAATCTCATTTTGTACTCGATTTAGAGTATTTAAAGATCCTGAAACCTCATCACAATCACTAAAAGGCTCAATCACTAATTCTTCTTGTCCAACTTCATACTCTCCCTCTGGAGTACTGGGTTCTACAAACAAGAATTTGGGAAGTTTTTGATAGCCAGCTAGGTCTTCAAGGCTTGGTGATGTTAGGACTCGTTCGGGTAAAAACTCTCCTCGAGCTTCATTAAAGTATAGCTCCCAAGCTTTGTAATTTCTTAATGCTCGTTGCTCGTTGCTTAAATTATTATTATCTCCAACTGTTGGTAAAGCACAGTCAATGCCACTACAGGTTTTCATCTGATTGATTTCTAGATCTAGTCCATGACAAGATACAGCTTCAGCCGATTCATCAGAGTCACATGCATCAGCCTCGCACAGGACCGGCTCAATCGTTTGTTCGGGCGGTATGTATTCACCGGCTTCTTCACCAGCTAGTTCACCGGCCATTTCACCGGCCATTTCACCGGCTAGTTCACCGGCCATTTCACCGGCCATTTCACCGGCAGTGATGATTGCATTTTCATCAATAAGACCTTCAGGCTGGGGCACTTCCTCTAAAACAAGTGAGCAGGCACTGGCTTGCATGAGTAGCAGTAAGCCAAATAAACCATGACGGGTATTGGTATGTCTTTGGTCATAAAGTTTCATTAGAAGGCTCCTTGGATAGAAAGGCCCTGACCGGTGAAGCTGAGCGAAATAGAAGCTTTATCTGAGGATGTTGTAACGGGTGGAGCTTTAAGCGCAAAATAAAGACCAAGACTACTGATAGCGACACCACTGATCATGAATAAATCAGAGAGCAAAGCGGCTTGATCTCGTTCTTGATAGGTGCGTGCAAACGCTTGTAAAGAATCTCCGGCCTTAAAACTGTTTAAGCTGTCTGAGCGATTTAAGGCTTGTACCCCAAACATGGCGCCACCTATAATCATAATACTTCCCATAGCTACGCCACTCCAAGCCATTCGCTTACTAAGAAACCTTTCAGAGTGGCCCGTTGGCTGAGCACTTGGCTTTGCTAAGTTTTCCATGGTCACAATCGTCATTTCAATCTGAGCTCTGTCAGGAGTATTTGGCTGTATTTTTAAATACTTACGATAGTAGTCGGCAGCGCTTTGATACTCTTTGAGTTCTTCAAATGAGCGGGCCATATTGTAAACAAGATTTGGATGAGGCTGCAGTCGGTATACTCGAATAAAGCGCTTTAGAGCCTCTCGGTAGCGCTTTGCCTTAAAATCCTCAAGACCAAGCTTGTATTCTTGGCGTGCAATAGCCAACTTTTCTTGCTGAGAAGAAGCTTGAACTTCGTTGCTGTCTTCTTTGGTTTCTTGTGGTGTATTTAAGTCCAGCGTTTTTGCACTTAAGTCTTGAATCGTTAAGCCATGAAATAAAAACAAAATCACCATGAGATATGCAGTGATGCTTTCACAAATTGTTTTGCTCGATGATGGACGAGGTTTGATTGACATGTGTCTTTCCCCAACGTGTATAAATAAGATGCTCTCTCAAGATATACTTAAGCTTTTTAAACTAAATGAGCGATTAATGTATACTATAAACCTACATGTAGCACCATAAGGAAATCATTCATTTTTGAGTTTAATGGTTTTGTATGTTGATCAGTACTTTATGAGTTAGTTGGACCATTGACCTTGCCAAACAACCTTGTATAAAATCAAGGTGCCAACCAAGCTACCGACCATGCACAAGATCATACCAAAGGAATATGCCCAAGAGGCAAGATCTGGATGCAGCATAAATGCCAGTCCCAATGCCAAAAGGCTCACTGACATAAAACTTGAAATTAAGAGATTGACGATTGCCCTTTGGTGCGCCAAGCGTTCATCAAGATGAGCATCTGATAACTGAAAACCAAGTTGCTTGTCCTCCACCTGTTGCATGAGTTGCTGAGCGGTATGGGGTAAGCGTTTGGAAAACTTAGAAAGCGAATGTATACCGTCAATCGCTGATCGCATAAGCTGTTCAGGTTGGTAGCGTTGTGCGATGAGCTTTTGGGCATACGGTCGGATTTCTTGAATAATATCAAGGTCTGGACTGACGAGCTTACCAATGCCCTCAACAGTGATGATGGACTTAAAGAACATGGTATAATCAGGAGGGATTTGAGCTTTATGTCTTACTGCACCTTCAATTAAGTCTCTCACAATTTGGCCAAAATCTACATCAGCAAGGGAGCTACTGGTAAAATGCTGTTCCATCAGCTCGGTTACATCGGCTTCCCATTCGTTATAGTTGATCTGTCCTTGATGAATACTGATTTCATACAAGGAACGGGCAACACCTTCATTATTTTTGGTCGTTACATGTAAGAGCAAATCAGCCATGGTTTCTCTCATGGCCGGTGATAAGCGACCGACTAAACCAAAGTCGATCAGCCCAATCCGGCTATCTTCAAGAATAAGGAGATTCCCCGGATGTAAGTCGCCATGGAAAAAACCATCTTCAAAGCATTGCTTAAACAGCATTCTTACTGTTTCCTGTGCAATTTGATCCATAGGATGACCATATTGAGCCGCTTCAGTAATTTTAACCCCGCGTAAACGCTCCATTGTGATAACACGTTGCGTACTTAGCTGCCGATAAAGTTTTGGAATATGAACGGTTTCCCACTCTTTGAAATTACGTTCAAAGCGGATCAGATTATTGGATTCATAGTTAAAATCTAATTCCTTTAGAATAGCCCTTTCAAACTCCACCAAGATTTTATCGGGCCTAAAGGCTGCAACTTCAGGAATGGCTTCTACTGCTTGCTTTGCTAAAAAATGCAAGATGCTCAGATCAGCTTCAATGGTTGCTTGAATACCAGGACGTTGTACCTTGACCACGACATCCAATTCATACTCAAGCTGCTTAGGTTCTGAATGGGCTAAATCATCATTATCTTCTTGTATATGTTCGGCCGTAGTATCAGAAACTTCATCATTCTGATCGCTTTGTGCGTGGCTAAAGACGATTTTAGCAGTATGAACCTGTGCTATGCTGGCACAGGCCAAAGGAGATTCAGAAAAGTAGGTAAATAAGTCTTTGATTTCACAACCAAATTCCTCATGAATGACCTGAGATACTTCTTCATAAGAAATGGGCTTAACTTGGTCTTGTAAGCTAGAGAGTTGTGCGCACAGTTCGGCGGGTAGCAAGTCTGTTCGAGTTGAAAGAATTTGACCAAACTTGACAAAGGTAGGCCCTAAATCTTGAAGGATTTCATTCACTCGTGAAAAATCCCCCAAGGCTCTTTGGTCAAAGCGAGATTCAGACTGTGGGCTTGGCTCAATGGTGTCATTGGCCTCTCGGAGAACTTCCGAAACCGCTTCATCTACATGCTTATTACTTTTGAGCAAGTAACCAAAGCCATGACGCATTAATACCGCTGAAATTTGACGTAAACGATTCAGATCCTTGATTGCGCTTCGGGCAGCTTTGAAGTTTGTATAAACCGTTCTAACCGTTGACATCCTTGGCCTCCTCAACAATAGCTTATGCTTATTCGGCAATGCACTTTAGGGTACTTAGATCGAAATGAAGCAAAAGAGAGCATTTGTCAATGAAGCCTTATGACCGCTGAAGATTTGCTTACAAAGGATGAATATGAATCGGACCGTAAAAATTGCCACTGCGATCTATGCGACAAGCATTTTACTTTCAAGAGTCATTGGGCTGGTTAGAGAATCCGTGATCGGAAGAACTTTAGGAGATCAGCCCGAAGCTGATGTGTATTGGCTAGCCTTTATTTTACCCGATTTTCTAAACTACTTATTAGCCGGTGGTGCGCTTTCACTCGTTTTAATCCCCTTACTACAATCCGCAGAGCAAAGGGGAGGAAAGGAAGCATATTGGGCTTGCTTTTGGCGGATTGCGACCCCCGTATCTTTGCTGATCAGTATGGTGACTGCTTTGCTTTGGTATTACACACCGGAATTGACTCCAATTATCTCACCTGGTTTTAATCCCAATCAAGCAGAGCTTTTAAATCGTTTAACCAGAATCTTGCTACCAGCGCAGATCTTTCATGTATGCGGTGGCTTGATTTCGGCCACTTTGCAGGCCCATGATAAGCACTTAGCACCTGCTTTAGCTCCTTTGATTTATACGGGGATGATCATTGTTTTTGGTTTATTATTAGGGGCAGAGCTAGGCGCTGAAGCCTTTGCTTGGGGGGTTTTAGCAGGATCCGTATTAGGACCTTTTGCTTGCCCATTGTTAGCCGCTCTCCAAAATAATATGAAACTGAGGCCTCGTCTAGAAATAGGGCATCAAGAACTTAAGTCTTATATTTGGCGAGCCTTGCCGGTAATGCTTGGGTTTTCGATTGTTGTTTTAGACGATATGCTGGTCAAAAGAGGCGCTAGTCAGTTAGCGGAAGGTTTGGTTTCACAACTTCATTATGCTCGTACTTTGATGAAGGTTCCGATGGGCGTTTTTGGTTTAGCCATGGGTATGGCGACCTTTCCTTCGATTAGCCGGCATCTGGCTCAGGGACAAAGTACTGAAGCCTTTAAATTACTACAAAAAGCAGCAAGTAGCTTATTGATTTTAGTAGGGGCTTCACAGGTTTTATTAACCGTAGCAAGTAGTGAGGCGGTCACACTGATTTGGGGAAAAACTAGACTGAGTTCTGAAGCGATCAGTCATATCGCCGGTTACTGCGCCTTACTCTCTTTGGGACTGTGGGCTTGGGCTTCACAAGGAGTATTGGCACGAGGATTTTACGCCCAAGGTAAAACTTGGCTTCCCACCGTGCTAGGCTCTATATTGGTTCTTTGTTTTTATCCCTTATATGCATTTATGGGTAGCTTTTGGGCCCAAGAACTTTCTGATTGGCTCAGTAGGCATGTCTTTGAAGTGGGTCAAGGTACAGGATTAGCTTTGTGTTCAAGCTTAGCCATTTCTACTTATGTCTGCTGTCTATGGCTCGCCTTATGTAAGAGTTTTGGCCAAAGTATACAGTCGTTCTTTACTTATATGTATCTGCTTATAAAAATTGAACTAATTGTGGGTCTTTCTGTAATGATTATAGCTTATTGCGTTCCTGTTTTAGTGCCAACTGAACTCAGTTCTTTGCAAGTGCTGATGAGAGCGATTGTCAAAGCTGTGCTATCCTCAACAATTTTTATCTTGCTCTGTTATGTCTTACAAATAGATGAAGTAAAAAGCGTGGTGGAGCGCGTAAAGCAAAAGATATTTAAACTCCAAGTTAAGTCATAAATGAGTTTTGCTCATCAAAACCTTAATATCCCCTATTTATTGATCACTTTTGACCATTCTACATTTCCATCCGCATCGCAGAATTCAACTGTCACTTGATCTCGCTTAAAGGACATAAATAAGAAGCCTTCTTTGCGATCATCTTCAAAGTCTACCTGATTGCCACGCCCAACTAAGTCGGTGGTTTTTGCTCCAGCTCCACTGACGGCAAAGTGAGTATTACAGACCTCGGTACCCATGCCTTCGGGTAAATTGGGGGTAAGCGGTACAGAGCTTATCCATTGGCGATTGTGATCGTGACCTGACAAATAAAAATCTGCTCGGTTGCAAACATAGTCATCGATCCACTGACGGAATGCATTCCCAAAAATAGTCCCTAGGTTTAAGCCCAAAAACTCAAAGTCGCCAATCTCAAAACCCAGTTCATAAGCACCGGCGTTACCATGTTGACCATTGGATCGGTACGGGTGATGACCAAACACAATAATCCATGGTGCACCTGTGCCATCCACCACTCGGTTTATAAGTTCACCCTGAGGTGCAAAGAGATTATCGGGAATGCCATAAGCCAAAGGATTAGTATGAATTGACACTAAATGAACATGACCAATTTGTAGTTCCCAAAACTCATCTGGATAGTAAAACCATGAGTTTGCTTCTGCATAGGCCAAGTAATTTTGCACTTGTAAGCTATTCAGTCCGGCACCGCCCAAATCATGATTACCCAAAGATACATAAATGGGCATACGCTCTCTTAAATCGGGTTCACCATTAGCAGGTGGTGGGCCTTTTTTGAGATTTGCATAGGGTAGATCAATCTTTTCGGTTAGCTGAATATCCATTGGGCTTTCGGCACCGGTATCATAGATATTATCACCTAGCATAAGAAAACCTTCGCAACCTCCCGCTCGATCACAGCGAACTTGCGCACCTGCAGATACTCGGTATTGGGCCTCGTTTGCTTCTCCGGTGTCACCCATGACAATAAAGTTGATTTCACGGCAGGCTTCGGCGCCCGGATCATCACATATTAAATCACCTGTATCGTTACAGGTCCAAGTGCCACAGTCACCACAAGACTCACCGGGGTCAGCGGGTAAGTCTCCACATGAACCACAGCTGTTTTGTATGCGATTCATGCATACCAAAGCTTCGGTGCCCGAACAAACCATCTCACCACAGACACCACACTCATCTCCGATATTGCCCATAATGGTTGCACAACCACCACAGATATTTTGTCCGGGGTCACCTTGGCAGGTGACTTGATCGGGTCCGGTACATTGCCATTGACCCATACCGCATTCACCACAGGCACTTTGTGGTGCATTACTGAGCACACCACAACCACCACAGGTATTCATTTGGTTACCGCCAATACAAGCCCATTGACCCTGATTGCACATATACTGTCCCCCACAGCCACAAGATACACCTTGAGCTTCGCCATTGGGGCCAACATCACTACAACTCATTGCCTCAGAAACAGTATTGTTTCCCGCTCTTAAGCTTGTTGGCGTGCTCGGAACAGATTGATCATCGCAGGACACTGTATGGCTTAGAATGACTCCGAAAGTCAGGATAAATACACTGTGCTTGGTTAAGGTCTTTAGCTTTTGGAACTCCATATATTTTCACCTTTAGTTTACTTTAGATTCAGTTTTTTTAGCATGTAGCCACTCAGAAAGTGAGCGCTTTTTTGTATATTTACTTATTGTTTCCATACGATCTCTACACTGATTAAATACTCGAAGCTATTGATTATGAATTCTTTATCTGTGAGTCTAAGATCTCATATTAATTTAGTTTTGGGAGGCTTGAGTGCTAATATTTAATACCTCATTCATAAATACACAGTTAAAACTGATTGGATTATGTCTTTTTTCATTGGTGCTTTCTGGATTATTACTGCCAGAGGATGCTGATGCTCGTCGAAGAGGCTTTTCTCGTTCTCGGAGTCGCTCTAGCTCCTATAGACGATCGAGTCGTTCTCGCACTTCTTCCCGATCACGAAGACCTCGTAGTTCTTCACGATCAAGAACAAAGGGAATCAGTTTAAAAGGAATCTTTTCTTCTTCTAAACCAACAACTCGTTCCAAGTCTTCTCGTTCGGTTAATTCTCGAAGTAGAACCCAGCGCCCTAGACCGAGAAGAGCAAGGCGACCAAGAAGATCAAATCGCTATTCAAGCTATGGTTCATGGTGGCTTGGGGAGTCAAGCCTTAAGCGTTCTTGGCGACGAAAGTTTAGACCACGTCGAAGATTTAGACGAAGCTTTTTTGATCGACAAAGAGCGATTGTGGATGTGTGGGACCCGTATTTTTTAGCCTCGGCAGCCACAGCTTTATTTTGGTATCACCACTGGGAAGACCCTGAAATCCAAGAAGCTCTTTACGAAGATCATGTTTTAGAAGATGCCGAGCTTTTAAAACTTGAAAGCAAGGTGCAAGCATATGAGACAGAGGGCATAGTCAGAAACCCAGACTATCTTCCTGAGGGCATTAGTCCACAAGATGCTTATTCCAATGCCTACATTGAGCGAGAGCGTCGCCGCCGAGAAGAAAGTGGTGGAGGCTTGGTTCTACTCGTCTCAATTCTTGTTGGCTTGGGCCTTGGCTTTAAGTTTTTAAGAGGATAAAGCGAGTCTTCAGTATTATTTAGACTCAGCTTTTTTCTCAAGACGCTTACGATCGCTGTGATCGAGAATACGCTTACGTAGTCGTACGGCACCAGGTGTGATTTCGACAAGTTCATCGGAGTTAATAAACTCCAAAGCCTCTTCCAAGGTCATTTTACGAATCGCGTTGAGTTTGGTGTCAATATCCTTAGTTGCGCTACGTATATTATCAAGCTTTTTAGCCTTACAAGGGTTAACGACCATATCTTGATTACGTGCCGACTCACCCACTACCTGACCAAAATAAACCTTTTCGCCCGGATTAACAAAAAGCTGTCCACGCTCTTGCAAACTCTCCATCGAATAACTGGTGACCGCACCGCTCTCTAAAGCAACCAAAGCACCACTAGCACGGCGTTGGAATGGGCCTTTATAAGGACCATAGCTATCAAAGGTACGATAAAGATTACCGGTACCACGAGTTTGAGTTAGGAAGCTTGAGCGATACCCAATTAAACCACGAGAAGGCACCAAGAACTCAATACGAGACATGCCGTCAGAATCAGCGCGCAAATCACGCATTTCACCACCACGTTGATTAAGTTCTTGGATGACTGAACCACTGTATTCGCCATCACAACTTACTGTCACTTCTTCATAAGGCTCTTCTTTGCCGTTAGGACCATCTTTAATGACAACTCTTGGCATTGATACCATAAGCTCATACCCTTCACGGCGCATGGTTTCAATTAAAATACCTAGGTGAAGCTCACCACGACCTGAAACCTTGAATATTTCAGGAGAGTTTGTATCTTCCACGCGAAGCGCTACGTTAGATTGTAGCTCTTTGTATAAACGCTCACGAAGCTTACTGCTTGTTACGTGATCACCATCTAGGCCCGAGAATGGACTGTTATTGGCGATGAACTCCATAGAAATGGTAGGCTCATCAACTGCAATTGGTGGTAATGCTTCTGGGTGAGCTGGATCACACAGAGTTTCACCGGGTAGAATATCTAAGAAACCAGCAATACCAACAATATCACCAGCACCCGCTTCTTCTACCGGAACTTGCGCAAGACCTACAAAGCCGGTCAATCGAGTAACGCGAGCTTTGCGTGGACCTTCTTCGCTTAAACCAAGACAGGAAAGTTGATCGCCTTTTTTGATGGTCCCCTTAAGAATACGACCGATAGCAATACGACCAATAAAGTCATCATAGCCAATGGTTGCAACCTGCATTTGGAA
The DNA here is from genome assembly GCA_937146725.1 of uncultured Myxococcales bacterium. Taxonomy (GTDB): domain Bacteria; phylum Myxococcota_A; class Bradymonadia; order UBA7976; family VGTA01; genus CAKZRU01. The sequence goes on from CAKZRU010000105.1 coordinate 15,868, forward strand.
GGGCGCTTCAAGTTCAACTTTTGGAGCGGGAGCCAATTCTTGGATGGCGTTCAGTAAAGGAATTAGATCTTTTTGCTCATCCTCTAGCTCATTGACTGCCCAACCATCACGGCCCGAGGCGTATAAAACAGGGAAATCAAGTTGGTTTTCATCCGCATCCAAAGCAACAAAAAGATCAAAAACTT